>JABFRC010000165.1 GCA_013141375.1 Methylococcaceae bacterium | reverse complement strand
CGTCAATGTAGCCGCAGCTTACAAAGGCCCATCTAAAAACTATGGACAAAAAAATGATCCATTAGTGGGAAATAAAATTGGTGGCGTTAACGTATTTGGTGGGGGCTTAGCATTGTATGACCACAGCCAAAAGTTAGTTGGCGCAATAGGTGTTAGCGGCGACAGTTCATGTGCTGATCACAATATAGCCTGGCGAGCTCGTCATGCCTTAGAGCTTGACCACGTTCCAGCAGGCGTTGGCACTGCAAATAAAGACAACATAATCTTTGACATTGACACCGTAACCGGCAAAAGCGCCAGTGGCTGGGGCCATCCGGCTTGTTCAGCAACAAGTGCCGCAGTGAATGCGACAGTTTTAACTGACGCGCCATTGACTGTACATCAATAAAAACCAGCTTTAGCCACTTGAAGGGGTTGCCTGAATAATTTCACCCCCTTCACCTCGCTACTTTCCGCTTTTACTTGCTATCTCAATTTTTAACGATTTTTTCTGGCTAATTTTTAGCCAATTTCAAATGAGATATAAATATTGCACTTGAAATGTTTTTTCATCGTGGTAAGTTGGCGAGCCTGTTGGTAGATTTTAAATAATGGAATTTACTGACTAGCAAGCAACGCTTTCTTTTGGTCGGGCTTAAGTCGATAGATATCGGGCCAAATATAATAAAAACTACAACATTGTGAGGATAAGAAATGAGTGAAGAAGAAAACAACAATTCAACTACTACTTCGACTGACACCGCCAACCAAGCGGCTCAACCCGCTGAAAGTCCCACCCAAACAGCGGAACCCACCTCAAACAATTTAAACGGCCTGACTGCCAACCTACTCAATCTAAAAGAAAGCAATCCAAAAGTTTTTTTCGGCGCTATTGGCGGTGTTGTTTTACTGATCGGAATCATTATCGTCAGTGGTGGAGACTCCAAACCAGTTATATCATCCGCCCCTAAAAACTTGGTCACCGGTCAAAAATACACGTTAAAAAACCCGAACGCCTATGAAGTAGCATCACCCATTCGCTTAGTTTCCGTTCCTGGCGCAATTGCCGCTTATGATGACAGCGAAGATGACACTAAAAAAGAAGCTTGCCGCCAAATTGCCCAAGGCACTTCAATCACGCTCACCGAATTACAAGACGCTTACACCAAGAAAAACGTATTCGGCAAAATCAGGATTGAAGAAGGTGAATGCCAAGGAACAGAAGGCTGGGTTTTATCAATTGATATACAATAATTAAAAATAAAAGTTGACGAAGAAATTAAAAAAACTATAATAGCTGGACAAGTTAAGACGCGGGAATAGCTCAGTGGTAGAGCACAACCTTGCCAAGGTTGGGGTCGCGAGTTCGAATCTCGTTTCCCGCTCCAAAATTTCAAAGCCGCGAAGTTCGCGGCTTTTTTATTTAGTTTGATTTGGCTGCGTAGCAAAATGGTTATGCAGTGGCCTGCAAAGCCATCTACAGCGGTTCGATTCCGCTCGCAGCCTCCACTATATTAAATACTTCATAAATGCGGGAATAGCTCAGTGGTAGAGCACAACCTTGCCAAGGTTGGGGTCGCGAGTTCGAATCTCGTTTCCCGCTCCAAAATTTCAAAGCCGCGAATTTCGCGGCTTTTTTTTAAAAAAGTCTGAAAAGGCAGCAAGAAAATATTGCTTGTCATTCATTTCCCGATCCTGGATTAAGATCTTTCAATAATAATTGAAACTCAGGTGAGGTATCCAGCAACAAGGCACCAGCATCAATCAATTGTTTTACGGCCTCTTCCGACAACGAAAAACTGGTTGGTAGACTTAAAAGTTGTTTGCGTCGCATGGGATCCTGAATATTCTCGAAGTTAAGATCGATAACCACCGGGTCGATTTTTCCGCTCAGTTCCGGAAATTCATTGCCTTGACACGCTTTCAATCTGCTATTACAAACCGCCAATGTATCCTGGGTTTGTTTACGCTGTTTATTGAGGTCGCGAATGGTTTCGATGCTTTCGAAACTGTAATTGTCCAACGCAATGGTGGTGGTTTTATAGGCTACCTCCGGCAACTCCGGGGGAACGGAGTTTTGACTGATGGAGTCCTGCTCATCGGTTTTAGCATTGACCACCAAAATAACAAATTTTTCTATCCGATTATTATTGATGCCACGGCGTATTGCTCCCCAACGAAAAGCGTTTTCCAGTGCGCGAATTCCTATATTGTCGGACAGACCGCCATCCATCAGATGCACGTAGGGTTTTCCTGCTTTATCCAGATAGTCATTTTGCCGGACAGCCCAGTGCCATTGCCGCCGGTCTCCGGCGTAACTGGCTAAACCATTTTCAATATCAGCGGACACTTTGAAATTCTTGGGCTCAGGATAATTTATCAAGGTTACCGGACTGAGTAGAAAAGGAAAGGCGGACGACGCGGTAACCGCACGAGCGACCGGAAACGTTGCCAAGTCGGAACCGAGCAAATCGAATTCATCCTGAGTGAATTCGAAACGTTCTCCGCTGGCCAGATTAGTAGCATGCAGGATGATATACGGTTTGGTTTGCTTATGAATCAGATCTGCGAAAGTATGATGATCAAAAATAGTGTCATCATAAAGTTCCGTGGCCAGGTCAATGCGATTGAACTTGGGCGAAGCCAGTCTCGGCCAATTCAGCGGATTTAGCGCGCTCATGAACAGCTCATGCTGGACGTCACGTTCGAGAAAGCGTGAACGGTAATCCTTAAATATGCGATCACCGTAAAGCCCATAATAAGCCGCAGTAAAAGAACCGCCGGAGATGCCGGATATACAATCGACTTCATCCAAGAGCCTTGTTTTTTTGCCTTTCCAGACAATCGTTGTGTCACGTAATTTTTCCAGTATTCCATACGAAAATGCTGCGGCACGTGTACCGCCTCCGGAAAAAGCCAGGCAGATATAAAGGGAGTCAGAATTAGCCTGATTTGCTTGTCCAGGTTCCGGAAAGCGATACCCGGACTTAACATCGTAGCTTTGTAATTGCCTGTTTTCGATGTAGGAGGCAGAACAGGCACCTAGCACCAGGCAAACACTCAACAACGCAAACCGAGAGATGAACGGCTTAAGTAAACGATACGACATAAGGAGAAACCACGTTGGTATTATTAATAAACACTGTTTGTTGTAACGGAGAGAAAACACTGCCTTTTCCACCCAACGAAATAGTGTGTAAACCGCCAGCCAGCTCTATGACCAGATTTGTTTTGCCTTGTTCATGGTCATCGATAATCACCGGCCGACTTTCATGAAATCTGACTTCCAAAAATTCCATCCTATTCCCCCTCGAGTTAAGACACAATAAAACAATATTTATACTGTTTCAGGCCGATTATCCAACATAATTAGATCGCGCATTTTTTAATGCATTGTTAGCATCTCAATCCCTGAACTAAACGAACCTGCGAGAAACGGCGTTAACATAGCGCTTAATTGCAGCACATGTTTTTGCCATGACACGGTAAAACCGTTATCCTCCATCCACTTATTAATATCAATATCTGCTTGCGTTATAAGTAGTATTGCTTTCACCTGTGCTTGCCAATATATTGCCGCGGCAGCGTAAAGACAAATCAAAAGCAGTGAAAATGTAATTCCCCAATATTGAGAAATTGCGGCAAAGGCATTTAAAGCCGCTTTTTTTAATTCAGATTCTTCAAGCATCGCAGCTGGCCATTGCATCCATGCGACCATATGGATAATGCCAAACAGCAGCACTATTGAACCAACCATAATGCCCTGCTTCATGTAAGTCATCCGTTTCATAAAGAACTCCGGTTTTTGTGCGCTCATTTCAATAGGCGTAGAAATAGTGCTGCATATCGCTATCAAGATAAAAACCGGAGTAACTGCTGCCAAAACATTAACGATATTGATGATAATAAAAATTTTATCTAACAACAGGTGAGTAATTAATGTTGATACCTTTAATGCATGATAAGTTGTATCGAAGATACTGTTGTACATGGCGCTTTCAGAATCTGCCCTACCAATTTGCAATAATGTCAGAGACAAAATCGCAAATCCTATAATACTCATTTTAGTTAGATGACTTTTCTGGCAACAACGGTTAACGGTCACCACACTCCACGTCAATGCAATCAAATATGCGGTGATCGATAATAAGCTGCTACTTAGCCATAAAACTCTGGCTTTATACTCAATAATCATCAATGCCGGCGTCGCCTGATGGCCGCTAACGGATTCAACAATCATCGTCTTTATTTTTAAACTGCTCTCTGAATTGATTTCAAACAAGCAAAAACTCATGAGATAGATTGATACGGGTATCAAAGTAATCAAAATGTAGGCATATCGAATAAGTAGACCTTTCATGTTTCTATCCTGATTAAGCAAGGGAATCAATAGACTCAATCGCATCATGTATACAAGGAAACCCTGCCTGCTCAGTGAGTTACTAGATGACGATCCCAAAAATACTGAAAGCGCAGGCCATAATTTTGAGCCGTGAGTTGCCAGGTTTGTTGCATCTGCACTGAGGCCGCCCATTGCTTGAATAAAGTACGCCAACCTTGATTATCTGGATGAAACCATGTTTCTTCCAGGCTTAAATCCAGATATACGTTTTCCATCAACTGGATCATTTCGCTACAAAGATAAAAAGCGGAACGAAATTCGGGGCTTGAATCATTCGGCCATTTGGCAGTTAATTCTGAATCCAGACTTTTTAGCCCCTCATTTCCACCCAATTTTGACCAAAGCTTAATTAAGTGATTGGCATGATGAGTAAACTGGCTGGAGTTAGGTAATGTTGGGGAACAAATGGCTGCTAATTTTTCGGCTAAATTACCGATGATTGGCTCATCCTTGACTGGATTGAAGAGTTGTTCAGTAATACTGAAGCCCAGATTTCGATAGCTTTCAAACTGGTCTTCCCCATAAAACTGGTCGCCGGTGGATTCGTGCGGAAAGTCCGGGTGAGCCGATTTGTATTGCATCACGGGAGTATCTTCATGGCCGTTCATCGATGCTTTTATATAGATCAATGTGCCCGATGATGCATCGTCATAGTTTATGGTGCCCACAGCACAACGGTTGCGGCTCCACGCTGATTGATCTTCTGGATGAATCGTACGCACATCAATATCGATGATTGCATTCAGGTCAACCCGACACATGCGAATTAAACTACCCAGTCCTTCAAATTGCAGATTGGGATCGCATTCCCCATCGCTGATAATGATTACCCGGCATTTGCGTTTAACAAGCTCATACGCTGCCAGATTTTCAAAGTGTCCGCCATCGGAAATTGCCAAGTATTCGGACTTCTCATTTGCGAGCCCGAACAACTCTCTCATCAAATAGTCCAAGCTAAACGTAGGCGCGGGCTGATTCAGGCGGGATTTGCTAGGATTGGGAAACCACCAACCTAGTCGTGCATTAAACAATGTCATTAAAAAAGCGACTGCAGGTGAAGTGTGATAACCCATGTTAGGACTTGCTGCAGCACCCGAGACAGAAATCGCCTGACCCAGAGTTGGCTGGTCTTTGGCTCCGCCAAATAGAGCCGTGGACGCATAGCCTATTTCCTGAATATTGCCCGATTGGTCCCTTTTTCGATAGCGACTACCGCAAAATAGTGGATTTAGCGTAAATATAGCGCTGTGCCGGGTATGCAAGCTGAGATCAGATGAGCCACCCAGATTTAATGCACAATTGACAATATGCAACGGCCCCGATGGGGCTTGAGTTTGATTGCCGTCAACCAGTGTTGCCAGTTGCAAGTCGTCATTGTCATCGAAACCGGTGAAGTTTTGCGGCTTGCGTTCGCCGGGACGAAAACGGGTTGCCCCCAGATAACAGCGCACCAGCCGGCTGCGGTAGAAGGCATTGAGGCTGAATTCGTTAATATCAACACGCCAGGCAAGCAGTAAAACGCAAGCGATACAGCCTAAAATCACGTACCAGGTAATAACCGGATTGGCATTACTCAGTAATTGCCAATGCATTCCATCTTTCGAAATAGCATGTATCAATGCCAATATGGGAATAGTTGCTCCGGAATTGACGGCGATGATGAGATGCAACGCCATTGATATTGCCACCAGCAAACCGCCAATAAAGATAAACGGAGCAATTTTTGCTAACAGTTCCTTGGGTATTGCACTCATTGCTTTGTTGGCTGTTCCGCCTGTAGATGCTGATTTACCTGCGAAAACTCCCGCCAATGTTGCCCCTACCCAGCCGCTGCCTATGGTTTTCCAAGGCCCATTATCGATGAGCATCGCAATTAATAAGGGACCGTATACAGCAGTGACGGCAACCATCATCCAGCCAAAACCATAAATGGCAAGCCAGGCACCGAAACGGCTCCACCACTCGCGCACGTCTTCGTTCGATTGGCGCCCTAACATGCCTAGTAACGCTATGACGGTGATTGAGAAAGAAAACAAAATCATCGCCGGAGTCCAGACAAAGCTATGCCATTGCCCGGCATTTCCTCCTACTTCGAGCTTCCAGCCATGAAGTACCACCATAATGACGGAGAGTAGCGCATGCAATACCAGCATAACGGGGATCGGAGCCATTAGGGCGATCAGCCAGCCTTTATTGCGGCAAGTTCGCACCGAACAAAACGACAGCAGCCAAAGTGAAGCAAAGACAACTGACAGCGGTAACGGCCATTGCTTCCAGGCAATGGCAAAGAAACCGCCAAAGCTGTCCAGCTGGGCAAATGCACACGCGGCGTCCAGGGCTTTATCGCAAGCTTTACCCACATCGTACCGAAGTTCTCCTTTCAGAATCACCGTAACCAGAAAACCCACCACCAGCATCGGCAATACCACCAGTGCCTGCACATAAGCTTGCGTGTAATTGACTTCTTTAGGCGAGTTATTGCCGTGCAAAAATATTTTAAGTATTCGTAAGCCCGCCGGTTGTAGGAAAAAGCCGGCGACAACTAATAAAAGTGCAATAACTCCAGCAATATAAGGATTATCAATATGAGGCGCGAACAAGTCGAAATTGGCAGAAACGCCAATAAGCCATGCGGTCAGCAGACAGGCAAATGCGCCTGCAACGCCTGGCAGCCAATTTTCGATAGTCAGAAACCAGTTATTGGGGTGATTCAAGCGCAGCAAGTTACCCCCAATGCCGACGACCGCCAGAATATATAAAAAAATGGTTAGCCACTGAACAGGGCTGCCATAGGTCCATTTATCGAAAGCAACATATAGCGGTCGAGGTAATAGCAGTAATGCCGCAATGGTTAGAATCACCATGACTTGCACCAACAAGGTATTGCGCAGCCAAATAGTGCCCATCGACCAGGTGTCCGCGCTCAAAAGGCTTAGCTTGGGCGAAAGATAATTGGAGTAGCGGCGTAAATGGTCGACGGATGCTTGCCAATCGGCATTGGGAGATAGCCAGTCAGGTTCCGGTGCTTGGTTCTCTTTGTTATGCTCGGCAGTACGCTTGCAATTGCCGCTTAACCAGGCGCCAATATATCCGCCACCGGAAACGGTCGACAGGTAATCGACCTTCTTGAGTAAATCGAACTTTTTGAGCGCTTCCAGCACCCCCAGGCCGAATGTGGCGCTCCGAATGCCGCCGCCGGAAAAGGCCAGCCCTACCAGATTGTCTGGCGCCTGGGCTGTGTCATTGCTTGAATAGGAGCCATCGCGGCGTGCGCGGATGTGCTTGAATTCTGCCTCGAAGGCTTGTTGCCATTCCTGTCTGACTGCAATTTTGTTTTCGGCGTTATCGTTCATGACTTCCCCTGTATTGTTATTTTTATGCAGATTGGTTTTAACCAACGCTGATCACACCATCTCCTTAAGGAATTTGATGCTGTATTAGCTTGCGATAGCTGGTCGCATGATGGTGGAGTAAAACATCCGGATCATTATTAACGCGTGGATACAGATCGCCGCCATTTTCTTGGCCGAATAACGGTATTAACTGACCTGCCAGGATGTAATTAAGAGACGTGGCAGGCATAGCAGCTGGGCTTTTTTCACCATCAAAATAGTGCAAATCAAGATTCATCTTTTTTTCATCAAATCGCCTTACAATAATTTCAGTGCTGCGTTGAGCAACTATGTTTTTTATCTTCTGGTTAAAACTGGTGACAGCCTGAATATCATCAAACACCAGTCGCTCAATCAAACTGCCTTTGCCTTTGTTCTCATAGGCGATACCGGAAATTACTTCTGAAGGCACTTGCAGACTCAAAGGGACCTGCGGCACGGGATCGAGGTCGTTGTTAATAACATAAGACACATCTTTGGTAATGCGGGCAAAATCTTCGGCATATTGCAGGTTGCCGGGTTTGGGTTGCGCAATCAGGTAAGATTTAAGCTGGATGCCGGAATTGTTAGCTTGTTTTAACTGAAGATTTAACTTGTAGCGATCTGCCGGGTCGGTAATTGCATAATAAAGGAAAGAATGCACCAGCGTAGCAATGGCCGCACCCTGGCTGTGACCGGTAATAAACAACTTGGCGTTATCCGGCAATTTTGCTTCGCGCAATTTTGCCAGAATGCCGCGTTCTTTTTCGAAGAGCATGGTAAATGCAGCATAGGCAAAGCCCAGATGTAGCTCAGCTTTCGGGGTAGCCGCAAAGATGATTGGCAATACTCTGCCATCGTGCAGCTTAATACCTGATTGAGCCGGTGTCGTGGTAATCAGTGCGTCAGCAATGATGCTGCGTGTTTCCCCTACGGTGCCTCGGATTGCAATCGCATACTGGGCGGGGTCGCTTTTCGATTTCAACAACAGCCAGGCATTATTGAAGGGGCCAAAGCCGTTTGTTTCCACGTTATTGGGATCCGCTCCGCTTGCTGGATGGGGCCATTTTTTATTCCATTCCATATTGCCGGGATGGCGACTATCAAAAGTAATGCTCCAATTGCCCGGTTTTGCTTCATATTGGGGATCCGCGCTTTTGCCCCGATCATCCTGATTATTAAGCTCAATACACAACTCCAGCAACTGCTTGGCCTCATTGCTTACAAAGCCACCGCCTAATGGCGAGGTAGCCGGGTTTTGCAGATCTCGTTGATACAGGGCATTGGATTGCGAGGATGCGTTAAATGGCGTGGCAATGGCCGCGCAGCCCATCAAAATCATTAGGGGAAGTGAGTTGATGGATTTAGACATGGCTATTTCTCTCATTGTTGGTTACTTCTGGGCTTACCCTACATAAGAACACCTCGAAAATACTGCACTTTGACTGTTCGACAAGCTCGCCCCTCAGAGGTTAGAAATATGGATGTCATCTATAAATCGATACATTTCGTGTGAGCCGGTCTGACAGTTGAACCATGAATGAAACTAGGCTTTTAAGGGAATCTCTAAAAATTGCACTTCGACATCTCAGTGCGAACGGTTGTCTTATTGAATCAATTACTTATCCGTTCGTGCTGAGTCTGTCGAAGCATGAATGGATAATTTTTAGAGGTTCCCTTAAGACATTCAAACTAAAACTTTGTGTTGAAACATTTAATCGAATTTCTCATCCCCAGTCGGTTCCAGATGTGTCGTCTGATTCATTTGCTGACGAAAATTGGATAACTCACGATATAACCTAAACCGTGCCCGGTTTAAATTACCCAATGGTCGATGCTCAGGCAAACAATGCCAAGGGTTCATTTTCAGGCGTTTGGTAAATTCAATCAGCGCCTCCGATTCAAATTGCTGTTTCGGTATATGCACGGTGGCAACGGGGATGAATGGGGACAATTTTTCCGGCCAGCGTACTGAGCTGTCTTCGATAGGCATTAAATGCGGGTCGGTTTGAAACTGAATCATCAAATCAAATTCCACATCTTTTTCGTTCAGGGTTTTGATCATGTTTTCCCGCAGATAATTAAACGGCACCTTGCCAAACGGTAATCCCGGGATTTTTCTGTAGATAACATCGGTTTTCGGCACGAATGAATACATCACCGCCTGGCCTTCGCCCAGCAGATAGGGAGTGCAGCTCCAGTAACGCCGTTCCAGCGGGTTGTACTGGGTTTCATTCCACAGGCTTTGCATCGCCATGTCGAGAAAATGGGAGTCGAATGGGTTGATGAAGTAGTAAAGCGTCATATCCACCAGGCTCCAGTATTGCAGCTTGGCGTTTTCCCGGGTATTGGGTGTTACAAATGTCGGCCCGCCGCTGGTGGTAATAAAATCCTGGGTAAATTTTTCTTCATCCATGAGCTTTTGCCCGGGCACGCCCATGACTTTCACCGCCATACTCAAAAAACCGACATCCTGAATATCTGAAGGTACATTCGGGCCGGGACCGGCGTAGCGCACATAGGCCGGATAACTTCGCGGATCGGCAAAAATGCCTATACGGCAACGTTCCGACAGATTGTCGTGGATGGTGACCGTCGCCCGCACCACGCCGTGGGTTTTGGTATTGCCGCCTCGTTCATAGCCGCCAGGTTTGAAGCGACCGCGCATTTGATCGGACATCTGGTCGATGATGTTATTCAGGCTTTCTTCTTCATCCGGATCAAACTTTTCCTCAGCTATTTTCAGGCCTTCATTTTTACGTAGGCGGTTGATTAAATATTGAACCAGCCTGACGCCGGACTCCCTGAACAGGTAATTCAGTTGCGGACGAAACCAGGGTTCCAGTCGACGTTCAAAATACAGAATTTGCAACAAAAACCGGTGAATAGCCTTCAGTATGCAGGTCTTGATTGTCATAATGTTTCATCACTCCTGTTGGTCGGCATGGCTGCGATGTATTTCAATGCACTAAGCCCCGGCATAAAGAAATAACCACCGCCGCGTAAGGTAATAAACTGCGGTAGATGACAGGTTTTCAGCACCGGCCCCGCCGGATCGGGACGATTGAATTGGTCCGTGTCAGCGCCACTCATTAAGGGCTCACGATGGCCCAATAATGGATCTCGCTCGTGCTGAACGCCGCCAAATTTGCTGCTCATAGACCAAGCGTTCTGAACAAACTCAAACTGCCGGGAAATATTGGCTACCAAACAGATAAATTGCAGCCCGCGTTCGGCGGCAGGTGCATTCGGTTTGACCGCATCTTCCGGTGCAAGCACAGGGCCATAGCCTCGACCTCGGCGCAGTAAACGATGAAAACGGGAGGATGCCACCAGGTCTTCATCCGGACGCTTTAACCCGAACCCCAGGATTTTAATCAATCGGCTAAAAATACAATTGCTACCGGAAGGTAAATCGCCGGTACGGGGATTGCTCCTACGAATATGCGCGCCTATCGGGCATCTGTTTCCGACTGGATCACCCTGATAAGTAAAGTGATTAAGGTGGTCGCTGCTCGGGATTCCGGGGATGTCTTCAACGGATTCCGGCATCAGCGGTGAGCCGTTACGCTGTCTACCGACC
Source organism: Methylococcaceae bacterium (assembly GCA_013141375.1). Classification (GTDB taxonomy): domain Bacteria; phylum Pseudomonadota; class Gammaproteobacteria; order Methylococcales; family Methylomonadaceae; genus JABFRC01. The sequence continues at coordinate 3,723 of JABFRC010000165.1, read as the reverse complement.
ATCGCAGCAGCAAGCTGTGTACGTTTTTCAGGATCAGCCTCCGCTTCCTTTTCGATAAACTGCCAGAAACCCGGCACATCCTGATCCAGCTGTCGCAGCACAAGGTAGGTGCCATTACGTGCGAAATCTTTAAATTTAGGTTGGTCTTCTGCAGTGGGAAGATCAGCTGCAATCGGGTCTGTTTTGGGGTCGATGAGTGGTCTGGCGGTATATTGTTTATATTCATTGGGATAGCCGAGCACCACTTCACCGACAGCCAGCAAATTGGAGTAGCGGTCACGATCATGCGTGTCGGTAGTTTGTTGTTGTGACCAGTCAACGCTTGGTTGACTAATACCGTCAGCAAATCCGAAAGGTTCAATCTGCCCAATATCCAGGGTAGGTAATTGGCGCAGCAACTCAAATGCCGATGAGAAATCTTTACCTTCCACTTTTTTTCGCCAGGCTTTTATGCCGCCTTTGGCGGCATAAAGCAGCAACAGTAGATGCGGCACTTGTGTCGCATCACCACCCCAGTCCCAATATTCCGGAGCGTTGGCGCCGACATCGCCCAGGCGGCGAGAGCGACTTTCATTGCCGGACATGCCGGTAATGAACTCATCGGAAAATCCTTCAATAAGGGAGTCTTTTATGCCCAAGGCCAGCAGACCTTCAATAGAAAAGGCAATCTGCAACGCCGTTTTAAGGTGAGGGTTTGCCATGGCATTGGTGACAGGAGCGGCGCTTAGCCACTGTTTTGCGGCATCGGCATCCTTAATATTCAGCAGCAGGAAACAGCTGTCGGTTAATTTTCCATGACCGAAGCGCAGTAGTCCCTGCAGGTCGTCAAAATTAAATTCGCTGGAACTCTTCATTACCCTCACTCCCTGGTCAGATCTGGCTTAGCCAATCGCGGATTTCCGCATCACTCGACTGACGGATTTCCACGCCTTGTCGAATACGGCTATTACGCGCTAAATCAGTGGCCGTTAAGTCCGGGTAGGCCTTGTACCAGACCTCCGACCGGAACTGATGTCGCCGTTGGGTGGCTTTGAATTGTTGCTCCCGTTCTGCACCCTCTTTAATTAGCCATCGTGTAGTGGGATAACCTACCGCGTTACCAAAGGCAAGATTCAGTCCCCAGCCGGCCTTGTTAATGAAGTCGTCCATGTAACTTTCGTGGCTGCCATCATAATTACTGGCAAAAAAAGCTCTATGGTTATCATCCATAAACACCCAGCGCGCAAAGTGAATGGTTCTGATCCGGGTGAGAAAACCATGGTTGTAGATATGTCTGGCAACATAGTCGGTCAACAGCATTAAAAACTTGAAGGTCAACAAACGGAACAGCCCCGGCTTTATATCGCCAAACACATTAAATTGATTGCTGACGTCGTGGTCTTCCTGCACTGACAATTCTGTTATATGTTCGCGAGTAGGCCGGATAAAAAGTTCAGGATCGGAGCGTTCCAGCATCCGTAAACGCAAAGCAAAGAAAGGCGCGATGGCTAAAAATAATGGCGACAACAGCAGCAGAATCAGCGGGACGCCGATCTTGTGTAGCAGGTTGCGGATTCTCCATGAACAGGGTGTGGATGCCGACGGCGCTAGTGTGAGCCTGCCTGCGAGCTTTTCCATCTCGACATGAGACAAGAGTTTTTGTCGTAAGATACGCGCATTTTCCCTGCCAACCTCATCGACGATTGTTTGTAAACAGGTCGACAAACTGCGATGCAGGGCCGCTTCTTCATGTACTTGCCTGACGGTTCGACCCAGCCAGTTAACGTAATTGGCTGCAGGCTCAACATTATGGCTTTTCATCCATGCCAGCAGTCCCTCGCTGTTTGGGTCAGGATAGCCGACGCAAAATGAAAATAGTTGATCCAGCCCCGCTCCTGCATGCTCCACGAGCTCTGCCAGAAATGAATCCCTATCGCCGTCACAGTCGCCAATAAATGCCAGCGCTGGCTGCCACAGTCTTGGCCTGATACCAAAGGCTTTTATTTCATCGGCCGTTTTTGCTTCAATAATGATAAAGCGCGCAAAATGCAAACGGTCAAAACGACCGAATGGCAACAGTTTGTTACCGGGATCAGCAAGCCCGACGGACTTGTTCATGGTGGCCAGCAAGGCACGCAGCTTATCTATCTGACCATCATGAATAGCAGCGACAATCATAAAGTTGGATTGAGGTGTCATAGTTTTTTTGCCTCTAGCTAAACATTAAACGACTCCTTAATCGGCGGCATCACCTTGTGTCAGGGCGAAATCCAGAATACGTTTTTTACCCCACCACACCTTACCCAGGTAGACACCGGGCTCGACTTCGCGAATTTCATCACGAATGGCCTTGGCAAAGAACGAGGTCCTGGAATAATCAATGACAATAGTCTCTTTTCCGTCCAGCCAGCTAAGGTCACGATAGACCTTGGCGACAATAAAAGTCAGGCTGAAAGGGGTTACCTTGTTGACCAACAGACCCGCTTGACCACCCGGACAAAACACATCAAATATTTTCCCCTGCCAGTCAAGAACACCGGCCAAAAAAGCAACTATCTTTGCGAAGGCCGAACCAGCCAGGATTGCGGTGCCCTTGGTATCACCCTCCGGAATGTTGCCAGGTTCGGCATTACGATAGATTTCATCGAGTTCTTCACGGGATTTTCTCAACCAGTTATTTACGGTGCTATTCATGTTCGTTACTCCTTATTTTTATTATTCCGCAATTGCGCGGCATTGGCGTAAACCAAACGGCGAACCTGATTCATTCTCCCCAGCGGTTCATGTGCAGCCAGGCTTTGCCAGGGATTAAAGCTGCTGCGTTCGCAGGTAGCTAATGAGTCGGGATTGTCAAAATCCTGATTTTCAATCTTTATAGTGGCAACCGGGATGAATGGGGACGCTGCTTCATCCCAGATGACTGAGGCATCGTCGATGGGCATGGATGCCGGATCGGTTTGTTTTTGCACGGCAAAATGAAAAGACGCGGGAGCTTGTTGCAAATGCACTTTGAGAGCGGCGCGCAACTGGTTTTCACCGGCATCCACCACCTGGGTGGTCTGATAGTCCGAGCAAGGGATTAGTGAATATTTGACCACCAGATCGCCCAGACGGAACGGCACCGTGCTCCAGTAACGTATATCCAGCGGACTTAAATGCTTTTTGAGGGATTTAAAAGCAATCCACAGCGATTTCAGATGCGGGTCGAAGGGATTCACAAAAAACAGCAGCTTTTTATCTTGCTGCCGAGCACGGGCAAATGCCAAGAACTCCTCCGGCGTTGCCACAAAAAGCGCCGGATAACTGTTTAACAGAAAATCCTGGAAGCCAGTCTCACCCCAGAGAACCTCGCCTTTTACATTCGATAGTCGAATGGAACAACCTCGAACATCTTTTTTTGAATCATCCCTGTTAGTGGCATTGGCAAAGCGCAGTTTGGCAGGGTAGCTGGCAGCTTGTGAAAAAATACCCTCTTTAAACTCCTCGGGAATATTGTCATGGACAGTGAACTCGGCATTGACACAAGCTATGCTTTTCGACTGATTGAATCTGGGAATAATATTATTCTCGGCTTCAGCCATGGTCACCGCAGCAATACTCTGGCTCAGTTCAGCAACCTAAAGTGGACCCCGCCGTCCAGACAAATATTCAGCCAGTTTAAGATAGAGGCCTGTTTACATTACAGCTGAATGGCGCTGTCCCAATTCTTCTGCACGAGGGATTTTCATTTCCTTCGCGCTATTA
>JABFRC010000242.1 GCA_013141375.1 Methylococcaceae bacterium | reverse complement strand
CATGTAAGGTTGCTCTCTTTTAGTTAAAACCGTTAGGGTAAATGAGTTGTGTGGGTTTTTGAATCTAATTCTTAGGCTGCATTATAAAAATGCTGACCGGGCGGTTTGAAGTGCTAGTATCAAAGTTGTGTTGATACTTGATAAATTTAGCCGCTAAAATTTAAGGCCTATTTTTTATAGGTCACAATTTCAATAGTCGACCCAATGGTCGGAGGTCAAATTTTGAACGGACTTCATAGGCGATGCCGATCCGTTTGGGAGCTGATTTTCGCCGTTTAAGATTGTCATGCACTAGCCTGATTCCTTCGGTTGCATCCGTCACTATATGGACTATTGTCTGTCTGGCCACGCGTGCCTAACAAACAATTAATGATTTTAATGTATTTCTTATAGTAAATTATGCATATTATGCATAATTTACAGTAGTACGATGATCTCATCAGTATCCGAATTGGTCCGTTTGGCGCGAAATGGACAAAGTCAGGAGCAATTCGCCAAGGAGCTTGGAGTTCGCCAATCCTCAATAAGCCGATATGAGAGCGGTAGCGTCAATCCTCCTGCTAGAGTGATCGATCACTGCATGCATCTCATTAATCAAAGTGAAATAAAGACAGCTCCCTCTGCAGAGGAACTAGCCTCGAAAATATTGAACCATCTTCTGGGAATAGGGGCCGCAGATGCACGATTGGTCCTGGATAAGGTTATTGACACACTCATTGCCAATCAATCGAACATAAAGCCGACGAAAGGCAAAAGGTAAAAACATGAAGTTAAATGATATTCAGGTGATTGATCTATTTGCTGGTCCTGGCGGCTTGGGGGAAGGCTTTTCAAGTGCGGCTGATGAGGCATTCAAAATTCTTGTTTCTGCCGAAAAAGATCAGTTTGCATGTCAGACTTTAAGGCTCAGAGCTTATTACAGACAATTGCTGAGGAAGGCACAAGATAAACTGAGTCTTTATCTGGATTTCTGCAATGGTTATCGGAATAGTCCTTGGGATGAAACCACGGAAGATTTGTGGCGTGAGGCCGGCGAAGAGGCAAAAATAGTCGAACTTGGCACTGAATCTGGAAATGCTGAACTTGACAGAGCCATTCAGCAAAAGCTGAATCAAGAGCTACCATGGGTTTTGATCGGCGGCCCTCCGTGCCAGGCTTATTCACTGGTCGGTAGATCAAGAAACAAAGGGAAAATTGATTACCAACCAGAAAATGACGATCGGCATTTTTTATACAAGGAATATTTAAGAATAATTCAGAAATACCGACCAGCCATTTTCGTAATGGAAAATGTGAAAGGCATACTGTCATCCAAAGTTAATGGCGAACTGATATTTCATTCAATTCTTAAGGATTTGTCTGATCCTGACTCGGTTTTTGATGAGGGGGGCACTGTTGGTGGATACAGAATTTTGTCGTTAGTAAAAGATGTTGAGTTTAAGCGAGGTGACTGTCCAGCTTCCATCAATCCTCATGATTTTATTATTCAGGCAGAGGAGTACGGTGTACCTCAAGCTAGACATCGAGTTATCCTGCTTGGAGTAAGAGAGGATTTTCAGATGACAGGCAAGCAGTTATTAAGAAAGATTGAAAAGCAGGTTTCTGTCGGAGAAGTAACATCTGATCTTCCCCCACTTCGAAGCAAATTAAGCCGGGAAGAAGATTCCTCTGATATTTGGGCAGGGACCGTTTCGGGCCACGCAAAATATTTGACTTCAAATTCAAACGACCAAAAGCTGGGATATGAAATTCATATGGCCATGAATGGGATTTCAAAACACATTCATACTGGTGGAACAAGAATACCGGCTGGAAATTATCCCCTTCCGGTCCAGTCAGAATTATTGGCGGAATGGTATACACGGAATCGTCCACAAGTTTGGTTGAATCATGAAGCAAGAGCGCATATGGCGAGCGATCTGCGGCGATATCTCTACGCTGCTGCCTTTGCAAAGGCGTATAACCGTTCACCGAAAGGAGCTGAGGATTTCAGGGTTCCAGGCCTGGAGCCACAACACAAAAACTGGGAAACTGGACATTTTGCCGACCGATTCAGGGTGCAAGTGCCGGATAAACCGTCAAACACTGTAACCAGTCACATGGCAAAAGATGGGCACTATTTCATTCATTACGACCCATCACAATGTAGAAGCCTTACCGTCAGGGAAGCTGCGCGAATTCAAACATTTCCGGATAATTATTTTTTCCAGGGAAACAGGACTCAACAGTACCATCAGGTTGGTAATGCTGTGCCACCTTATTTAGCCAAACAAATAGCCGAGATTGTTTATAACATTTTGTGTGACTCTAAATCTGATTCTGTACGGATTTCAAATAAGCAACAATGCATGTTTATTTAAGGACTACGTGCGGGCAACTCTCCAGTCTGATCATCACCCTGTATCCAGTTGTTGATAATGCGACCTATATCCAATGCCATGGATCGATCACGCGTAATACATTCCCAAACGATCAAAACCGGCCATCCCAAGGCAATCAGAGAATGAATTGCCTTTTCGTCACGCTCAACATTCGACTCAAGCTTTTTGCTCCAAAAATCAGCATTGGATGCAGGCAGCCTGGCATAACGACACTCAGAGTGTCGATGCCAGAAACAGCCGTGAACGAAAATGACCACCCTCTTGCTTTTTAAAACAATATCTGGAGATCCCGGCAAATCCTTACGATGATGCAATCGATAGCGAAATCCTTCAGCAAAAAGGGCGCGGCGAACCATCATTTCAGGTTTTGTATTTTTCCCTTTGATGCCTGCCATCATCCTGCTGCGTTTCTCAGGATCAACAACATCCATGGCACAATCTAAATATCATCGTAATTCAAAAATACCGTCCATGACTGGCGAATAAGAACCCATACGAACTGCATCCCAGCATTCGGGCTTTTTGGCCCATTCGGAAATCATCTTGCCACCTGAGGTCCTATGCAACGTCTCGTTGACCTCGATGGCCCAAGTTTGCAGCTGTGATCTTAAAGCTGTAGAAATGTCCTGTTTTAACCATATTTTATCCAGGTCAATCCTTTCGCCAAGACGGTCGGCCAACAATGAAACAAGATAAGTAGCAACATTGCCCTGAAAAGCTGGAAACATAGGCCGGACAATGCTCTGGGTTTTCTTGAAAAGTATGGCTTTCGCAACCATTGCCTTGTATGCCATGACATCTGGTAAAGGGATAGAAGAAGACTGATCGTCTTCCCTAAGGCTATCCATAAAGCGTTCGAAATTCTTCTGCGCGCCAAGGCTGACCAGATCAGGTCTTTTATTCCATGCGTTAAGAAACTTTGCCAGATCGGTTTTTGTAATCTTGCGTGATGGCGGGATCGATTCTTTAAGTTTTTTTAGTTTTGCGGGCGTGGTTCCTTCTCGAGACAGCATGGTATTGTAACTTCCGGCGGCCCTTTCATAAAACCATCTACCGACGCCATCCGGGCAATAAGTTGTCATTGCAAGCTTCTCCATCTCCACATGGAAAGGCTTGTTGGCTGACAGATCGGATTGCTTGACTGAATTCTGGCTATTGGCGTATCTGGATATGTCGGATATGAGAGCTTCTTCAGCGATGGTATCTTTTGATCTAAGAATAATCAGTTTGGCTGGTACCCGTACCTGCCGCAGATCGATATCGGGAGACTTTTTCTTGGTAAAATAAATTGATGCAGTGGTCTGTCCTCCGTTGACAATCTGCATTCCTTTTAGCCACAGAATGCCCGGCCCTCCATCAGCGGCCTTTCCAATATGAGCATCGTCAGCAACAATTACAATTCCGTTGTTATAAGCCATAAATCGCTCTGGATCATCCCTTAATGTATTTCTAATACCTTTGTTAACCTTACCCGTTACACTAAGAAATGATCGTACATTTGCCTCCAGAAGCCGGGGACCATATTTTTCGTAAACAAAGCGCAGAGCTTCACCCGGGATAACCGTGAGGGCGTAGTCGTAGTCCGTCATCTGACCAGGAACATACACGCAAGGCAATGGGCCCCCAGAAACCTCTTCGAAATTTACAACCAGTTCATCTCTGGGTTTCCCCTCTGACCAATGACGATGGAGACGCTCGATGTCCATGACCTCAAGCTTTATTGTTTTTCCGTTTATCTCACGAGTCTTAAAGTTCTTTGCCTTGGCTTGCCTGTCTGTCAGAACATAAACCCGAATCTGATCGAGATTGGCGTAGCACTCCTGTATGGTCAAGGCAAGCGCATAAGCGTCGTTCGATTCATCCATGGTTGTTGCCAGTTTACCTTTGGCACATTTTGCAAGAAAACTAAGACATTGCTCTGCGGCTTTCTTGGTTTCAGAGTCAGGAATTGACTGGATCGTGTCTACACCATCATAAATACTCACAAAAAGATCCAGCTGATCGGCTTCATCAGAAACCGCGAAACCACTAAGACGTAAGTTTGCATTACCGATTTTAGCCGAGTAGTGGCAAACTTCAGGCTCAAAGGTCATACCGATTTCTGACATATGCTGCATTACGACCTCGGCAAAAACAGACTCTGGATATGGGTAAGCCTCTCCCGATGAGCCAAGGCGCTCACCGATCTCTGACTGTACCTCTGCTTGCGTCTGACGCAAAAAATCCTCTAATTCCATTATAAAATTACCCCAAGTAAAGTTAGGGCGTCTTCAAGCCCGGAGTTTGTGGTTGTTATCATGTCAAGATCAAGATCGTAGCGCGCACCTCTGATTTCATTGGTCACGTTCGCCCGTGTCAGACGGGGGAAACTGTCCGAGATATGAAATATTTTTCTTTCTGTCTGCAAAAATCGGCGCGAATAGTAATCAGCATGGTCATCGATATAGCCGGCATGCAGGAGGCAACTATCGAAATCGTTTTTGGTAAAGGGAAATTCGGACAACTGGTTGCAAACAATTTCAATTTGTTCAGGTAAGGTAATACCCGATTGTGACAAGACAAATCTAAAACCGGCAAGGAATAGTGGCTGTATCAAAGAATCATCCAGTTGATCCAGTGAGCCGATATTTGCAGGAAAACTGTTTGAAGAAACGGTACTCTTGACCTCTATTGCCCCGGTCCCGATTGCATAATCCTGAACTCCGCCCATGGGACCACACCATGCATCGACTGCCAATGAGGCAGGCATTCCTGTCGCGATTAGCGATTTAAGTAATTCAAGCTCACCGAAAAGACCTAACTCTGCTTCCCGGCCAAGAATACCGTTATCGTTGCGAGACATGAAATCTTGCCAAGCTCTGATTCTGCCTATGAATGTTTGGTAGGCTTTCTGATCGCTCGCCCCTTTGATTCCCTCCAAAGTCACAATCACATCATTAGTCATCCTTGTGAACAGATCCAGACTGCCTGTGCTTTGCCTGCAAAGTGCGATCCAAATCAGGCCACTTGCTTCAGCACCCAAAGTCGTCTTCGTAACGAGGAATCCATGGCCTTGAGGAAGTTTTTCTGCTGGGGAAACATTGATCGTGGAAAAACCAGCAAGCAACGCCTCTTCGTTTCCTGGAAAGTGCCTGCCTGCAATCAGCTGGCAGGGGGCATCGTGAGTAACAGGAATTGTGAGCCAGCCTTCGGAGCCCGGATTGCCGGTAAGAGCGCGCCAGGCAGCAAGCAACTCCTCGGTTTTATTCTGCAGGGCCATATTCCCGCTCCCATTGATGCCACTCAACACTATTAACTTTGTAAAGAACCTGTTTACCCGCGTTACTTCCTGGGAAACTCACAGCAAAGGCAACAACTGGGGGTGTGCCTTCTGGCAGATTGGCTCCTGGGTGACCGGGTTCTAGTACGTATAAAAGCAGCAGCCCTCTATCTCTGGATGGTTCGATATCATTCGAACCATATCCCCGTATTTCTCGAATTGCGGGACCATTTGGCACTTCTGGCGGCTCTTGCAACTTGCCATCTCGAAGTCTGGCCGGGTCAGGTTTCCAGGCTTTTTGAGTTTTTTCAAGGGCAGCCCCCCATGTTCTGGCATCGGTGTCTATAAATTCATCTCTTGGTGACAGGAGTCGTCCAATAGAATAGCGGTCATCGAAACGGCCATTATTTTTTCGAATCAGCATTTTGACTGCAATATCTTTGGTTAAACTGCAGTCGCCGCCATCACCACCCCCGATCAATGCAACAGTCCATTTGGTCAGTTCACCGGTAGCATTCATTGACCGAATGAATTCAGCGATAAGATTGCTTTTTACTTTGTAGGATTCCGGGTGGGTTAAATAGGCCTCCAGAAAATCAATAACCTGACTTGCCGCTCCATCGCGCCAGAGGAATCCATTCCAACGCTGTTTGCCTTTTGTCGTCGACCGCTCTGGGTTGATTTCTGTAGGATTTCCAAGAGAGTTAAGCAACCCTAATGTTGCCTTAATGTTCGAATCAAGAATACTGATACGTTTGTGAAAAACGATTGTTTCAAGCAGCTTTCCACTGAAAGATAGCCATAAATCTTTTGCAGCTCGCATCTTTAGGCGGGATGTAACCATAAGCACGGGGTGGGTTTGCACTTTGAGGCCATACTCTTCTGGCGTGGCTCCGCTGGCAGCCATCAGATCAAATTCCTCCCGTAATTCCTCTGAAGCATCAGCAATGTGTCCAAACCATTCCGAAAGCTCTTCAGTTGTGTATAGACGACATAAATCCAGATAACCGGGTCGATATCCAAACCAGCGCCCCATCTGCATCAGCGTGTCGTACATCTTGGATGCACGCAAAAAATAGCTAACACAAAGCCCTTCTAACGTAAGACCTCGAGCAAGTTTATCGCCGCCAATCGCAATCACCTTGAGGCCTGTACCCTTGTGTTCGTCATAGTCAAGTGCATCCTTCGCCGTACCATTAATCATCCTGATTTCGATATCGGAAATGGTGTCGAATAATGCGGACTGAATGTCATCCCATATCACATTCCCTTTCGATGTCTGGTCTGGCTCGATGGAACGGATTGCCCGGGATGTGGGCTTGAAGTCTTCTTCCCATAAGGCCTTTAGACGTTGAAAAATCATCTCGTGCTCGATGTTTCGGTGGAGCCTCTGGCGCATGTGACGAATATGTTCTTCTACCTGTCTGCAAACTTCTTTCTGTACAGAGTTGAAACGAGTGACGTGCACAAGCATTGAACAGTGTTCATTCGCCTGGCCATCAAGTCGGCGAACTGCACAGGCAAGAACAAAGGAGTCTATTGCTTTTACAATCGATGGAGGCAGATTCTCGGTACCGTTGTGGAGCGGTCTATGGCCGTTTTTATGCTGTTGAGGCATCCAGCCATTTCGTCCATCTTCAGTAGCGTAGTCATCCACCAAACGGACAAGAGGCAATCCACTTCGAAGACCTTCCTGATTCATTAATCCAAATACTTTGGATGGTCCTATATAGTTCGAAGGGGCCGCCAGGTTGATAATGAAGGAAGATGGAAAAAGATCAGGACCTTCATCACGTGTTTCTCCCCGTTCGTGTATGAAAATATTGGCAAATGGGGTGGCTGTGTAACCAACGTAAGCCGACCTGGAGAAAGAATGCAGGATTCTTCGAATCAGTCTGTTGATGGTTGTTGGTAAATGCTCGTCATCCGGGTTTCCCTCTGCGTCGAATACCTGTTCCTGGGTGTCAACAGAAGCGTGGTCAGCTTCGTCATCTATTATCAACAGAGGTAGTTTCGTTACGATTTTCTTTACTTTTGGAAGGTCGTCGTGGGACTCTGCAATTCCATGGCTGACCGCAAGATTGGTGTCGGCGGCGTGGTTTTGAATCCATTTCAGGAGCTCACGAAGAACGGTCTTGTTCTTTTTTACCACAAAAAGCCAAGGACGTTCTTCTGGTGAGACGGCAAGATTTCTGGCAACTCTTTTACTAAAGTCGCCGCTATTAGAACGATTGGTTGCACAGTTTGGGTGGATTTCCTTGTCGCTATCGATTTCGCCAACACCAAGCAGACTTTTGATATCCCGATCAGTCAACGTTTCATAACCTAAAAAACCTTCTTCCAATCTTATTTGGGTTTGAGAGCGCAGATTGTTATGAAGGCCAGCGAGTACAATAATAATCTTGTATCCAGCATCTGCTGCTTTGCAGATGAGTCCTGTGTAGTTCCCTGTTTTACCTGACTGAACATGTCCGACCACAAGTCCGCGACGGTCCCAGGGTCCGGCACGAGTTGGGTCTTCCAGCAAAGCCAGAACGGAGTCGCTGGACTTATCCAGAGCCTCAATAGCCTTCCAGGAAAGTTTTTTCTCAAGCCATTCCCGATAGCGTTGCCAATAACGCCAGTTTTTTTTTCTTGATGAATTTAGCCAGTCCTCATGTCCAACATCACTCATAAGGCTGGTATCCTGACCGATCCATTGACTGTTTCGACGAATCAATTCGTCGATCACTCCCTCCCGATTCAGGTACTCCCCCCACCTTGATTTCATCGAAATAACCAGATCGATCTTTTCTGAAATCAATGCCGGGGTAATAACTGTCCTGTCTTCTTCGTCAAGAAGCAGTTCCTGAACAAGTTTCACAACCCTTTGCCAATTTTCCTCTATTGCAGCCGACATTTTTATTACTCCTTGGCGCTTGGTTCGTCCGGAAGAGCAGAAATCAATTCCGGGTAATTGTTGAATGGTTCGATTGATAGCAAGCGTGTTCGAGCCAGAGCAGGAGTCAGTCCCTTGCGATGTACCATGTTTCGGTATACAACTGATAGAACAGCTACAACCTCGGCAGGGGGTTCGCCTGCAAAACCAGTGCGTGGAGTCTCACGAGCCTCGGTTGTATCCAGCCAGATTCTTTGTACAGGGATTGTTTCTTCGATGATGCGCAGCATTACCCGAATTTGTGGCTCGCTGGCTCCGGCGTCCTCCAGCACCGATTTTATGATTGGATGCTCTGGGTCGATGCGATAGCGAATGCCACCTTTGAAATGTTCTGTCCGCCATGCCTGAACTAACGGTTCGTTGTTGCCTGTTCGCAGTGGTTGTCCTCGATGGGCGAATACTCGTCGAGCTCGCTCGCGAGTATCTTCCGCCAGTCTGGTAAGTCGTTCCCGTATCGACACGGGGGGACGCGCACTTGACTTGCGTACGTCGATTTTCCATTCGGCATCAGCCGTGTTGGGAATATCCAGCCTGATCCTGGCCAGACGGTGGGCTTCTTCCTTTGTCCAGGACCGTCCACGTCCGAGCCCCAGCCAGCTACCAGAGACAAGCAATCTTTCGTTCCTGTAGACATAAAATCCCTGCTGAGCAGTCCAGCCATCTGGTCCGGCAGCAGAGCCGTGATCACGGGCTTCCATGCGATCTTTGTGAGGGAGCACATGACACCTGACTTCTACAGACCCATACTCTGTGAGGATGCGCTCGGTAGGCGATGACCATGTGGCCGGGTGTCGCGTGAGAAAAGGATCCCAAGGTTCAACACGTTTTCCGTTGATGGATATTTGAAGCCGGAACCCAGATATGAATCGATGAAAAACCATTGCGAGGTGACGCTCAACTCGGTCAATGAGATCAAGGAAATCTTGCTCACAAAAACCTGGAGTAATTATTCTGTCAGGTATTTCCCACAGCACAATAGTGCCGGCATCCTGGGCGGCATAAAGTGGTGCAAGAAACTGAATCGAATTTTCGTCCGGCCCTTCGAGTAGGTGCCAGCCATCGTCTTGACATGCAGCCAGCACATCAAGATCCCATCTAAGGCAGTTTAAATTTCCAGTTTTTCGACTGGCGACCGTTAGTCTTCGGCATTGTGAAAAAGAAGCTGTTTTGAGCCCTAAACCAAATCGCCCCAAATCATGAGATTGACGCTCATCTACTGGATTTCTTTCGCCCAGACGCATGGCAAGATCAAGCTCGCAGTCATTCATTCCACTTCCGTTATCCAGTACAGAGATCACTGACTGCTTGCCATTCCACTTGAACAGAATATCCACTTTGCTTGCATTGGCAGCGATACTATTATCAATGATGTCTGCCAAAGCGGTAGCCGTAGAGTAGCCTAGGCCCCGCAACGCCTCAAGCATTGCTCCTGCCTTTGGAGGAGCGTTTCGAGAGTTAATTGGATTCTTCATCTTCCTTTAGCTCTTCCTGGTTTTTTTGTTTGGGAATTTCAATGAAGTCTCTGAGACTTTCAGCGCGAGAGGGATATCTCAATTTACGCAGCGCCTTGGACTCAATTTGCCGAATGCGCTCGCGCGTAAGCATAAAGACCCGTCCGATTTCCTCCAGAGTTTGTTCGTCATTATCATTGAGGCCGAATCGTAGACGAAGTACCTCGGACTCTCTGGGCTTCAGCGTATCTAACATTCGATCCAATTCGTCATGTAGTGCAATCTGCATCGCATATTCTTCAGGACTTGGCGCAGCGGAAAAAAAGAATTCTGCGTTCGCAACATCTTCAATACCCAAAGAATCAATCGGGATTATTTCAGAAGTTGCTCTCAAAGCTTTTGTTACCTTTTCCATCGGGAGCGTCAATTGCTTTGCAATTTTTGCTGCATCGGCAGTCAGCCCCGTAATCTGCTCAATTCTGTCTCTGGCCCGTTCGACTTGATTGACTGATTCGACCATATGCACGGGAACTCGAATCAAGCGAGCCTGATCGGCAATCGCACGAGTAATTGACTGTCGTATCCACCAGGTGGCATAGGTTGAAAACTTGAAGCCGCGTCGATAATCGAACTTCTCGACGGCTTTGATCAGGCCAAGATTGCCTTCCTGAATCAGATCCAGGAATGACAATCCTCTATGGAAATATTTTCTGGCGATCGAGTAAACAAGTTTGAGGTTGGACTCAACCATGCGGGATTTCGCCCTTGTCACTTTAGCAAGTGCAAATTCAAGAGCAGATTGGGCAACTGGATCCGTTTTGGATTGCCCCAGTCTGTTGCAAAGAGCTTCCAGAAATGTCCATGACAATCTGACTTCCCGCAAGGAGTCGAGCATGATGTGACTGTTTTCCTCTGATAAATGATGAAGTAAGTCGCGAATAGTTTCGATGTGAACAGTTAAGTCAGAGATGGGCTTCTCATCAATATCTTCGTTATCTTCCTGAAAATGGTAGTTTTCATCGGCTGGGTCATCATCTTCAGACTGAATTATGGTCTCCCGGTTAACCATGGTTTCCATAGGTAATTCATTCATCAGAATCTTGTCAGCCACACAAAGAATTTCCTTTATGGCTAAAACAGAGCCAGAAACTGCAATGAGGGCCTCTTCCAATCCTTTTTCAATAATGTTGCCGATTTCAGCTTCACCCTCTTTCGAAAGCAGGCTAACTGTTTTTGCCATATCTTTTTCGTAGAGCCGTTGGGGTTCGATATTTTGGGAAGTCAGTTCGCTCAGAAAAGACAGAGCCTCGTTGGCAATGTCTTCCATATCCTCGTCCAAGGGAATGGAGATATCAGGTTGGAGCCATTCGATATCATCTACAATTACCCCCAGCTCTTCCAGGATAAAAACAAGGTGCCCCTCGAACTCCGGATCAGAATCTCCTTTAGTGTCCAGGGCAATATCCTCAATCCACCGCTGTGATACATGACTTTCTTGCAGAGCGATCAGGAAGAGACGTAGCGCTTCGTTATGAATCTCGTCGTTCCAGTCTCGTCTGTGAATTCGTTGACTGAGAGGCAGGTCAATGTCTACATCAGACCAGTCTTCGTCATTGTCGATTGGGGTGTGCGCCGAAATAGATTGGTGAGTTACTGAAACCCTTGCCAGGCATTCATAATCCTGAGGCGGAGGAGGTGAATCTTCTTCTGACACCCAGCCTGAAAGATCAAATTCTTCATCAGAAGCATTCAGGGGGGCACTGCTTTCATTTTCACTTGATACTGGATTTAATTCCGATGCCACGGTGGCTAGATCATAATCAAGTTCGGAAAGTCTTTCTTTTAACAGTTCGGCAAGGATGTCCATCTTCCTGCCCAATGCAATAGTGAGCGCATCATTTCCCTCTTTGTCCTGCATTCGGGGGTCGGCACCGGCCTCAAGAAGAATCCTGCAGGTTTCAGTATGTCCTTTAGATGCCGCAAGAATAAGGGGTGAGCGTCCCTTTTCGTCTATAGCGTTGACTTCGATTCCGCGACGAATATGCAGGCAAACAGCAGCTTGAACCCCGGAGAGCACTGCCATTTTGAGAAGTGGGTTTAATAGTTTTTCCGGTTTCAGAAATACATCATTCACGTCATTCCGTCCATAGAAACGTAGCCGAAGTAAGACTTGAACTCACCATTTCTCCCTGGGTGAAGGGTATCCGGGGCTTTAGCCCTATTCCCAAACATGTCGGTAGACGAAGGGGTTTTTATGGTTTCCTTACCGCTCATTAATATTTCCTCATTAAGCTAAAATTTATCAGGCCATAATCTGGCCGTATGAAACACGGCCAAAATCTCAATCTGGCTGTCTTTCACTCGGTACGGCAAGATGTATTGAGTTCCAGAAAGCACTAACTCTCGTGTTCCATCGACACGCCCGGCACGGCCTAACTCTGTTCTGTCTTGCAGCAATACGGCGCATTCTCTTATTTCAGCCAATAGCCTTCTGGCTGCATGAGGGTTTTCTTCGGCGATGTAAGAAAAGATGTCGCGTAAATCTTGCCTGGCGGGTTCGGTCCAGACGAGCTTCACGCCCTTCCCTTGGCTTTTTGCTCAATCAAGTCTTCCATTTCGCGCACGACGTCATCATGGTCAACCAGTTCGCCCCGATCGGCGGCGGCTATACCTTTAGTTATTTTCTCCACCTGCCAAGCGTGAGCTTCCAGGTATTCCTTGATAGCTTGGTTAACTAAATAATTACGGGATCTGTCTAGTGATCCCGCTAGGTTGTCTAGCATATGCACGATGTTTGTTTCAGCTCTAATAGTAAATGCTTCAGTTGCCATCATTGCTACTCCGGTATATTGTGGTTCATCTGTAATCATAGCTTATTCTTTTATATACAAGCCATCCACTTTTGTTTGATCACTAAAAACACAAAATGGATTGATACCGCTACCCTCAGGACTTTTGATTAAACAATTTCAAAGCGGCTTCATATTCGCCTTTAATATCAAACCCAACATCTTGACCGGGAGCCACTTGTTGCAATGCTGCATACATGATGCATACCACATTAAGCCCGGTGTAATTCCCCGGTATGGATCTTAGCTGGTAGGTTTTATCAGGATTATTTACATCCAGTCCACTTTGCCCAAGCGTTGCGGTTTCAAGTGCTATACCTTTAATTTCTTGAGGGGACAGGCCTTTGAATTTTTCCAATGCACTTAGGCAGTAGTTAACAGCATCTTGATTAAGCCCGCTGGCTTGTCGAAATTTCTCATGGGCGAATTCCCGTGAGATTTCTTCGGCGCGCTCTGCATGTTTTGAGCCTGGGGCAATATCAATAACCTGTCTCAGTAACGCCGCTACCCTTGTTTTGATGGCTTCATCGTCATGAGTGGCCAACAGGTTTTCTGCCAGCGCTAGTAAGGCAATAGGATCTTTGGGGGAGGTTCTTACGGCGTTTTCAAGTAGCGCAGAAGCGCTGTCTTCACTTAATTTCGAAGCAATATAGCCCGCTGTTCGGAGCGAATAAGGATCACTTGGCGCAAGTTTAACCGCCGTTTGTGCGGCTTGATTGGCTGCATCAATTTCATTATTGCGCATATAAGCAACAGCAAGTGCAACCCAGCCATGCACATAGTCAGGCTTGATTCGGGTCAAGTCGGTCAACAATGCGATAGCTTTGGCCAGATTGCCTTCGTCGCTGTAAACCATGCCCAGATTATAGAGCACGATCGGGTTAGTCGGGTATTGCGCGTACAGACTTTCAAAAATGGCTTTACCTGTTGGATAAATCCCGCGTTGCAGGACATCCAAGCCTTCGTCAGACTTGGCTTTAGCCTCTAGGTCTTCGGCAATAATCAAGGTATCTTGCTCGATGCTTACCTTGGTAAATTGACCATCGGCGCTGTATTCTTCACTGATGTGTTTTTTTAAGCACTCTTCAAAGCCCTCTGCATTAGGGTTTTGATAGGCTTCAGGTAAGCCCGATAGATCGTAATCAGCAATTTTGATAACGGCAATATTGGGGGTTTGCATATTTAAGGGGTTATCCATTCAAAACGGTCTTGTAACTTAAGGCGTTTGAGCCAGGCAGTGACCAGTTCGCTATCGGTTGCATCGGCCTTGCTACTGGTAACGTCACCCACCAGGCCGGTACACAGTTCTTCAAAGCCGCATTGTTTATAAGGTTCAAAAAAATCGGTACGCTCAAACAGGTAGTCTGCCGCCAAGGCGGTAGCCCCGTTAATCGCTTGATGGCAATGCAATATCCAGTCGGGGAAGATTCCTGCAGCAATTTGTAAGGAGCGTTCGCCCTCACTTTTTTCAAATAAGAAATGGGTCAACTGACTATCTCTTAACGCCGGGTAGTCCCTATGAATTTGCGCCGAAAGTTTAATCAGCGGTGCGGCGCTACGCAATTGACGGCCCATGCCGTCCATGATTGTTTTAGCTGCATTGGCATCGACACCAAGCGCCAAAAACTCTTTAACGGTTTTGTCATCACTGGTTTGTGATGAACTTAAATGCTTTGATTCCTGCTGCTCATAAAAACGAATCGCCAACGCGCATTGCACGCCAACAAGATAAGGAATGTCAGGCCTTTTCGGATTAACTGAAATTCTTAGCTGTTTGGACCACTGCGCTTCGCTTAAATGCAATACAGCCCCGACATTCAGTGTATCGTCCCAGCTAACGCGCACTGGTAAATTGCTTATCTTTTCGGCTGCGGCAATAAGACCGGCAGCTTGTTGGTAATTGTTTTCGACCATTTCAAATATATCTGGTGTTTATGAAGGGTAAGTTTAACCGACTCTATCAGTAAGTATTGAACGATAACCCTTTCTTTCTTTGCTAATACTCAATTTTAAACCCGCGTTTATTGCCTCTTCCTCGCTATCAAACCAATCTTTCCGAACAGTGCCAGGCGAACCTGCCCTGCCCCATTCGCGTACTAAAGACCAATCATCAAGTAGACCTGGAGCAACAAACATCTGATAAAACCGGTGCATGTTTTTCTCGTCATCGTGCCGTACTAAATAAATGTGCTTCATGGCTTGCCTCAACTATCTGCCAGTCATTTTTGTAAGTGCTGATT
>JABFRC010000173.1 GCA_013141375.1 Methylococcaceae bacterium | reverse complement strand
ATATTAACTATATGATTATTAGGGTAAATTTTTTATATTGGCGAAGAAAATAAAGGGTTTATGGGGCTTTAACGAGTTATTATTTAAATACTTCGACTTTTAACAGAGATCAATTAAAAACGCACGGACAGCGGCGTGGTGCAATAGTCTTTTTATCTGCAAAATTTCTTATAGAGCTCGAAAATATCAAGGGTAATGGGGGAGAACTTTAGTCGCGACACAGGCAACGCTTCCACCAGTCACTTTCACCGTTATTGATTGATGCTCAATAATTACCTGCTTTTAAGTCCATGGCTATCCGTATTGTTCTTCATACTTTTCCAAATTCTCCCTGACAACACCGCTGTCCTAAGGTAATATCATCCTCGTTATTCCGGCATTATTTTCAAAAACAAGCCACTCAATTTTGCCAAAAGGCAAGACGCATTTTTTTCTTTACTCAAAGCCAAGTGATCATGAAAAAAACCAAAAAAGTCGCAATTCTCACGGCGGGCGGTTTGGCGCCTTGCTTAAATTCTGCCATTGCTAGCCTGATAGAACGGTATAACGAAATTGATCCCGGCATCGACATTATCTTTTACCGCAGTGGTTTCAAGGGCTTGTTATTGGGCGATTTTTATACGGTAACACCTGCTATTCGAGAGAAAGCCGGTTTGTTACATCGATTTGGCGGCTCGTTGATTGGTAACAGCCGGGTTAAATTGACTAACGTTAAAGATTGCATCAAGCGCGGATTAGTTAAGGAAGGCCAGGACCCCAGACAAGTCGCCGCTGAGCAGTTGATAAAAGATGGCGTCGATGTATTGCATACCATTGGTGGTGACGATACCAATATTGCTGCAGCTGATTTAGCGGCCTTCTTGGCGGCTAATAATTACGGGTTGACTGTGATTGGCTTGCCTAAAACCGTCGATAACGATGTCATTCCTGTTAGGCAAACGCTAGGCGCATGGACCGCCGCAGAGCAGGGTGCTCGTTATTTTCAAAACGTGGTTGCGGAAAATAATTCCAATCCAAGAATGTTGATTGTGCATGAAGTTATGGGCCGGAGTTGTGGCTGGTTGACTGCGGCGACTGCACGGGATTATCGCCAATTGCTGGAGCATAGCGAATGGCTTCCTGAATTGGGACTGGATCGTGCTGCATTTGATATCCATGGCGTGTTTATCCCGGAAATGGCCATTGATATTTCGGCTGAAGCGCAAAGACTTAGAGGCGTTATGGATCAGCTCGATTGCGTGAATATATTTGTTTCAGAAGGCGCAGGTGTTGAGGAAATTGTTGTGCAAATGCAGGCAAATGGTCAGGAAGTGCCTCGTGATGCCTTTGGTCATGTCAAGCTGGATGCGATTAATCCCGGCAAGTGGTTTGGTGAGCAATTCGCGCAGATGATTGGTGCCGAGAAAACTTTGGTGCAAAAATCCGGTTATTTCGCTCGTGCCGCGGCAGCCAATGTTGAAGATATTCGTTTGATAAAATCCTGCGCAGATTTGGCCGTGGAATGCGCATTACGAGGTGAATCTGGCGTGATAGGTCATGATGAAGAACGCGGTGGCGTGCTAAGAGCCATTGAATTCCCACGAATCAAAGGCGGTAAGCC
This sequence comes from Methylococcaceae bacterium, assembly GCA_013141375.1. Lineage (GTDB taxonomy): Bacteria > Pseudomonadota > Gammaproteobacteria > Methylococcales > Methylomonadaceae > JABFRC01. The sequence goes on along the minus strand of JABFRC010000173.1, from coordinate 13,530 downwards.
CTTTGATTTGGATGTCAACTGGTTTGGGCGGTTGTTGGCGGAGATTGGTCAGGCTAAAGGTGCCAAAGTGACATCAAGCCACTAAGCACTATTTAAGGCAAAATAAAAAGGCGGCGCTTTTAAAAAAAGCGCCGCCTTTTTTGTAAGTAAAATCTGGAAGAAACTATCCCTTCACTTTTTTCTCTAATTCTGCCTGGCTTAGATGGCGGACATCTTCACCTTTGACCATGTAAATCAAATGCTCGCAAATATAGCAGGCATGGTCACCGATTCTTTCCAGTGCTCGAACAGTCCAAAGAATATCCAGAGTTCGGGTGATGTTTCTTGGGTCTTCCATCATCTGAGTAATCAGCTGTCTGAGTATGCTGGCGTATTCTTTATCAACATTATCATCCAGGCCGGTAATGTCGGTGATATTGTCGATATTCATTCGGGCAAAGGCATCCAAGGCCTCATGTAGCATCTCTTTGACCAAGTCGGCCATGTGCTGCAATTCGTAATAATCATCACGCTTACCTGCTGTACCCAGGGAATCTGATAAATGTATGGCCATATTGGCAATACGTTCGGCTAAATCGCCGACTCTTTCCAGTTCGTTGATGATCTTGATGACGGTTAATAACAATCGCAAATCGAATGCCGTCGGTTGGCGTAAAGCCAGGATCTGACAGCTTTCCTCATCGATTGTCATTTCCAGCGCATCGACCTGATTATCTTGTTTGATAACACGCTCAGCCAGTTCCAAATCGCCGGTGGTGAAAGCTTTTACTGAGTGTTCGATTTGTTGTTCAACCAAACCGCCCATTGTTAATACTTTATTGCGGAGGTCTTCAAGTTCTCTGTTGAACTGTTCGGAAATATGATGACCTATTTTACTGTTATCCATGTGTGCTCCTGATTAACCGTATCGACCGGTAATGTAATCTTCTGTTTGTTTTTTGACTGGCTTGGTGAACAGCTGGCTAGTCGCGCCCATTTCAATCAGTTCACCCATATACATAAATGCAGTGTAGTCGGAAACACGCGCGGCTTGTTGCATGTTGTGGGTCACAATGACGATGGTGTATTTTTCTTTGAGCTCGTTGATCAGTTCTTCGATTTTTAAGGTCGAAATCGGATCCAGCGCCGATGCGGGTTCGTCAAGTAACAGCACTTCGGGTTCGATAGCGATGGCGCGGGCAATCACTAAGCGTTGTTGTTGACCACCGGATAAGCCCAAGGCATTGTCATGCAGGCGATCTTTGACTTCATCCCACAATGCCGCACCGCGCAAGGCATTTTCAACGGTTTCTTCGAGCATGCGCTTATCGTTGATGCCTTGAATCCGTAATCCGTAAGTCACATTCTCAAATATGGATTTAGGGAAGGGATTTGGCTTTTGAAATACCATGCCAACGCGTCTGCGCAAGGCGGCGACATTAACTGATTTGTCATAAATGTTTTCGCCATCGAGCAGGATGTTGCCATCGATAGTGACGTTGTCCACCAAATCGTTCATTCGATTAATACAGCGCAACAACGTGGATTTTCCGCAACCACTGGGGCCGATATATGCGGTCACCTTTTTCTTTGGCATTTCCATGTTAATGCCGTGCAAGGCCTGTTTTTGGCCGTAAAAGAGGTTGAGGTTTTCTACTTTGAGACAGGCTTCGGTCTCGTCGTTGTTAGTCGTTTTGCTTTTCAAAACAGAGCTCATGTCTATTGTATGAGTAGAAGTGCGTTGTGCTGTCATTTTTAACCTTCCAGTGCCCGATATTTTTCACGCAGGTGATTTCTGATCAGAATCGCGGCCAGATTTAGTCCGACAATGACCAGTACTAATAATAACGCCGTGGCGTAAACCAAGGGTCTTGCCGCTTCAACGTTAGGGCTTTGAAAGCCCACATCGTAAATATGAAAGCCCAAATGCATGAACTTTCTGTCTAAATGTAAAAAAGGGTAGTTGCCATCTAAAGGCAGGGTAGGTGCCAGTTTTACTACGCCGACCAACATTAACGGAGCTACTTCGCCTGCCGCTCTGGCAACCGCCAGAATTAAGCCGGTCATCATCGCCGGGCTGGCCATTGGCAATACTGTGCGCCAGAGCGTTTCAAGTTTGGTGGCACCCAAGGCCAAACTGCCTTCGCGGATGGCTTTGGGAATGCGCGCCAGGCCTTCTTCAGTGGAAACAATCACCACGGGTAAGGTCATCAGGGCTAGGGTGATTGATGCCCATAGTAAACCCGGTGTACCAAATACCGGCGCAGGGGCAGATTCAGGAAAGAACAGTCGATCTATATTGCCCCCCAGGATGTAAACAAAAAATCCCAGACCAAATACACCATAGACAATCGATGGAACGCCCGCCAGGTTGTTGACGGCAATCCGGATCAAGCGAGTGATGAAGCCTTGTTTGGCATATTCGCGCAGATAAACGGCCGCGATTACACCAAAAGGCGTAACGATGATGGACATAATCATCACCATCATGACAGTGCCGAAAATGGCTGGGAAAATGCCGCCTTCAGTATTGGCTTCACGCGGGTCGTCAGCTAAAAATTCGAATAATTTAACGCCATAATGTACGGCTTTCTCAAAGACATTCATCGCATTGGGTTGAAATACTCTGACTACTTTTGACAGCGAGATTTCCAGCTCAACACCGTCTTGTGTTTTTGCAACTAGGCTGTCACGACGAATTTGCTGATACAGTTTGGCTAACTGGGTCTGATATTGCTTATATTCGATATCCAGATTGGTTTTTTTGTCGTTTAGACGTTTTTCTTCGGTTGGATTCCACAAGTTGTCGATTTGTAAGCGTTTTTGCTCAAGACGCAATTGCTCAAGTGAATAGTTGATTGCACCGACTTGCTTTTTTTCCAGATGATTGATTTCAGCGTGAATCGCCAATACGGCAGCAATTTTAGTCTGCAATACTGATTTGGCTTGTTCGCCGCTGGCAACTATTTGGCCATTTTCTTTGACGGCAACCAGCTCTCCATAAAAATTGCCCCATTCGCGACGCTCAATCACAATCAACTGCTCTGGTGTGCTTTGTTGTTGGAGATTACGTTCCTGAAGCCAACGAAAATCACCGCCGGTGACATCACGGTTGCCGGTTTTTACCAAGTACTGCACCAGGGTTTCTTCGTTGTCGGCCATGGTGAAGCCGCTGGATTTGGCCATTGCTGCCGGGGTAACGCTGCTATCAATATGCTCGCCAATGATGGTTTTAACCTGACCATTGTCTTGATAAGTAAATTGAGAGACTTGTCCTGGCCAGAAATGCCCGACGCCTCGGCCAATAATCAAGCCTAATACGCCGATCACCATAATAAGGCACACACTCACGGCGGCTGCATTTAGCCATATCCAGGGGGCACCGCTCTTAAACCATAGTTTAATCATAATGAACTGTATTTTTCGCGTAGACGCTGACGGACAACTTCCGCAAGCGTGTTGAAAATAAAGGTGAATACAAACAATACCAGGGCGGCTAAAAACAAGACCCGATAATGCGTGCTGTCCACTTCCGATTCAGGCATTTCCACGGCAATATTGGCTGCCAAGGTCCGTAAGCCTTGAAAAACGCTCATATCCATAACTGGCGTATTGCCTGTGGCCATTAGCACAATCATGGTTTCTCCTACGGCCCGACCAAAGCCGATCATTATCGCGGAAAAAATACCTGGGCTGGCGGTCAACAGCACAACCCGGCTCATGGTTTGCCAGGGTGTGGCGCCCAAGGCCAATGAACCGACGGTTAAGTGTTTAGGGACGCTAAAAATGGCATCTTCAGCGATGGAGAAAATGGTCGGGATGACCGCGAATCCCATCGCAATGCCGACGACCAGCGCGTTACGTTGGTCATAGCCGATACCCAGCTCAGATTTGAACCAGTCTCGCAAACTGCCATTAAACAAAAAGCTTTCCAATGGCACGCTAACCGTGAATGCGAACCAGCCACTCAGCAAAATAACCGGGATAAGGAACGCTGCGCCCCAACCCTCAGGGATTCTTTGCGAAATTGCTTTAGGCAGGTACAGCCAGGCATAGGCAAATAACATTACGCCCAGTGGCACTATCATCATCAAGGCAAAGATGCCGCCGAGATGCGCTTCCATAAAAGGTGCAAGCCATAAGCCGGCCAAAAAGCCCAGAATAACAGTCGGTAAGGCACCCATGATTTCAATCGTGGGTTTCACATAAACCCGCATGCCTGGTGCCATAAAATAAGCAGTATAAATGGCGCCCATTAGCGCTAACGGCACGGCAACCCACATGGCATAAAACGCAGCTTTAAGTGTGCCGAAAACCAATGGCGTTAAGCTGTATTTAGGCTCGAAATCGTTGCTGGCTGAGGATGACTGCCAAATATAGTTTGGCTTGGGATAGCTTTCATACCAGACTTTTTGCCATAACGATTTGATGGAAACTTCAGGATGCTCATTGTCGACCCGCCAAAAATGCATCTGGCCGTCAGCTAATTCAAGCAGTATGCCGCTGGCACGGGGTGACAACACAGCCGCAACGGGGGATGAATCGCCCATTTTTTGTTGAATCAATTGGCGTTCGGCCGTTGTGTGGTAGATACCCACCATACCATCGGCGTCAACTGTCATAAAACCCTTGCGCCGTTGTTCGCTATTAATCGCGACGACAGGTTTGTCAGAGACTTTGAACGCTCTGATTTTTTCCAAGGTCTTGTGGTTTAACTCGTCTCTGATCATGCTCCATTGCGACACCAAGCCGCTGGAGTCTCCAATCAGCAAAGACAAGTCACCATTTAAAAAACTCACATGGGTGATTTTTTGACCGGCGGTGACCACGTTTTGTTCTTGGGTCAGTACAGGGCTGGTTTTGTTATTGATATCGATAAAACTTAGTTGGCCGTCAGCACTTAGGAGATAAAGTTTAGCCTCGTCTTTATCAACAAGAATATTCTCGACTTTGTCGGCGGAAACTTCCAATACCGCATCGGTTCGTGTCATCGCACCTTCGTCGGCAAACAGAGATTGCTCTTTAGCCAAATTGACCAGACGAATTTTTGAGGCTGATTTGGCAATGATGGTGCTGGCATCGCTACCGATTTTAACGGCAATTTTTTCCAGTGCCGCGCCGCTTGTATCGATTTTTAACGGCGCTTCACCCAATGGATATTTGAGTGATGGCGTGATGAGTCGTTTGTTGTCCGGAAAGGTCGTTTTGTATTGATGTTTAACAACAATTGCCTGGCCATTTGATAATCCATAAATGACCGCGCCTTCGTTAATCGGACTGCCTTGGGCGAAGCTGGTTATTTTGGTGTTGGCGGGAATTGCAATGGCTTGCGTCAAAAGGGTCTTGCCAGTCGCCACTTCAAAAAAAACGACTTGGCCGGTGTCGGTAAACCTTGCCGCAACCTCGTTTTGCTCTTCCATTTCCAGCAAAACCGTTTTGCCCATCGAAGGTTCAGGCACGGCAAAGTGATTAACCGGTTCAACCGAAGCCGAAATAAACAACGGATAAACCACATACAACAGATAAAAGAAAATTAACACGATGGCGACAATAACGCTGAGTCCGCCAATTTCTACAGCATAACGGGCAATCTTATCTTTTAGTAGTCGCCAGCGTTGATAAGCTTCGGAAGCTTGTCTGGGAGAGCTAGGTTTGGTATTTGCGATTATTTCAGACATATTAAAACTCATAAAAGCACAGGGCGAGGAAGATTGCTCCGCCTCACCCTGTGCTTTTGTTTTGGGAAAAAAGTGGTTACTTCAAGTTGGCCAGTACCTTTTCAACAACTTTAGCTGGTAATGGAATATACCCATCTTTTATGACGACTTGTTGACCGGTCTTTGAAAGCACCAGTTTAATGAATTCGCCATCTAAAGGTGACAATGCTTGGTTTGGCTTTTTGTTGACATAAACATACAAATATCTGGTCAACGGGTAGGTGCCATTAATTGCATTTTCCGGCGTAGCTTCAATAAAATTGGTTGTACCTTTTTTGGCTAAGGGCACCATTTTTACGCCAGAGGTTGAATAGCCCATGCCCGAATAACCGACGCCATTGACAGAGCTTGTCACTGATTGTACGACAGATGCAGAGCCAGGTTGTTCGTTGACATTGCTTCTGAAATCACCTTTGCATAAAGCGTGTTCTTTAAAATAACCGTAGGTGCCGGATACTGAGTTACGGCCATAAAGCTGAATGCTTTTTGCGCCCCATGCCGCCACGCCTGCATCGCCCCAGGTTTCGATATCTTTATCGCCACCACATTTGCGGGTTGATGAGAAAATGCCGTCAACTTGCTCAATGGTCAGGCCTTTTACGGGGTTGTCTTTGTTGACTAAAACCGCCAGAGCATCGATTGCTACAGGGATTGCAGTCGGTTTATAGCCATATTTGCTTTCGAAGGCTTCGATTTCGTTATCGGTCATTTCCCGGCTCATCGGGCCAAGGTTTGACGTGCCTTCAGTTAATGCAGGTGGCGCAGTTGAAGAGCCGGCTGCTTGGATTTGTACGTTGACGTTTGGATATTGGCGATTAAATTCTTCAGCCCAAAGGGTCATCAAATTAGCCAGAGTATCAGAGCCGACACTGGATAAATTGCCAGAGATGCCACTGGCTTTTTGATATTCAGGTAAAGACGCGTCAACTGATGCAGCAGCGTTTACAACGGTGCTGCTCAGGGTTGTTACGGCTAGACCCATCCCCAATAACAGGGACTTTGTTTTGTTCGATAATTGCATTCTTAACTCCAGAGTTGGTTTTAACTGCCCCTATTATCATAAAGCAAGATGACAGAATTATGACAAAAAACAAACCATCAAAGACTTGTTTTAGTGATTGCATGCATCCGGCATAAAACACATAATCAAATCCTAAATGTAATAAAACCTTAACTTAGCCTTGCTAGGCTGGGAAGTTGATCCAATTTAGCCATCACTCAGGTCCCTAGATGCATTTACTGTTTGAATTTCCTCATCACCTGACCGTTGAACATTTTATTGCCAAGTTAAGTAATAAATACCAACCGTATCTGGATTCCCAGCACGAGAGCCATGTCACTTTTTATGATAGTTTTGATTGGCGCCTCTATTCGGCGGGTATCAGTTGTGAAATCACTCAGGCTAAAAATGAGTTGTCGTTAACATTGATCGAGCTTGCCCTTAACCAAGGAATCGCCAGTGAGGCGATTGCCTCTGTGCCGGTTTTTGTCAATGACATCGCCTCTGAGAGTTTACAGCTAACCTTGGCGCCGATATTGGAAATGCGTGCATTAATGCCGTTGGGCACTATTACACTGCAACGCTTCAGGCTGAACATTCTTAATGATGATCAAAAAATTGTTGTGCGTGTCGTCATCGATGAATCTCCCTCATTGCCAAATCGGCTGTCGGTATTGCCGGTAAAAGGCTACGATAAAGCCTGTGAGCATTTGATCGAAACCCTGATCAGTCATCCAATAAACTTGACGCCAATTCACCAGCCATTGCTTCCCGCGGCATTGCAATTGATTGGCCGTAAAGCCAACGATTATTCGTCAAAGCTCAATGTCGATTTAGCTCCGGAGCTACGCGCGGATATCGCCTGCAAATATTTATACAGCCACTTATTGAATGCAATGAAGGCCAATGAGCAGGGCGTGATTGCAGAAATTGACAGTGAGTTTTTACACGATTTCAGAGTCGCGGTCAGACGCACTCGTGCCGGCTTGAGCCAACTTAAAGGTGTATTGCCTGAAGACATTAATGCGCGTTACATCGAGTTTTTTTCCTGGCTGGGGCAAATTACCGGGCCTACGCGCGACCTGGATGTACATTTATTGAATTTTGAGCACTATAAAAACAGTTTGCCCGAGGCTATTCGCGAAGATATCAATCCACTGCATGATTTTTTACGCGCTAAACAAAAAAAAGCCCAACAGGATTTGGCAAAAAAACTGCGCTCCGATCGTTATCTGAACACACTGGCTGATTGGGAGGCATTTCTTAAAGCCTCTCCCGACAAAAATCCCGTGGAAGCCAATGCGCAGCTAAACATTAAAGAACTGGCTGATCGTAGAATCTGGAAAATGTTTATCCGTGCCATTAAAGAAGGTCAGTTGATTACACGTCATTCTGATGCTGAAGAGTTACACGAACTCAGGAAAACCGGTAAAAAGCTGCGCTATTTGATGGAGTTTTTTCAGTCGCTTTATCCCGAGTCGCAAATAAAACATCTAATAAAAAATTTAAAAAGCTTACAGGAAGTCTTGGGCGATTTTCAGGATTATGCCGTACAGGAAAGTAACTTGAGATTATTCAGTGACGAAATGATTAACTTGAATACGCCTGCAAACACTTTTTTGGCAATGGGTGTTTTGATTCAGGAACTGGATACTCGAAAGTATCATGCTCGCCGACACTTTACCGCGCGTTTTGCCGAATTCGCCAGTACCGAAAACCTGCAAGCTTTTGCTGATTTGTTTTCTGACAACAAACCCAAAAGGAAGTCCTTATGAAAGTCATCGCTGTCTACAGTATCAAGGGCGGAGTGGGTAAAACCTCCAGTGCCGTCAACTTGGCGCACATGGCGGCCATTGGTGGGCATAAGACCTTGGTTTGGGACCTCGATCCGCAAGGTGCAAGCAGCTATTACTTCCGTATCAAGCCGAAAATAAAAGGCGGCAGCAAGGATTTGATTGCCGGTAAACGTGAGCTGGATGATCTGATCAAAGGCACCGATTACGCCAATCTGGATTTATTACCGGCAGACTTTTCATTCAGAAATCTTGATTTGGTACTTGATGCCAGCAAAAAGCCGACCCGGCAATTAAAAAAACGTCTCAAGCCCTTGGCTGACGAATACGATTTTATTTTCCTGGATTGTCCGCCGAATATTTCGCTGTTGTCTGAAGCGGTGTTTGAAGCGGCCGATTTGTTGTTATCACCGATAATCCCCACCACGCTGTCTTTGCGAACTTTGGATCAACTCAGTGATTTTGTTCATGAGCACGAACTGCATGATTTAAACGTGGTGCCGTTTTTTTCGATGGTGGATAGGCGCAAAAAAATGCATCGCGATATCATGGTCAGCTTGGTGACTAAATACCCAAACATCCTGACGACAAGTGTGCCTTATGCCAGCGACATCGAACGTATGGGCCTAGAGCGCATGCCGTTAGGAGGCTTTACTAAAAACAGCCCGTCATTGAAAGCTTATCAGCAACTTTGGCAGGAAGTGTTGTTGCGGCTTGAGTGAGTTTAGTGGTTTAAGCATGCTTTATTAATCAAAACGCTTGGCATCGGCTGGTAGCTTGTCAAACAAGGGGTGTTTTGGCAGACCGTAGTGGTCCGGGTAATAAACGCCGCCCAGATAAAGACCATCCGGTGGTGCGGTCACGCCGCCCAATGTGCGGTTTTTGACTTCCAGCAGCTCTTGAGTCCAGCTTATCTGCTGCTTGCCTGAGCCAATATCCATCAACACACCGGCGATATTTCTCACCATGTGATGCAAAAACGCATTGGCGGAAATATCCATAATCACTTGATCACCCTGGCGATATACGTCGATGAAATACATGTTCCGAAATGGGCTTTTGGATTGGCAGCCTTGTGCCCGAAATGATGAAAAGTCGTGCTGACCAATCAAACATTGTGCGGCTTGATGCATTTTGTCGGCATCCAATGTGGGATAGCACCAGGTGGCTTGTTTGCGAAGCAGGGCTGATTTAACCGGTCTGTTTAAAATCACATAGCGATAAAATCGAGCGATTGCGCTGTATCGGGCATGGAAATCGCCAACTGCGTTTTTAACCCAGGTGATTTTGACATCGTCAGGCAACTGGGTATTGCTACCCAGTAACCAGGCATGCAGTTCGCGTTGGCTGTAAGTTTCAAAATGCACGACTTGTTCCAATGCATGTACACCCGAATCGGTGCGACCAGCGCAAATGACTGAAACCGGGTGGTTGGCTACTTTTGATAGCGCTTGTTCCAATGTGTGTTGAACGCTGGGTCGATGCACTTGCCATTGCCAGCCGGAATAAGCCGCCCCGTCATATTCAACACCTAACACCAAGCGGTTTTTGATGGGCATATCAGTCATGGATAAAGACCTTTTGGCCAACCGTTGCGTGATTAAACAACTCGATGAGATCCTGGTTTTTCATGCGAATACAGCCATGCGAGCTAGGCGTGCCATCAACAAACTGATCAGGGCAGCCATGAATATAGATATAACGCCAAGTGCTGTCGACTCTTCCGTAGCGATTTTTGCCCGGTTCAAGGCCGCCTAACCATAGGATTCGGGTTAAGACAAAGTCGCGTTGCGGGTATTGTCGTTGAAGTTCAGGGTTATAGATTTCCCCTGTCGGGCGACGACCGACAAATACTGAACATTCGGGTTGCCCGTCACCAATTTTTGCCCGGATACAATGCCAGCCGGTCGGCGTGCATTCGCTGCCCATCAGCTCTCCAGTGCCGTTTTTGGCTGAGGAAATGGGGTAGGTTTGTAACACTTGACCATCCCGGATAAGTGACAAGCGTTGAGTGCTGATGGAAATATCGATGAAGCTGTCAGGGTGCATGAGTTTATATAAATTTACGGGCTATTTTCCCCAAGCGTTGGCTTGGGGCAAGCGGTTATGTCGCTATCAGAAATTGCTAACCTTCTTCCCCGGCTCTGACATCAAACTCAATTTTCCATCGGTGGCCGTCTTTTTGTGAAACCGCATTGAGTTCCAGCGTGCCAACCTCAGTTACCGCCGAGCCCAGATGCACCGGCACGATTTCACCGGGTTTACGGCCTTCTTCCGGCAAGGTAATCTCAATTTCATCGAGTTCGTCCAGCTCCTGATCCGTCCAGTATTCCAGTCGCGTTCCGGCTATATCGTCGCGACGAGTGTTCGAGGCAAAAAATCGAAAGCGCACGGGTTCGCCAATAACCAGGCCAAATTCATCGTCGGGCAGATCTTGTCGAGTGCCTTCTTCCATGCCGAAGGGGGCGATGCACAAGGCTTCGATTTGTGGCGGCAGGCCTGGTACGGCGGGCATCGCGCTTTCTATGCCGACGTAATAAGAGGCGGCAGTGCCACCTTTAATGCGCACGCCTTTGCCTTTGCGAACAAAGCCATAGTAGGCAGCGCCTCGGGCAACAGCGAGATCGAGATCGGCGCCATCCAGCAAACGCGCATCGGGTGCTTGTTCGTCTCTCAGCCAGGTATTCAATACGTCCATTAAACGTTGAGCTAAACCTTCTGCTTTTAAAACGCCGCCGTTAAATAATACGGCGGTCGGGTGTAAAAAGCTGGCGTTGCTGGGCAGGTTAATATCGTTCAGTTCATTGGTGGCGCTAAGCTGTTTAGCTAAAAATGCCGCCAAATGCCGGGTGATGGCAGCATCCTGGGCGTAAGGTAAACCTGCAGTTCTTAAGCCTGAACGCGGTCGGCTGATCGGTCGGTCATTGACTGATACGCGCGGTAGAAACCCTTCAACTAAAACCCGACTGACTTCTTCGCGCGTTAATTCGGTACGTAAGGTGCCGCCGATCAGCGATGAGCCGCGATTCGCGACGACCAGTGGAACATTATCAATATCCGGCTGATTAAAGATTTTTTCTTTGGCATCACGGCAGCTGTGGGTCAGAGCTTGAATTTGCCAAGGTTCCAAGCGTTTACCATCGACTTCCAATTTGGCTTTGACGGTATAAGCCAAGGCCAGATCCATATTGTCACCGCCCAATAAAATATGATCGCCGACCGCAACGCGTGTAAGTTCCAGGTTGCCGTTCTGTTGGGTAACCGCAATTAATGATAAATCGGTGGTGCCGCCGCCGACGTCAATCACCAGAATAATGTCGCCGACTTCTGCCTGTTTGCGCCAGTCGCCTTGGCTTTTATCAATCCAGCTATATAACGCGGCTTGGGGTTCTTCCAATAAAATGGCCTGGCTCAGACCCACCGAGCGCGCTGCTTCGACTGTTAATTCCCGAGCGGCCGGATCAAACGAAGCCGGTACGGTAATCACCACATCCTGCTGGGCCAACGGCGCATTCGGGTGCAGGTGTTGCCAGGCATCAACCAGGTGCTGCAAATAGGCGGAGGTTGCTTGAAATGGTGAGATACGCTCAATTTCTTCGGGAGCATCGGCAGGCAAGATGGGCGCTTTGCAATCGACTCCCGCATGACAGAGCCAGCTCTTGGCGCTAGACACCAAGCGAATCGGGGTTTTACTGCCCAGATTGCGGGCAATGTCACCAACCAGATACTCAGGCTTAAGCGTCCAGGGTAAGGATGTGGCTCCTTCCGCAATTTCAGCCGGGTGCGCCAGATAAAGGAAAGACGGCAATTGCAGTTTTTCTTCAACGCTGCCAGGTGCGGTCAGCTGTGGAATAGCCATTACTTGCTGGGTAAATTCATCACCTTCGGCGACATCAAGTTTTGCATAAGACAGCACGCAATGCGTGGTGCCTAAATCGATGCCTACCGAAAATACCGGCTGGGTGGATGTGCTGTTTGCAAACTGCGGCTGGCGTGATGAAAGTATCTCATTTTGTTGCGTGGCAAGGTCTGCTGGTTCATCCGTCCAGACTGAACTCTCAGGGTTTTGAGTTGCACTTGGCTGGTCTTCATTGCCGCCTACATGACCAAACAGCCCCTTCATAATTCAACCTCGGCAGCTGCGATAATTTTGGCGTTATAGGTTTGCGTGAGTTTCGGCAGGCGAATATCGGTAACTTGCCAGCCTTTATGAATCAATGTGCCGGTAAAGGGAGCAGATCCGACGATATTGCCGGTCAATCTTACGCTGCCCGCATCAAAGCCTTCAGGCAAGGTGACTTTGTTACCTTCTGCTTCGTTGCGGACGGTGGCAAGGGTAAAGTGTTCGTTAATGGTTTTTTTGCAGCCTTCATGCACAACTCGTGCCGCGACACCAATATCAGCATCGCTATAGCTGGTAATGTCTTCTTTGATGAAATCAATAAAGCGCGCTTCTTTTTGCAGTAAGCCTAGCAGCTGTAAAGCGGCATCGGGCGTAGCTTCTTTTAAGACGATAGGCTCCGGAGCGGGCGCTTGCACAATTTTTTCAACTTCGACGATTTTCTCTACCACCTTAACAATCGGTTCCGGGGTAGGGAGGACTTGAACCGGTTGGTCTGCGGGTTTTTTCTTGCATCGGCTTACACTGATTAACAGGGTCAGCAATACGCCAATCAACAGCAATGCCAGCAAGGCAACGGTGCCGGCCAAACAGACATGCCATAAGTCGAAGGTGGTCGGTTTAAGTGTTAAATCAATTGCGTAAGTATTCATTCCTATTCACTCTTTATAATTTTGTTTTACTGGATATCAAAAAGCCACTTGCTCTCGCAAATCTGCGAAAACAAGTGGCTATCATCGCCAGTTTATTTTAACTGACTTGATTTACGTGCCGCTTCTGAAAACATCATTCCTTGCAAGGCCGTCCGGGTAGTTTGCAAACGCATTTGCTTTAAGTGACGATCAGCAATCACAGCCGGTACTTTTTCAGCAATATAAATGTCGCGCATTTTGGCCAAACCCGGTTCGCACTGCTTGATGA
>JABFRC010000097.1 GCA_013141375.1 Methylococcaceae bacterium | reverse complement strand
CCAATATGCTCAAATGAGATAGAATAAAAACACATTTCAATTTTTCGGGATTAGAGAATGACCACAACACTCTTTTGGTTAGGTTTATTGCTGTCGTTTAACAGCCTTGCGACGGAGAAAACCCTTATTCGCATCGGTGTTCAGGCAGGTGGCACTGCGGAGTGGGAGCTACCCGAATTGCAGGCGCAGTTGAAAAAAACTCCAGCTGATTTTGAGCTTAGCGTTCAACAAGTCGCCAATGCGGAAGCTGGCAAAATTGCCTTACAGTCGGGCGCAGTGGACATAATCGTTTCCGACTGGATTTGGGTGTCCAGCCTAAGAGAAAAAGGGGCTGACTTTACGTTTTATCCTTATTCGGAAACTTCGGGCGCGTTGGTCGTGCCGAAAGACAGCGCCATTCAGTCGATTAAGGACCTTCAAGGCAAACGCTTAGGGATTGCCGGGGGGGAGCTGGATAAAAACTGGCTGTTGCTACAAACCTTGGCGGCACAACAAGGCATTGATCTTGATAACTCGGTTGAAAAAGTGTTTGGCGCGCCGCCCTTGATTAATGAACAGATCAAGCAAGGCCGAATAGATGCGGCCCTTAACTATTGGCATTTTGCCGCCAGATTGGAAGGCGATGGCTATCGCACTATAATTGATGGCAGGGGCATCTTAAAGGGCTTGGGCATTACAGAATCGGTTGCTAATTTAGGTTATGTGTTCAAACAAAGTTGGGCTGATCAGCACAAAGCCGCGCTCAAGCAGTTTTTTGCAGCCAGCAAACAAGCCAAGCAAACTCTATGTAGCTCAGACGATGCCTGGAAAAAAGTCATTCCGTTGAGCAAAGTGGAAGGCGAAGCCATTCAAACACGACTTCGCCAAGGCTATTGCTCAGGAGCTATCGAACATTGGGGTAATACCGAGCAAAATGCGGCGGGTAAAGTGTATTCACTGCTGCAAAAGCAAAGTAAACAAGCGTTGACCGGTAAGTCTGAACAAATTCAAGCGGGTACTTTTTGGGCTGAGTAAAGAAAGCAATTTAGCTTTTAAGGGTACCTCTAAAACTTATCCATTCATTCTTCGACAGGCACGAACGGATAAGTTGTTGATTAAATTAAACCACCGTTCGCACTGAGCTTGTCGAAGTGCCATTTTTAGAGATTACCTTAATTATGTTTTCGGACTTCGAGTTTTCATTTTTGAATCTCCTCACCCCATCCCTCTCCAACAGGAGAGGGGTTTAATTCCGAATATAACTAAATACCTTAATGATCCCCACTTTCCCATCAATACCATGGCATCAAAAACTGATACCGGGGCTAACAACGCTCTCGGTAATTGCGTTTTTGGCTGTTTGGCAGGTGCTGGCGGTATTTTTGCACAGCAGCAATTTGCCGCTACCGGAAACGGTGGCCCTGGTGTTTTGGGACGCCTGTCGCTCCGGGCAATTGCCTTATCATTTAGGGGTAACCTTACTCAGATTGATAGTAAGTTTCAGCATTGCCATGA
Source organism: Methylococcaceae bacterium (assembly GCA_013141375.1). Lineage (GTDB taxonomy): Bacteria > Pseudomonadota > Gammaproteobacteria > Methylococcales > Methylomonadaceae > JABFRC01. The sequence goes on along the minus strand of JABFRC010000097.1, from coordinate 13,693 downwards.
GTCTGGGCTGCGTGATTGGTATCTTGCTCGGTCGGTATAAAAAACTGGATACGTTTTTTGATCACTGGCTGGTGATCTTTTTGAACGTACCCGCTTTGGTTACCATTATTCTATGCTATGTCTGGTTTGGGCTGGTGGAATCTGCGGCCATTCTGGCAGTCGTTGTCAATAAGCTGCCCAATGTCATCGTCACCGTGCGCGAAGGCACGCGCACACTGGATCAAGATTTACTGGAAATGGCGCGCTGTTACCATTTTGGCAAACGCAAAACATTTCTTCACGTTATCTGGCCGCAATTACACCCCTTTGTGATGGCCGCCACTCGCTCCGGACTGGCGTTAATCTGGAAAATTATTTTGGTAGTTGAATTACTGGGCCGCAGCAACGGCATGGGCTATCAGTTGCATCTGTTTTTTCAGATGTTTGATGTCGCCGGCATTCTCGCTTACACCATTGCCTTCGTCGGCGTCATTCAACTGCTGGAAGCGTTGGTATTAAAACCCTTGGATAAAAAATCCCAACGCTGGCGCCGCTAATATGACCACCGTCGACATCAATATAATCAGTAAAATCTATCCGCAAAAAGAACGCGCCCAGGCACATGCGGCCATCGCTGACTTTAAACTGTCACTCAATCCCGGCGAATTTGTCTGCCTGGTTGGCCCATCAGGTTGCGGTAAAACGACGCTTCTTAATATTATTGTCGGGCTAGATACCGACTACCAAGGCAGCATCGGCGTGGGTGGACAACACTCCCACCCAAGAATCGGCTATGTGTTTCAAAATCCACGACTATTGCCCTGGCGAACAGTCAGGGAAAATATTGAATTAGCCCTGCCCCCGGCCTCATCCACCGATCAAATAGATGCGTTGCTGGATGTCATGCAACTAAGCCAAATGCAGCATGTTTATCCGGAACGTTTGTCATTAGGCATGAGTCGGCGCGTTGCCATTATCCGGGCCTTTGCCATCAATCCGGAGTTGCTGTTGATGGACGAGCCCTTTGTATCGCTGGATGCCCCTACCGCAAGACAAATCAGGGAGCTGCTAGTCAAGCTGTGGCAACAACGTCCGCACACAGTGTTATTTGTTACACATGATTTACGTGAAGCCATTCGATTGGCCGATCGAATGGTATTTTTATCGTCGGCACCGATGCAGATTGTTAGTCACATTCCTGTGGATATTGCCAGAAATCAACGCGAGGACGAAGCCAATATTGAGTCGTTCCGGCAACGCTTGCTGAATGACTACCCGGCCATCAAAACACTGCTTTAGAGCCGCATCAATGGTTTAATGGGCTGAAAAACAGTTGCAGACCCGGGAAAAATACCCGATACTTTTGGATGTCCAGACTCTGTCGTGAGAGGGCTAACAGGGTCTGCCGTATAACTACTGGAGGTTTACACACTATGAAGAAAGCTATTATCTTGGGATTGGCAACCGCTGCAATCTCTATGTCAGCATTGACTGTTTCAGCCGAAAGCGACGCACAACAATACCCCGCTGCAAATTTTCAACCAAAAGTCATTTTCATTGACAAAGACGCGGTTAAACCTGCCAGCAAAAAGGCCAACAAAAAAGCCGAGGCTGATTCTGATAAATCCGAATTTGATCCTAAATATCCGGCAGCTCATTTTAAACCGAAGGTCATTTTTCCTTAATCACCGGAAAGTTTAAATTAAGATAAAAGGGGAGTTGCCGATATGGCAATTCCCCTTTTTTATGCTTCACAACAAAGTGATACTTTCAATCTGAAGCCACTATTCTGGCTCGCAATATCCTGATTGTTAAACCTGTGATGAAAGCTCCAGCGTACCCTCTCAATTAAGTCCCTCTGGTACAATGTGACTTTAAAGTCACCCTTGAAAACCACTCACCATGCAACCAGCGTTTGTTCATTTAAGACTGCACACTGAATTTTCTCTGGTCGACGGCATAGTTAAAATCAAGCCCTTGGTCAAGCGTCTGGCAGAATTAAACATGCCTGCCATCGCGGTGACCGAGCACGCCAATCTGTTTTCGCTGGTCAAATTTTATAAAGCATCAATGGGGCAAGGCATCAAGCCTATCGCCGGATCCGATGTTCTTATCTTCAATCCGGATGAGCCCGCCACGCCATACCGTTTAACGCTGCTGGTCAAAAACCATTTGGGCTACACCACGCTAACCGAGCTGATATCCAAGGCCTATCAGGAAGGTCAGCACCAAGGCGTGCCGATGCTCAGGCGAGAATGGATTGAGGACAATCACGACGGCCTGATTGCCTTATCCGGCGGAATGATCGGCGAAATAGGCAAAGCCTTGTTAGCCGAAAATACCGAAGCCGCTAAGCGCCTGGCCGAGTTTTGGGGGGCTTTATTCAAGGACAGCTTTTATCTGGAGTTGCAGCGTGTTGGTAAAGCGGACGAAGAACGCTACATCGCCGCGGCTATTGATTTGGCAATAGCTACCGACTTGCCCGTGGTCGCCACTAATGATGTGCGATTTATATACCAAAAAGATTTTGCCGCTCATGAAGTCCGAGTTTGTATCAACCAAGGGCGGGTATTGGATGATACTCGTCGCCCCAAAGATTACACCGATCAGCAGTACCTTCGCAGCAGCGAGGAAATGCAGGCATTGTTTGCCGACATCCCTGAAGCCCTCGAAAACACGGTTGAAATCGCCCAGCGCTGCAACATCCAATTAACCTTGGGGAAAAACTTCCTCCCCGACTTCCCTGTGCCGGAGGGCATGAATTTATCGGAATTCATGACAGAGCAAGCGCAACAAGGTTTGGAAGAACGTCTCCTGCATCACCCGGCTACCGGCTCCGGCACCGATGAAGAAAACCGGCGCGTTTACGATGAGCGCTTGGATTTCGAACTGAAAATGATCAGTCAAATGGGTTTCCCCGGCTATTTCATGATCGTTGCCGACTTCATTCAGTGGGCCAAAAACAATCTGATTCCGGTTGGACCCGGCCGGGGTTCCGGTGCCGGCTCCTTAGTCGCTTACGCGCTAAAAATTACCGACCTTGATCCTATCGAATTCGACTTGTTGTTCGAACGATTTTTAAACCCGGAACGGGTGTCCATGCCCGACTTTGACGTCGATTTTTGCATGGACCGACGTGACGAGGTGATTGATTACGTTGCCCGGCACTATGGTCGGGATCATGTTGCGCAGATCATCACTTACGGCTCCATGGCTGCGAAAGCGGTTATTCGCGACGTTGGCCGGGTGTTGGGCTTCGGCTACGGCTTTGTCGATCGTCTGGCCAAACTGATTCCGTTTGAAATCGGCATGACCTTAACCAAAGCCTTAAGCGATAGCCCGGAACTAAAACAGCTTTACGATACCGAAGAAGAAGTCAAAGCCTTAATCGACATGGCCTTATCGCTGGAAGGCACGTCTCGTAACGCCGGAAAACATGCCGGCGGCGTGGTGATTTCTCCGACCAAATTGACCGATTTTAGTCCGCTGTATTGCGATCAGGATGGTAACAATCTGGTCACGCAGTTCGATAAAGACGATGTTGAAGCGGTCGGCTTGGTCAAATTCGACTTTCTCGGCCTGCGCACTCTGACCATCATCGACTGGGCCCTGCAAACCATCAATGCCAAGCAGAAACAGCTGGGTGAAGCCATTGTCGACATCACCGCCATCCCCCGCGATGATCCGGCATCTTATGAGCTATTAAAAAACGCCCAGACCACGGCTGTGTTTCAGCTGGAGTCTCGCGGCATGAAAGAGCTGATCAAAAAGCTCAAGCCCGACTGCTTTGATGACATTATCGCCTTGGTGGCCTTGTTTCGCCCTGGACCATTGGAATCGGGCATGGTTGATGACTACATCAACGTTAAGCATGGCGCCAAAGCGGAATATGCGCACCCCTTGCTGATCCCCATTTTAAAGCCCACGAACGGGGTTATTCTGTATCAGGAACAGGTGATGCAAATCGCCCGTGAAATGGCGCTTTATACCCTGGGTGGTGCGGATATGCTGCGCCGGGCGATGGGTAAGAAGAAACCCGAAGAGATGGCCAAGGAACGGGATAAATTTACCGCGGGCGCCATCGAAAACCAGGTCGACGAAAAAATTGCCACCTACGTATTCGACTTGATGGAAAAGTTTGCCGGTTACGGTTTCAACAAATCGCATTCCGCGGCTTACGCACTGGTGGCCTATCAAACCGCCTGGCTAAAAGCCCATTACCCGGCCGCATTTATGGCCGCCGTGCTGTCGTCGGACATGGATAACACCGACAAGGTCGTGGTACTGATAGAAGAATGCCGACAAATGAAACTGACCATTTGCCCGCCCGATATCAACATCTCCAACTTCCGCTTTACCGTGAATAGCGACGGCCACATCGTGTATGGACTAGGTGCCATCAAAGGCGTAGGTCAGGCGGCCATTGAAGATATGCTGATTGAACGCAAAGACAATGGCCGGTTTTTGGGTTTTTACGACTTATGCAAGCGCGTCGATTTGCGTAAATTCAATCGCCGCGTACTGGAAGCGCTGATTCGAGCAGGCGCATTTGACAGCTTCGATGATAATCGCGCGGCTCACTTGGCCGAGTTACCGACCGCTTTAAAAGTCGCCGAGCAACACGGCAAGATGGCGCAAACCGGACAGAATGATTTATTTGGCTTGGGCGGCGATGATACCCAAAGCAATGAAGATACCTCCGAAGCCTATGCTACAGCGGTCGAGCCCTGGACTGAAAGCGAGCGTCTGGCCGCAGAAAAATTAACACTGGGCCTGTTTCTGACCGGTCACCCGATTACACAATACGAACCGGAATTACGGCAATTTACCAACGGCACCATCGCTTCATTATTAGCCGACGTAGAACGCTCCAATGCGCCTCGTGGGCGTAATAAAATGGAAGCCAGAGCCGCCGGTCTGGTCATTGATATTCGTACTCGTCAAACCAAGCAGGGAAAAACCATGGGCTTTGTGGTGCTGGACGACCGGACTGACAGACTTGAACTTGCGCTGTTTGGAGACATCTACGATAAATATCGACCGCTGTTGGCTCGCGACAGCTTGCTGGTTGCCGAAGGCGGACTAGCCATTGATGACTACACCAACACTTTGCGACTGACGGTAGAAAAACTTTACAGTATGGAACAGGCCAGAGAAGCTTTTGCGCGGAGTCTCGCTTTGAACTGGAATACCGCCGAACCTAGCTTGCAAGCCGCAGTGTTTATTGCCAAGTTGAAGACTATTTTGCAGCCTTTTAAAGGCGGCGCCTGTTTGGTCAGTTTGAATTACACATCACTTCAAGCCAAAGCTATCGTGCAATTAGGTGATGATTGGCGAGTTAATCTCACTGATGAACTATTGGCGAGATTAAAAAGTTTGTTTGGCGCAGGGGGCGTGGATATAAGGTATCGTTAGAAAATATATCTACTGCCCAACCACTCCATAGATCGGCCCAGCAAGATTTATAAACTTGCTGGGCCAATTTTTATGGTGTGTGCTTAAGATTCGCTAGTGGAATCGGATCGATTGCTCTCAGCAGGAGTAAACGAAGACTCCTGAACTGGGGCCGCTTTAGGAACAAACTGCTCGCGGTCGCTATCGTGATGATGCTCAACGGCTTCTTGTCTTGGCAAGAAGGTTTGCTGCGGCTCAACGTATGGCTTTGGCGCTGCTTCGGCTGAGCTGTGTGAACCTTGGCTTCGATTTTCATCGCCACCGTTTTGAGCAGACTCAGACGACGGCGTACTTTCTCTGCCGGCAGATTGCTCTGACGACTCTCCGCCAATAGCATCACCCTCAGGCTTTTTGTAATTTGGATTACGAGGACGTCTTCGGTTAGGACCACGCCTGTTGTTATTTTTATTAGCCTTACGCACTGGCTCAACAGTTTCAGTCACAATTTCTCGGTGTTCAGTAAAAAGCAGGCCGTCATCGAATAAATCCGGCACGGCTGGTTCGGGATTCGCTAACGGCAAAATGGCCGTCGGTGGAATATTCGGCTTTACATTTCTACCCGGCGCCCGCGGCGGACGATTAACTGGCGCTGCGACAGCGTCCTGAGCAGCCTCCGGTTTATTTTTAGCCTGGTTATTTTGGTTGTTGTCACGATCACCTCGTTCCCGATTTTGATCACGACCACCACGACCACGATTGCGGCCCTGATTTTGTTCTGGCTTACCTTTACTGTGACGATTTTGCTGATTACCGTTATTGTTCGATGACGACGGTCTGCTTGCTTCCTGAGGACGGGATTCAGTGCGGCCATTGTCTTTGCTTTCAGGAACGGCTGTTGCACCGACCAATTTTTGCCAGAAACGCTTGATCAGGCTGGCAGATTCAGTCTTGTTTTGCACCGGCGCCGGCGAATCATGCAGAAATTCCTTGATGGCAGGCTTTTCTGTATGGTGTTTAGTCTGCTGGGCGAATTCAGGGATGCTGATTTCTTCAACTTTAATCTGTGCGTAGCTTGGACGTTTTTCTTCGCCGGTTTCTTTTTCTTTAATGCGGTCGATGTCGTAAGCAGGTGTTTCCAGATGCTTGCTAGGCAGCACGATGATCTCTACCTTTAAACGGGCCTGAATTTGCTCAATTACGCTACGTTTTTCATTTAACAAAAATGCAGCACACTCGATCGGCAAATGTGCGATGACTTTTTCTGTGCCACGCTTCATCGCTTCTTCTTCTAGCAGACGCAATACCGACAGCGCAACTGACTCGACATTACGAATGCTGCCCTGCCCCTTACAACGTGGGCAGGTAATCTGGGTGGAATCGCCAAGTGAAGGGCGCATGCGCTGTCTGGACATCTCCAACAAACCAAAGCGTGAGATACGGCCGGTCTGGATGCGTGCACGGTCAATCTTCAGTTCATCGCGCAGATGATTTTCGACGGTTTTCTGGTTTTTACTGGACAGCATGTCGATGAAATCGATGACAAACAATCCGCCCAAATCGCGCAGTCGCAACTGGCGGGCAATTTCTTCGGCCGCTTCCAGGTTGGTATTAAGAGCGGTTTCTTCGATATCACTGCCTTTGGTGGCACGGGCCGAGTTGATATCGATAGAGGTAAGCGCTTCAGTATGATCTATCACAATCGAACCGCCGGATGGCAACGATACTTCGCGGTTATAAGCGACTTCAATCTGCGATTCGATCTGGTAACGATTAAACAGAGGCACCGCATCTTTATAAAGCTTGGCTTTAGGCAACACATGCGGCATCACTTGTTTTAAAAAGTTCTGCACCAGCTTGAAGGATTCTTCGTTATCGATAAGAATTTCATCAATATTGCCGCGCAAATGGTCACGTAAAGCTCTGATGATGACGTTGCTTTCCTGGAAGACCAGAAACGGTGCGGCCTGTTCGCTGGAAGAGCGCTCGATGGCCTCCCAAAGCTGCAACAGGTAATTTAAATCCCACTGCAATTCTTCGACATTTTTGCCGCAACCCGCTGTTCTGATGATCAACCCCATGGTTTCCGGAATTTCCAGCGCCGCCATGACTTCGCGCAAGTCATTACGGGTTTCCCCTTCAATTCGCCTGGAAATGCCGCCCGCTTTGGGGTTGTTAGGCATCAGTACCAAGTAGGTACCTGCCAGACTGATATAGGTCGTCAACGCAGCCCCTTTGTTACCGCGTTCTTCTTTTTCAATCTGAACCAGGATTTCCTGGCCTTCTTTAATCAGATCTTTGATAGCGGGTTTACGGCCGTCGTTTTCAACGCCTTCTTGCGCATGACGATATAAGGGGGAGATTTCTTTGAACGGTAAAAAACCGTGTTTTTCAGCGCCGTAATTAACAAAAGCGGCTTCCAGACTCGGTTCTACGTGGGTGATGATACCTTTGTAAATGTTGGATTTTTTTTGTTCTTTGGATGGGACTTCAATGTCAAAATCGTACAACTTTTGACCATCTACCAACGCGACGCGGAGTTCTTCCGGTTGCGTGGCATTGATTAACATTCTTTTCATTCAATATTCCTTGTGGTGTTCTGCTCCATGGACAGATTTTACAGCTGAGACTGATTCTTATGGTTTGCCAGATCATGCTGGCAGATAACAAAAGTTATACGATTGGGGGCCAATAGGATTATTTGCTTAGCCATATTGTTTTTGTTATTTGGCTTGCGGTCGGTTTCGTGGTCTTTCGTCAATGACAAAGTTGGCACGGCACACACATTAAGCAACTCAGTTCAGTCTTTGGTGGTAAATATCTGGTCCAGCAGGTAATAAATCGTTTGTCATAGGTCAACGATGAACCCTAAAAATCTTGCAGTGAGGCATCAAATCTAATGTTGGCCTTGCACTGGTCAGCCCTTGTGCGGTTGTAATTATTAAAATCCACAGGGCAAAAGTATGTTTTTATTATAAAAACTTGCTTAATATAGCAATGTTATTGAATAACGGCAATTTTAAGAATCAACCTGTGAAGGATGCTGGTACTATTTACCTCATGAATAATCAAGATCAAAGCGAAGCACCTAAAGTCCAATGGGTGGAAATTACCGACGAAACCTGCGACCAGCGACTGGACAATTTTTTAATTGCCCGCTTGAAAGGTGTCCCTAAAAGCCGAATTTACCGGATTGTCCGCAAGGGTGAAGTCAGGGTTAACAAGGGCCGAGTCGACGTCAACTACCGATTACTAAGCGGTGACTTGGTGAGAATTCCACCAGTCCGCGTGGCTGAAAAATCGCCGGATCTGTACGTTGGCCAAAGCCTGAAAGATGCACTGGAAACCGATATTCTGTATGAAGATGACGGCTTTCTGGTGCTGAATAAACCGGCAGGCTTTGCGGTGCATGGCGGCAGCGGTCTTAATTCCGGAATTATTGAAGGCTTACGCCAAGTCAGACCTGATGCCCATTTCCTGGAACTGGTGCATCGGCTTGATCGCGACACCTCCGGGTGCTTGCTGATCGCCAAAAAACGCAGTGTTTTAAAGCTGCTGCATGAATTGTTTCGTGAAGACCAGGTTCAAAAAACCTATCTGGCTCTTTTAACCGGTCAATGGGCGAGAAAAAAGTTAGTGGTCACCGCACCCTTACTGAAAAATGTCAGCAAAGGCGGCGAGCGCATGGTGGTGATCAGTCAAGCGGGTAAAGAAGCTGAAACCTTATTCCGGCGTTTGAAAGTGTTTAACGATTCAACCCTGGTTGAAGCCTCACCTAAAACCGGACGAACCCATCAAATTCGGGTGCATGCGGCTTCTCTTGGTCACCCCATCGTCGGTGATGACCGCTATGGCCGTGATGATTTAAACCGTGAATTTAAAGCGCGCGGCTACAAACGCATGTTCCTGCATGCACAGCAAGTCACCTTCAAACACCCGGCAACCGGTGCCGCCTTAACCATCGTGGCCCCATTACCTCGACAACTGGAAACTTTGTTGAAACATGAAGAACAGGTTTGACTTAATTATTTTTGATTGGGATGGCACGCTCATCAACTCCATCGACTGGATTGCCGGTTGCATTCAACGCGCCGCAGTACGTTGCAACTTTGCCACGCCCGATTATGAAGCAACCAAGGGCGTCATTGGCTTGAGCATCGAGCGCGCCATGCAGACTCTGATTCCGGAAGCCGATGACGACACATTAAATCAACTGGTCGCCAATTATGCCGACGAGTATTTTTCAAAATCCATCAGCCAGGATGATTTCTTCCCCGGCGTCTATGACATGCTGGTACATCTGCAACAAGCCAATTACCAGCTGGCGGTAGCCACAGGAAAAACCCGGGAAGGTCTGGCCCAAGCCTTAAAAGATACCGGTACAGCGGAATTATTTGCTGTCACTCGTTGCGCGGATGAAACCCAATCCAAGCCACACCCCAGAATGCTTCATGAAATATTGGCAGCCACGGGTGTCGCCCCCGAGCGTGCATTGATGATTGGTGATTCCATCCACGACTTGCAAATGGCATTGAATGCCCAGATACCCTCGATTGGTGTATCGTGTGGCGCGCATTCCGAAGAATTTTTACATCAATACAATCCCCTGCTCTGCCTGTCGCAGCCGGTGGAATTACTGACCATTATTTAAGAGGCTTTAGCAATATGGACAACGGCTCAAATCAATCAAACAACGCGGACGTTAAGCGATCACCGGGCTGGGAGCGAGAGTTAGTTGAAAAACTAGCCTTTGCCGCCATCACCGAACAAACTAGAACCCGGCGCTGGGGTATCTTTTTTAAAGGCTTGTTTTTTCTTTACCTGCTGGCACTGCTTGGGCTAACAGCCTATCCAAACTTTAAAGACGATTTTAGTGTTGAAGGCACAAAAAATCATACCGCGGTTGTCGATGTGGTTGGCCCCATTGCGGAAGACAAACAAGCCAACGCCGTCAATATCATTGAAAGCCTGCGAAACGCGGTCAAAGACAAGCACACCAAAGGTATTATCCTGCATGCTAACTCTCCTGGCGGCAGCCCGGTGCAGTCGTCCTATGTCTACGATGAAATCCGCAAAATCAAAAAAGACCACCCTGACCTGCCAATCATCGCCGTCGTCAGCGATGTCTGCGCCTCAGGTTGTTATTTTATTGCCGCCGCCAGCGATAAAATTATCGTCAATCCATCCAGCTTGGTCGGCTCCATTGGCGTATTGATGGATGGCTTCGGCTTTGTGGATGTCATGCAGAAAGTGGGCGTTGATCGCCGACTGATGACAGCCGGCGCACACAAAGCCATGCTCGACCCGTTTTCACCGCCTAAAGAAGATGAAAAACAATACATGCAGGGCTTACTGGATCAGGTGCATCAGCAATTTATAACCGCCGTCAAAAATGGCCGCGGCGACAGACTTAAAGACACACCGGATTTATTCTCGGGCTTGGTTTGGACAGGTGAAGAAGGCGTCAAATTGGGCATCGTCGATGGTTTTGGCACTCAGGATTACGTCGCCAAAGAACTGATCGGCGCTGAAGAATTGGTCGATTTCACTCAACAGGAACACATGCTGGATCGTCTTGCGGGCAGATTGGGTGCATCATTCGGGCAATCATTTTCCAGCTTTGTGAAAACTTGGTCACTACAATAAACATTCAGGATCAATTCAGGGATTATCTCTAAAATTGTTTCAAACAGGAAAGCCAGGGACGGTCATTCCTAATTTACACAACTTGGCATCGCTGGAGTGCTATGAAAAATCTCTCAAGAGCCTTAATGTTATTTTTATGGATGGACTGCAGCGTTGCTCAAAGCAATACCATGCTCTCCTACGTTAGTCTGGATGAAGCCGCTCAACAGATCATTGAAGGCACTTATGACAAAGTGCTGGGCGCTCAAACCGAAATTATTAATGGACAAGAAGTCCATATCATCAAAGTCATCACCCCAGATGGCCGAATTCGATACTACCGAATAGAGGCTGAAACGGGCCAAAACTTTAACGAAACCCACTCTTAAATACTCCTTATGCGCCTCCTGGTAATTGAAGACGAAGTGACCCTTTGCGAACAAATAAAGCAATATTTTGCTGACCGAGGCTTTGCCGTGGATACAGCAAATAACGGTCGAGACGGCTATTTTATGGGCAAGGAGTACCCGGTCGATGCAATTATCGTCGACGTGGGTTTGCCCGATTTTTCCGGCATTGAAGTCATTAAACGTTTGCGTAAAGACAAAGTGATAGTACCGATTTTGATTTTAACCGCGCGCAGTCGCTGGCAGGAAAAAGTCGAAGGCCTTGAAGCCGGTGCCGATGACTATTTGGTTAAGCCTTTTCATTACGAAGAACTGCTGGCCAGAATTAATGCCTTATTACGTCGTTCGGTAGGCAAAGCCCATCCTGTACTATCCCATGGCAACATCGAACTGGATACCGTCGCTCAAGAAGTCAGCGTGGCCGGGGTCAAACAGGAACTCACTGCTTATGAATACAAAGTCCTTGAGTATTTAATGTTCCATAAAGGCGAAGTCATTTCAAAATCGGTACTGACCGCGCATATTTATGATGAAGATTTTGATCTTGACAGCAACGTCATTGAAGTCTTCATCGGCCGATTGAGAAGAAAGCTTGACCCGGATGGCAGTCAAAAACTCATCGAAACCTTACGCGGTCGCGGTTATCGGGTGCCGGAATCTGACGCGAATTGATGCGTAAACACCTAACGATTTAATTTCGTGCAAACTAAATCCTTAAGCTTTCGACTGCTCACCTCTGCCGCCTTGGTACTTGCCGCATTTTTTGGGCTCTCATCGGTGGTATTGGAGCAAAGCTTCCGAGAAAGCGTCGAGCTGGCTCTCAGTGAAAAACTACAGGTCCAAATATATCTGATGTTGTCCGCCGCTGAACTTAAAAACTCAGGCGAACTCAGCATGCCGGCTTACTTACCCGAGCCACGCTTTGCCACACCCGGCTCAGGTCTTTACGCGTTTATTCAGCAATCCAACAAAAAACTGGTCTGGCGCTCACCTTCCGCCATCGGCTTAAAACCACCACCCCCACCCGATATTAACCCTGGAAGCACTGCTTTTTTGCTAACCGAACAAGGACGCTATGCTCTGCATTACAGGGTCATCTGGAAAAGTGTTTCAGGCCTGGAACGGGAATATTTTTTTTCAGTTACGGAAGACGCCGATTTCGTTAGTCACCAAGTCCAAAGCTTTCAAAAAAGCTTAAGAGTCTGGTTATTGTTACTGGGCATCATTTTGGTGTTAATTCAATTTACTGTGATGCGCTGGAGCCTAAAACCGCTGCGGCTTATTTTGCAAGATCTTGAAGCTATTGAGGAAGGTAAAAAAACCCATCTTGACGGACAATATGCCACCGAGCTGGAAGGTCTGGCTGGACATATCAATGCCTTTATTAACAGTGAACGCGCCCATTTGGAACGCTATCGGAATGCGCTGGCCGATTTGGCGCATAGTCTTAAAACACCGCTGTCAATATTGCGCGGCTGTATCGATTCATTCATTGGCAATAAACAAACCGTACAAGATCAAATCATCCGCATGGATGAAATTGTCGAATATCAATTGCAAAAGGCAGCCGCCAAAGGCTCGCAAAAATCCAGTCGCACGGTTGATGTTTCGGCCACTATCAAAAAAATCACCGCGTCCTTAAACAAGGTTTACGCAGATAAAAATATCGCATTTAATTTATCCTTGCCTGACACCTGTCAAATCTACTGTGAAGAAGGCGATTTATATGAAATTGCCGGCAATCTGATGGATAACGCCTGTAAGTGGTGTACCGGCACTGTAAAAATCAGCATTCTTACCAACCAGTCCAAAGGCTCCAAGAATTTCACCATGCTATTGCTGATTGAAGATGACGGCCCCGGCATTCCACCTGGACGCTTAAACGAAATATTAAAACGCGGTGTCCGTGCTGATGAAAATATCAAAGGTCACGGCATCGGTATGGCTGTGGTTTACGAGCTGGTGAACCTGTTGGGCGGTCGACTGGAAGGTGGAAGAAGCGAGCTGGGCGGCACCAAGTGGAAGGTTTATATGTCCTGATTTATCGCGAAATCTGTGCCGCAAATTGCATAAAAAACTGCCCTGATTCCGGCGGCGATTTATGCTCGTAATAAAGCCCTTCCAACACCAAATTGCCTTCCGCACCCAACATGGAGCCCGCCAACAGCGTTCTAAAATCCTTACCGCCTAATAATTGATGCGTTACCGTCAAATACATCCTTGAAAGCTGCTGATCCTGAATCATCGTCTCCAGCATTTGCGGACCAGCGATCAAGTAAATACTTTGATAT
>JABFRC010000303.1 GCA_013141375.1 Methylococcaceae bacterium | reverse complement strand
GGGGAATACTTACCGACGACTACACGATGGCGACCGGCTCTGCGACGATGAAACTGTCAAGCGCATGCTGGCCGAACAACTCGCCGACAGCCGCGACACCCGGATTCTCGATAAGTTTGGCATACAGGATTTAGACATCGACAGTCTGCATGCTTTCCGCCACGCCTTTGCGGTACAACGCCCCGGCCACCCGTGGATAGAAGTGGGCGACCAGGAATTTTTGCGGCTGATCGGCGCTTGGCGCGAGGATAGAAATACTGGCGAGGCGGGACTGACGGCAGCGGGTTTGCTGATGTTTGGGCAATGGCCGTCGATTAGCGAGGCCTTTCCGCTGTACTTTTTGGACTATCAAGAACGGACGGCTGACCCGGAGTCGCAAACCCGCTGGCTGGATCGGGTGGTGCCGGATGGTTCGTGGTCTGGCAATTTATATGACTTTTTCCGCCGGGTGATTCGCAAGCTGACCGCCGATTTGAAGGTGCCGTTTGTATTGCAGGGCGAAACCCGCATCGACGACACGCCGATTCATCAAGCCTTGCGCGAAGCCTTGGTGAATACCCTGATTCACGCCGACTATGGCGACCGCGCCTCGATCTTGGTGGTGAAGCAGCCGGCTGGTTTTATGTTTCGCAATCCGGGCATGATGCGGGTGCCGGTGGCGCAGGCTTTACACGGCGGCGCCAGCGATTGTCGAAACCGGACTTTGCACCAGCTGTTTTTGTTAATCAATCTGGGCGAATGGGCTGGCGCCGGTTTGCCGAAGATTCGCGCCGGTTGGGAAGCCGAAGGGCATGTCATGCGCTTGTCCGATACGGTCGAGCCGTTTGATCAGACATTGCTGGAGATGGATTGGACTGCTTCTGCAAATTCCACCGACGTGCCGGGAATAAGTTCACCGATAAGTTCACCGATAAGTTCACCGATGGATTTATTGAGTACCGAAGAGAAAATCCTTCGGCAACTGCGTGACAACCCGCGCTGCTCGACCCAGCAATTGGGCGATACACTGGGCATTAGCAAACGAGCGGTGCTAAAACAGGTTGAAAAACTCAAGCAACAGGGGCGCTTGGCGCGCATTGGCTCCGCCAAGGGCGGCCATTGGCAGGTATTGGAATGAGCATCCAAAGGAATTCCTGTTTATCAATGCTCTGCCGGAAGCGGTCTGATATGTCGATCCTGTGCATATTCAAATTTTCTTTGATAAGCGCATTGCCAATTAAAGATTGCTTTAATACGACACCCGTCAGGCTCATGCCAGACAAGGGACGACCGAAGATCAACTGTCGGGATCATCAATATAAAAAATCCCGTTTTCTATACATATCGGCTATCCCATGTATAAAAAATCCGATTTTCTATACGCCTGAACACCAGGAAACCCTAAGCTGGCTGGCGGAAGTCTGTTACTCGTCTGTTTACGGCCCCGACATTGCTATCGATGGCAATGCATCCGAGCTCAGCAATTACACACAAATGCTGCAGGTGGATCGGTTACGGCAAGCAATCCACCGGCTTAATCCGCTAGTGCCACTGGTCGCGACACTCCTGTCGGGTGTCGCTCCGATATCCAATTTTACGCAAACCACCCCATGAGTTATCAGCCTCCCTACACCATCACGCCTCAAATTCTTCAGCGAGTCGCCGACATTGTCGAGCTATTAACACGTTGGGCAGTCTCAGCTGATAGCGGCCTGTCGCCACAGTTGCGGCGCAACAATCGCATTCGCACCATTCAAGCATCGTTGGCCATTGAAAATAACACCTTGAGTATCGAGCAGGTAAGCGCTGTGCTGGACGGCAAGCAAGTGTTGGGTTTGCCTCGCGAAATTCAGGAGGTACGTAACGCCTTTTCGGCTTATGAACAGTTGCCACACTGGCAAGCGCATTCGCCCACTGATTTACTGGCGGCGCATGCTTTGTTGATGTCGGGATTGGTGAATGACGCGGGGAGTTTTCGTGCCGGTGGTGTGGGCGTTTACAACGACCAAGCTTTGATCCACATGGCGCCACCCGCCAGTCGGGTTGCTGAATTGATGAGAGATTTGCTGGCCTGGCTGGCATCAGCGCCCGTACATCCGTTGATTGCCAGCTGTGTGTTCCATTACGAGTTTGAGTTCATTCATCCTTTCGCTGATGGCAATGGCCGAATGGGCAGGCTTTGGCAAACATTGATATTGAGCCAGTGGCAACCTGTATTGGCCTATTTGCCGGTAGAATCGATCATAAGAATTAAGCAAACCGAATATTTCCAAGCCCTTGCAGAAGCCGATAGATTGGGGGATTCCACACCGTTTATTGATTTTATGCTGCAAGCGTTACAAGACGCAATGGCTGAAGCGTTAGCAAAAACGCCGGTGAAAACGCCGGTGAAAACGCCGGGGAAAATTCTTGCTCTGATTAGAGAAAATGCGTTGATAACGATCCCTGAATTAGCCCTTTTGATTGGTGTGAATGAGCGTTCGATTGAACGTAGTCTGAAAAAACTGCAAGCTGAACACCGCTTGTCGCGTATCGGGCCAGCCAAAGGCGGTCAATGGAAAGTAATAGAATGACCGAAGACCAACTGGAACAAGAAACCTTAAGCTGGCTGGCGGATGTCGGTTACACGCCTGTTTACGGCCCCGACATTGCTGTCGATGGCAATGCGCCCGAGCGTAGCAATTACACACAAGTGCTGTTGGTGGATCGGTTACGGCAAGCAATCCACCGGCTTAATCCGCTAGTGCCGCTGGTTGCTCGCGAAGATGCCTTGCAGCAGGTATTGAATCTGGAGTCGCCGGTATTATTGTCGGCCAATCGTCACTTTCATCGTTTGCTGGTGAATGGCGTGCCGGTACAGTATCAAAAAGAGGGTGAAACTCGGGGGGATTTTGTGCGGTTGGTTGATTGGGATAGTCCATCAGATTTCCCCTCACCCCAACCCTCTCCCGGAGGGAGAGGGAGTAATTTGAATGAATGGCTGGCAATTAATCAATTTTCCATCAAGGGCCCAAAATATACTCGCCGCCCGGACATCATTCTCTTTGTAAACGGTCTGCCGCTGGTG
>JABFRC010000356.1 GCA_013141375.1 Methylococcaceae bacterium | reverse complement strand
GTGCTGTCATAGGGTGATGTCTCAGGTGGTTAGTGGTGGTAAAAAGTATAAAAATCAGCTGCAAATCAGTAGCTTGCAGCCTAGCTTAATTGTTGTTATTGGTCGATATGTAGTGACTGGTGAAAATGTTAGCACAATATGTTGTGTTTTGCCCAAACAAAACTGAATTTTTTTGTTCATGGAAAAAGCAGTGCAAAGATAGGTGAAATAGCAATACAATGCCCCCCTTTAAGAATGCATGGCAAAGCTTAAAAGCAGGTGTGCGGTTTGACGCACCTTCTGTTTCCATATATTATTGCGCGGTTATGTCAGATCGATTACCTACCTACATAGAACCGATACAACTTGCTGATAAGCGAGGCGAATTGTCGGGTCTTTTGCCGCTAAAGAGTCTTGATCGTTTAGGTGATTTATTGCTTAACGATGATGGTTCCGTTGAAGTGCGACTTTTTTTTAGTCGTGATGGCAGAATACCCAAAATTGATGGCTATCTAAAAGCCAACTTACAACTTCAATGTCAAACGTGTTTGCAAGCTGTCGAGTGGCCTGTAGATATTCAAATTAGACTGGGCATTGTTACCACAATTGAGCAGGCAAATCGGTTGCCGGAGGCTTATGAGCCTCTGATGGTTGAGGAAGAAAGGTTGTTGTTAAAGGACATCGTAGAAGATGAAGTATTGCTTGCGATACCGACATTTCCTAGGCATCAACATAATTGCTTTACCAAAAAAACGGGCGTTAACGGACTTGATTCGTTTGAAAAAGCTGTGGAGTCGCCCAACACAAATCCCTTTTCCATCTTAGCCAAACTGAAAAAAACTGGAGATTTATAATGGCAGTACAAAAAAGTAAAGTGTCACGTTCAAGACGTGGCCAACGTCGTTCACACGATGCATTAACCGGACCTACTTTGTCTCAGGATCCTTTGACAGGCGAAACGCATTTGCGTCACCATGTCACTCCTGATGGCTTTTTCAAGGGTCGTCAAATTGTTGCAACTAAAGACGAAGACTAAAATCCTCGCCTGTTAGATTGAATGTATGCCGAACCAATTCTGGTTCGGCTTCTTTTTATGAACTCTGGAGTCATTCGTCAGCGTGAGCTTAATAATTTCAATTGATGCAATGGGCGGAGATCACGGTCCTGAGGTTACTATCCCAGCATCATTGGACTGCCTAAAAGACAATCCAAACCTTAAGCTGATTTTAGTAGGCGACGAGACTGTGCTTAAACAGCACTTGGCAAAAAGTCCGCTTGATTTCAAAGACAGATTAACCATTCAACATGCCTCAGAGTGTGTTGCGATGGATGAATCGCCTTCCAAAGCATTAAAAAACAAAAAAGATTCTTCCATGCGCGTTGCCATTAATTTGGTGCGTGACGGCAAGGCTGATGCTTGTGTCAGTGCTGGAAATACAGGTGCGTTGATGGCGACAGCTCGATTCGTGCTAAAAATGATTCCGGGTATTGATCGTCCTGCAATCATTTCAACCTTACCATCAATTTACGGCCACACCCATGTGCTGGATTTGGGTGCAAATGTTGATTGCACGGCTGAACATTTGTTTCAGTTTGCGGTAATGGGCGCTGAATTAGTGAAAGCGGTTGAAAATATTGATAACCCCACCGTCGGACTCCTTAATATTGGTGAAGAAGAAGTTAAAGGTAATGAGCAAGTCAAAGCGGCTGCCAAGTTACTAGAAGCTTCAAACTTAAATTATGTCGGTTATGTTGAAGGTAATTCACTCAATGCCGGTTCGGTTAAAGTCGATTTGATAGTCACTGATGGCTTTGTCGGCAATGTTGCGCTTAAATCCATTGAAGGTGCGGCAAAAATGATAGCCGTGTCTTTAAAAAAAGAATTTAGCCGAAACATTTTGACTAAATTGGCTGCGCTGGTGGCTTACCCGGTCCTGAAATCATTTAAAGAACATATCGATCCAAGGCTTTATAACGGTGCCAGCTTTTTGGGCTTAAGAGGTTTGGTGATTAAAAGCCACGGTGGCGCCGATGTGCTTGCGTTCAAAACAGCGATTGGTATTGCCGAGATTGAAGTCCAAAAAGACGTGATCAGAAAAATAAGCGAACAGGTTGAAGCAACCTTATCTCAGAAGGAAGGCGTATGACTCGTTACTCAAGAGTAATCGGTACCGGGGGGTATTTGCCTGCGGAGGTTCGCACTAACGAACAAATCTCTCAAATTGTAGATACTTCTGACAGCTGGATTTATGAGCGAACCGGCATCAAAAGTCGCCGGATTGCCGGTCCTGATGAGACCGCATCCAGCATGGCAGAAATTGCTGCCAGGCAGGCGATTGAGGCGGCAGGCTGCGAGCCGCAAGACATAGATTTGATAATTGTTGCGACCGGCAGTCCAGACCGGGTTTACCCGAGTACCGGTTGCTTGTTGCAAGAGCGTTTAGGAATAAAAAACTGCGTGGCGTTTGACGTGCAGGCGGCTTGTTCAGGCTCTATTTTTGCGCTGAGTATTGCGGATCAATACATTAAAACCGGTGCCGCCAAAAAGGTGCTCGTGGTTGGCTCTGAAATCTGTTCACGGCTGGTTGATTGGACCGATCGTAGTACTTGCATATTATTTGGTGATGGTGCGGGCGCTGTATTGTTGGCAGCCTCTGATGAAACAGGTATTTTGTCGACCCATATTCACTCTGATGGTGATTATGAAGATTTACTGTATTGCCCGAATCCACAGGCCGCCAGTGAAGCCAACAGAAATGAATCGCCCTACATAAGTATGCGCGGCAATGAAGTGTTCAAAGTGGCAGTTAATACGTTGGGGCGCATTGTTGATGAAACGCTGGCTGCCAACAATTTGGAGCAATCTGATATTGATTGGCTGGTGCCACATCAGGCCAATATGCGCATCATTGTTGCTACAGCCAAAAAATTGAAAATGTCCATGGATCATGTGGTGTTGACTTTGGAAGAGCAAGGCAATACGTCGTCTGCTTCAGTTTTATTGGCATTCAATGAAGCTGTCAGAGATGGGCGCATTCAGCGTGGTCAAGTAGTATTGCTTGAAGCGTTTGGGGCGGGATTCACTTGGGGTTCCGCGTTAATTAAATACTGATTTCAGCTAAAAATAATGTCAAAGCAGACTTACAATTACGCTTTTGTTTTTCCCGGGCAGGGCTCGCAGTCCGTCGGAATGCTTTCCGCGTTGGCGGAATCGTACCCGGAAGTACGTCAAACGTTTGAACGCGCATCCGATGCTTTGGGTAAAGATTTATGGTCCATTGTTTCAGAAGGGCCGGAAGATCAGTTGAGCCAAACCCACAACACCCAGCCTGCGATGCTCGCTGCTGGGGTTGCGGTTTGGGAAGTTTGGAAAAATCACAGTGATATCCGTCCGGCTTGGACCGCAGGTCATAGTCTTGGTGAATACACTGCTTTGGTATGTTCTGAGGCGATAGTCTTTGAAGACGCTATTAAGTTGGTGGCTGAGAGAGGGCGGTTCATGCAGGAAGCCGTTCCATCCGGTGTGGGTGCGATGGCTGCAATTTTAGGGCTTGAAGATCACGAAGTCGTTCATGTCTGTGTTGATGCGAGTAAAGGCGGTGTTGGCGAAGAAGTATCTGCGGCGAATTTTAATTCGCCGGGTCAAGTGGTTATTGCTGGACATGCGGCGGCGGTTGAACGAGCCATTATTGCGGCAAAAGGTGCGGGTGCAAAACGTGCGGTGCTATTGCCTGTAAGCGTGCCTTCCCATTGCGGGTTAATGCGTCCCGCAGCTGAAAAACTGGATGCATTGCTGCAAAATACCGCTATCGAAATGCCGAATATGACACTTATTCACAATGTGGATATTGCTGCACATACTGCGCCCGAAGTAATTCGTAATGTATTAAAAGAACAGCTTTATCAGCCTGTCCGCTGGTCAGATAGCATTCGATTTATGCATGACCAAGGCGTAACTTGCTTTATTGAATGCGGTCCGGGCAAGGTGCTGATTGGTTTAAACAAACGTATTGCTAAAGATGCACTGCATTTTTCAATATGTGATCCTGATTCACTGAATGAGGCACTGGAGAAACTCAATGGATAAACAAATTGCTTTAGTAACTGGGGCTAGTCGTGGCATAGGCCGGGCTATCGCCGAGCGTCTTGCTGTTGACGGTTTTTTTGTTGTGGGTAGTGCGACTACGGACAGTGGCGCCGAGGCAATTTCTGCTTATTTGGGCGAAAATGGTAAAGGCGTAAAGCTTGATGTGGCTGATTCAGTGTCTGTTGAAGATGTGCTCAAGGTTGTGAATGATAATTTTGGTGTGCCTGTTGTTCTGGTGAACAACGCCGGTATTACTCGAGATAATCTGTTGATGCGCATGAAAGATGAAGAATGGGATGACATCATCAATACGAATTTAACGTCGGTTTTTCGTATGTCAAAAGCCGTACTACGAGGCATGATGAAGGCAAAAGTCGGACGCATTATCAATATATCGTCAGTGGTTGGGGCTACAGGTAATGCGGGTCAGGCAAATTATGCGGCAGCAAAGGCAGGTATAGTGGGTTTTGCTAAATCATTGGCAAAAGAAGTGGGTTCGCGCAATATCACTGTCAATACGGTTGCTCCGGGTTTTATCGATACCGATATGACTAAAGAATTGCCTGAGGGCATTAAAACTAATCTGTTGGCGTCTATTCCGCTGTCACGATTAGGTGAGGCTGAAGAGATTGCACATGCGGTTTCTTTTCTGGCTTCAAAGGGTGCGGCTTATATCACAGGTGAAACTTTACATGTCAATGGCGGCATGTTTATGCCTTAATCTTGTGACATAGTCCTAATATCAGTATAATTGCCCCGCCGTCTGGAATTGCCGGCGACGGGATTTCTAATAAAATCAACAACAATACAATTGTAATTAATTCAGGTAATACTGATAACTTGCAATGTTTGAGGATAATAATTATGAGTAACATAGAAGAACGAGTAAAAAAGATTGTTGCAGAGCAATTGGGTGTAAAAGAAGAAATCGCAAATGATGCTTCATTTGTTGATGACCTTGGTGCTGATTCTCTGGATACAGTTGAACTCGTTATGGCTCTTGAAGAAGAATTCGAATGCGAAATTCCAGACGATGAAGCTGAAAAAATCACCACTGTTCAACAAGCTATCGATTACGTTACCAAAAACGTCTAAGTTTTCAGCAAGGTAGTGGATGATAATTCATCCACTACGCACTGCCTCCTCTTTATCCTCTTCTTTATTTTTCTTACGGTAACTTACATTGAGTAAACGTCGAGTTGTTATAACTGGATTAGGAGCTGTTACGCCTCTAGCAAATACGGTCTCAGAAACTTGGGACGGCATTATCAACGGTAGAAGCGGTATTAGTTATATAGACTCCTTTGATATTTCTACTTTTTCCACCACCTTTGGCGGTGTAATCAGAAATTTTGATATCACTCAGTATATTGCCGAGAAAGATGCCAAACGTATGGATGGTTTTGTTCATTACGGGTTGGCCGCCGGTTGTCAGGCATTTGAGGACTCCGGTATTGAAGTCACTGAAGAGAATGCCGAACGCATAGGTGTTGCCATTGGCGCAGGCATTGGCGGTATTACAGGGATTGAAGAATGCTACGCAACTTACGAAAAAAGTGGTGCGCGTCGTATTTCCCCATTCTTTGTTCCTGGCAACATTATCAACATGATTTCCGGAAATCTTTCCATTAAATATGGATTGAAAGGCCCTAATTTTGCCATTGTGACTGCCTGTGCGACGGGCACCCACAACATTGGTGATGCCGCTCGTTTAATTGCTTATGGCGATGCCGATGTGATGGTTGCTGGTGGTGCAGAACGTTGTACAACTTCTCCGACAGCAATGGGAGGCTTTGCCTCTGCCAAAGCCTTGTCTCGACGTAATGACAATCCACAAACAGCCAGTCGTCCTTGGGATAAAGACCGTGATGGTTTTGTCTTAAGCGATGGTGCGGGTGTTGTGGTGCTCGAAGAACTGGAGCACGCCAAGGCGCGTGGGGCAAAAATTTATGCCGAACTGATTGGTTACGGCATGAGTGGCGATGCTTATCACATCACCACGCCTTCTGAAGGTGGAGAAGGCGCAGCGCGTTGTATGAGAAATGCGATGCGTGACGCAGGTATCAATGCGGATGCCATTGATTATATCAATGCGCACGGCACTTCAACTCCGGCTGGCGATGTTGGCGAAACTCATGCGATGAAAGCCGCATTGGGGGAGCATATTTATAAAGTTGCGGTAAGTTCTACCAAATCAATGATTGGTCACATGCTCGGGGCTGCAGGCGGTATTGAAGCTGTATTGACCGCCTTAAGTATTACGAATCAAGTTGCGCCGCCAACGATCAACCTTGAAAATCAGGATCCTGAGTGTGATCTTGATTATGTTCCAAATACTGCCAGAAATATCAAAATCGATATTGCCATGTCTAATTCCTTTGGTTTTGGCGGAACTAATGGCACCTTAATTTTTAAACGCTACCAATAGTCCAGTTGTTAATTGAAGCGGTCAATGCTTCTTACCAATGATTCTCATCAATGGTGAAAACAAATCGAATATTGAGGTCACTGACCGAGCTTTGCAATATGGCGATGGCTTATTTGAAACTATCGCCATAAAGTCCGGCAAAGCCCAATTTCTTGATCGACACTTAAAACGTTTGAATGTCGGTTGCACTAGGCTGCGAATTCCTCTCCCTGAACATCAACTGCTCGCGTCAGAAGTCGAAAAACTTGCTGAAGACGCTGATCAGGCGGTTATCAAAATAATTATCACCCGTGGTTCCGGAGGTCGTGGTTATCGTCAACCAGACTATGTTCATCCGACTCGAATTGTTAGCTTGCATCCATATCCCGATTATCCAGTTAGCCTAAAAGAGCAGGGCATCGTTGCGCGTTTTTGCGAAACTCGCTTGGGGTTAAATTCCACATTAGCAGGCATCAAGCATTTAAATCGATTGGAGCAAGTGATGGCCAGGTCAGAATGGCGCGATCCGGCAATTCTGGAAGGAATTATGTTCGACAATAACGGCTATGTGATTGAAGGCACAATGACCAATCTGTTTTATGTTAACGACAACACTTTGACAACTGCGCAGCTCGATAACTCTGGTGTAGCGGGAATTATTCGCGGCATCATACTGGAGCTTTCTGCGAATAATGGCTTGCGAGCGGTAGAAAGCAAAATTCGCAAAGCTGAATTATTATTAGCAGACGAGGTGTTTGTGTGTAATTCAATCATAGGTATCTGGCCGGTTCGGCAAATCGAACAAACCCACTTTTCTGTTGGTCCAATAACTCAACGAATACAAGCCTGGCTGACGAATTATGAACAGGAACTCCCTTCAATATGAGCAATAGGATCATTGGTTTTATATTGTTGATGTTGAGTTTTTCCGGCGGCTGGCTTTGGATGGACTACCAACAGGCGTTGACTATGCCGGTTATAGTCAATCCCGTATTAATCGAAATAGAAAAAGGCGATTCCTTTCATCAAATCACCGAAAAATTGTTGGCGCAGAAGCTGGCTATTAAACCGATTTGGTTTAAGGTCATCGCGTTTACTAAAAATGCGTCGACCAAAATCAAGACGGGTGAATATGAATTGACTTCGGGCTTAAGCATACCCGAGATACTTGATGTATTCGTTCTTGGCAAAACCAAGAAATATTCGATTACCTTTCCGGAAGGTTGGAGTTTTAAAGAAATTCGCCAGGAAATCGATAGAAGCCCTAATCTACAACATACCTTGAGCGGACTCAGTCAGGAAGCGGTTTGGCATGAAATGAGTAAGGATAAAAATGATGCCGGCAATATACTTGATGACAACGTAATCGGCCCAGAGATCCCCAAAGTTATCCCGCCTGATAATAGACAATTGCCCGAAGGTTTGTTTTTTCCGGATACTTATTTTTATGAAAAGCATACTTCGGATATGTCATTGCTAAAGAGAGCTTTTGACAAAATGCAGCAGATATTAAGGCAGGAATGGCTTAATCGCGCCGAGGGCTTACCGGTTAAAACACCTTATGAAGCGTTAATTCTGGCATCAATTGTCGAAAAAGAGACCGGTGAAAAATCTGAGCGCCCCCAAATTGCAGGCGTATTTGAGCGCAGACTTCAGCAAGGCATGATGTTGCAAACTGACCCTACGATTATTTATGGTATGGGTGATAGTTATCAAGGTGACATCAAAACCAAAGATTTGACCACGGCTACGCCCTATAACACTTATATGAACTTTGGCTTGCCGCCAACGCCCATTGCCATGCCCGGACGTGATGCCATTCATGCCGTGCTACATCCAGTTGATGGCAACAGTCTTTATTTTGTTGCGAAGGGTGACGGCACTCATGTCTTCTCAGCCACGTTACAAGAACATAATGCAGCGGTGGATAAATTTCAGAGGAAGAAAAAATGAGCAGAGGTAAATTTATTACTCTGGAAGGCGGTGAGGGTGTCGGCAAAACCACCAATTTGGTGTTTATCAAGGATTATCTGGAACACCATAAAATATCGGTGGTAGTGACCCGTGAGCCAGGTGGGACTGCGCTTGCTGAAAAAATTCGCTTATTGCTTCTGGATGCTCACAGCGAAACTATTACCGAACAAGCGGAGTTGTTACTGGTTTTTGCCGCTAGGTCTCAGCATATCAAGCATGTGATTGAGCCCGCTTTGGCTCAGGGTAAATGGGTGCTATGCGATCGATTTACCGATGCGACTTATGCCTATCAAGGTGGCGGGCGAAATATGCGCATCAGCACGATTGAATCTCTGGAAAACTTGGTGCAAGGGGCATTAAGGCCGGATTTAACCCTACTACTTGATGCGCCGGTTGAAGTAGGTATGCACCGTGCTAAAAAGCGCGGTAGTTTCGATCGCTTTGAAGCTGAAACCATCAATTTTTTTGAGCATGTTCGACGTGCTTATTTATTACAAGCAGAACTTTACCCGGAACGAATCAAGTTGATTCGCGCCAATCAGCCGCTTAGCGACGTTCAAAATGAAATTGTCGATGCCATGCGCTTTTTAGTCAGAAACTTATGATGCACTCGCTCTATCCCTGGCAGCTAGCGGATTGGGAACAGCTGCATGGCTATCTAACTCAACAAAGAATACCACAGGCTTTATTGATTAGTGGTCAGCAAGGTTTGGGTAAACAACAACTGGCGAACCAATTTGCCTTTTCTTTGCTTTGTGAAAGTCCCCAAGAGACCGGGTTAAGTTGTGGCGTTTGCCATAGCTGCTTATTGCTGAAAGCAGATACACATCCGGATTTTGTCGTTATCAAGCCTGCTGAAACCAAGAAGTCGATATCGATTGATCAGATTCGAGTCTTACTAATACAGTTGAGCTTGAAGCCGCAGTTTGATCGTTACCGTGTCGTTATTATTCATCCGGCAGACACACTAAATAACAACTCAGCCAATGCGTTTTTGAAATGCCTTGAAGAGCCCACTGAGCGGACGACGATCATTTTGATCTCTGACCGTCCTAGTAAATTACCGGCAACAATAGTCAGTCGTTGTCAGAAGCTTGCCATTATCCCACCGGATAAATCGACAGTTTTAAGCTGGCTTAAGCAACAGTCGTTGCCAGGCGACCCGGAAGTGTTAAACAGCCTAGCTCAGGGCTCACCATTATTGGCACAAGAATTCGCTAATAGCGGGTTTGTTAAGCTCCGAGGCGACTGTTTTAAGAGCTGGATTGCCATTGCAAAACAGCAGGTTCATCCCGTTGCCGTTGCTGAAGAATGGCTGAAAATTCCGGAAGATCCTTTGCTCTTTTGGGTAACGTCCTGGGTGATCGATTTAATGAAATGCGCGTATCAAATTGCCGGCAATCTCTATAATCCAGATCTGGTAAACTCTTTGCAGGAAATGGCTCAGCGGCTAGACTTGATTCGACTTTATAAACTGTATGATTTGCTGTTGAATAATCGGCAATTGCTTGATACCCAAATCAATAAGCAGTTGATGTTTGAAGAAATGTTAATTCAATGGCAAGAACTTAATCGAGGCAAACACTATGGCAGAAGCACCGGCACCGGCTAGACAGGGTATTTTATCCCTTTCGATTAAAGACAAGTCCGCATTGTACGCGGCTTACATGCCGTTTGTGATCAACGGCGGCTTGTTTATTCCCACCAATCGTAATTATGAAATGGGACAGGAAGTATTCATGTTGCTCAATTTGATGGAAGAAACCGAGCGCTTACCTATCGCCGGCAAAATTATCTGGAAAACGCCGCCTGGCTCTGAAGGTTATCGGGCAGCCGGTATTGGTGTGCAATTCAGCGATCAGGATGGCGGCGTAGCGCGAAATAAAATTGAAACCTATCTTGCCGGTTCGCTGGAAAGCGATCGCGCGACTCATACAATGTAACGTTGCCGTAGAATTCCTGTTCACATGTTAATAGATTCGCATTGCCACCTTGATCGTATCGATCTAAAACCCTACAACGACGATTTTTCGCTCTTCATGGCTGAAGTCAAAAATCAGCATATAGAGCATCTACTTTGTATAGCCATTGATCTTGAAGCCTATCCGGCCATGCTGGATCTGGTGTCGCCGTACAAAGAAATTTCTGTGAGCGTAGGCGTCCATCCCAATGAACATGATGGCAAAGATCCCAGTGCTGAGGAACTAATTGCATTAGGCAGCAATGGAAAGGTGATTGCGATAGGTGAAACCGGACTTGATTATTTTCGCAGTGAAGGCGATTTAAGCTGGCAACATCAGCGCTTTAGAAATCATATTAGTGCAGCAAAAGCACTTAAGAAACCGCTGATCATCCATACCCGTGAAGCTAAACACGATACCTTAAGAATTCTTAGAGAAGAACACGCCGATGAAGTCGGTGGCGTAATTCATTGCTTCACAGAGGATTGGGAGTTTGCCAAACAAGCGCTGGATTTGAATTTTTATATCTCTTTTTCGGGAATCGTTACCTTTAATAGTGCGAAGGAAATTCAAGAAGTTGCTAAAAAAGTGCCAAGTGACCGGTTTTTGATAGAAACAGATTCTCCCTATTTGTCACCTGTTCCGTTTCGTGGTCGTCCCAACTATCCGACCTATGTGCGTTATGTTGCTGAAAAAATAGCGGGCCTAAAGGAAATCTCTGTTGATGCTGTAGCAGAGCTATCTACGGCCAATTTTTATTCATTGTTTAAGCCATCATTAGGCTAATTAAAACCTATTCCAGTTTTAATTAGGACTTTTTGGCATCGTCCATTGCTTTGGGCTGGCTAGGCCCGGCTTGTAACCAGCCATTGACTTCATTCAAGTTTTCTTCAGATATCAACCCGGTGGATTGCATAAAACGGATACGGTTTTTGATGTAACTGTATTTTGAGGTGGATAGTTCTCTTTTCGCTTTAAATTCGTTTTGTTGGGCGATCAGCACATCGCTCATAGTTTCTACGCCGTATTTGAAGCCCGTTTCTTTGGCTTGTTTGGCTTTGGCGGTTGATTCCAGTGCTTTTTGTGAAGCTTCAATTCGTCTGACGCTGGCATTGGTGCTGAGGAAAGAGTCACTGGTTTCTTTAATCAACGCGCGGATTTTAGCGTCGTTCTCAGTTTTACTTAATTCAAGTCTATGTTGCGCTTCAAACAGGCGATGAGTAGTTACACCGCCGGTAAAAATGGGCACATTGATATTGATTGCAGCTACTTGGACTTCGGTTTGACCGATACTGGAACTTTGGTAGCCGGTGTTGGTATCGAAGTAGTTGAATTGCGCGTCAACGACCGGCAGATATTTTGATTTTTGCACGGCGACGTCATCACTGGCCGCTTCTATTGCATGTAGCTGGGCGGAAAGTACCGGGTTTTCACTTTTGGCAACGGCAATCCAGTCATCGAGATTACCTTCCAAGTGTTTGTAATCAATGTTTTCACGAAGCTTGAAAAGGCCGACAGGATTGTTATTAGTGAGTTCTTTTAGGCTTTCTTTGGCGATGGTCAGTTGCGTCTCCGCTTCAATTTCTGTGGCTTTAATCTGGTCTAATCTGGCTTCGACATCATATAGATCGGTAATTTTGACCAGTTGCTTCGCGTATTGCTTTTTGACTTGTTCAAGCTGATGTTCAGTGGATTGTCTTTCAGTCTGGAAAAAATACAGTTGGTCTTCCGCTTCAAGTACGCCGAAATATTTTTCGACGACGTTAAACATTAAGGCGTGCTGAGCTTGTGTGAGCTCAGAGGTGTATTGATCTTCGATTTCCTGAGCACGGCGCCAGTTCCAGAATTTTGCAAAATCCAATACGGTTTGGTTTAAAGACAGGCTATAGCGAGTGCCGTGATAATTGGTTGTTGGCGCGCTATCGTAAGGCACAACTTCTTTCTTATTGTTTGGTAGTTTTCTTACATAGCCACGTAGCTGATTTTGGCGCTGATTATTCGCCGACCAATTTGCATTAGCGCTGACTTGCGGCAGCATTTCACCAAAGGCCTGGCCTTTTTGAGCGGAACCGATTTCGGTTTTTAATTCTGCGCTTTTTAGGGTCGGATCAGCTTCTAGGGCTTGTTGGTAGATAGTCAATAGGTCTTCAGCATATACGCTGTTAGCGTGAATTAGCGTCAGACCTAGAACCAAAGATGTTAGCTTGTTCATGCGTTAGTCTTCTATAAATGCGCGGGCGAAGGCGTTGGTAATGGGTTGCACCAAGTACTCAAATACTGTTCTTTCACCTGTACTGATGAGGACTTCGGCAGGCATGCCGGGGACCAGTTCTATATTGCCGAGTTTTTGATAGCTATCCGGTGTAAGTTCAACTTGCGCTTGATAGTACGAATTGCCGGTGCGTTCATCAGTAATTCTGTCGGCTGACAGATTAATAACCTTGCCTTGCATCTTAGGCGTTAACACCTGTTTGAAGGCGCTAAAGCGGACTTCTGCCAATAAGCCGATGCTGACTCTGTCGATATCCATTGGCGAAACTTGAGCGTCGATGATCAGTTCTTCGGTTTGCGGCACGATGTCCAGAATAGGGTGGCCCGGGGTGATGACACTGCCCACATTATGGACTGATAAGCCAAGAACGCGGCCATCTGAGGGAGCACGAATCTCGGTTCTGGTGACCTTGTCAGTGGTGGCAAGCAATCGCTGGGTGACATCGTAGAGTTGTGCTTGAGTTTCACTGAGCTTTGCGGCGACTTCTTCTTGTCTTGCTTTTTCAAGTTGAAGAATTTGCAGCTTAGTTTCACCTTGCTGAATTTCATTGCCGGCAATTTCAGCGGTCAATGAGGCGACTTCTCCGGTTACCAAAGCATGGTTGCGTTCAATATCACGCAAACGTTGTCTGTCAGCAAAGCCTTCTGCCAGTAGTTCCTTGAGATCACGCACTTCTTCACCATAGGATGCTACCAATTGCGTTTTGCTGGCGCGCTGCCCCTGTAATCCTTTGATCTGAGAGTCTATTTGAGAGATACGTTGTTTCAGTACCGATATTTCGCCTTCATGAGCATTTTTTCTGGACAGGAAAACTTGGTCTTCGCTTTGTCTTGCCTCGCGGATATGGATGTCGTTGATATCAGCTAAGGCTTCAGGATAGACAACGTGATCTTTATGATCTCTTTCGGCGGTCAATCTGGCGACTTGAGCTGAAAGCGTGATGAATTGACCTCGGAAAATTTCAACTTGGGCTTTCGTTTCGGTCGTGTCCAGTTTGATCAGTACATCGCCTTCTTTGACTAACTCACCATCTTTGGCAAGTATTTCACTGACGATACCGCCATCAAGATGCTGTACCGTTTTACGATGGGATTTGACGGTAACAAATCCGGGCGCGAGAGCAGCGCTATCGATCGGAGCCAAATAACCCCAGGTGCCTAAAATACCAAAGGTACAAATTAAAACGATGACACCGATATTACGGATCGAGGTGTCATCAGTAACAATGGCAATGGCATTATCGCCAGTGGGTTGAGCAAGCATTTTTTTCATGGATGATATGTGCGATGACTATTGCGTGGGTTGTTGTGCTGCTTGCTGGGCCGTTTTTTGCAAATGCTCAATAACTTGAGCTTTGGGGCCGTAAACGGAAAGCAGGCCGTCATTTAAGATGAGCAGTTTATCGACATTGGCCAGCACGTTGTTTCGATGCGTGATGACGATGACGGTAGATTGCTTTTGTTTGAGCCGTTGAATGGCGTTGCCCAAGGCTAATTCGCCTTGTTCATCAAGGTTTGAATTCGGTTCGTCCAATACCACGACCACAGGATCGCCATAAAGCGCTCTCGCTAAGCCAATGCGTTGACGTTGGCCACCGGACAGATTGCCGCCGCTGGCACCAATTTGAGTGTCGTAGCCTTCCGGCAGGCGCAGGATTAATTCATGAACATCGGCCATTTGGGCTGCATTGACGACTTTTTCGGGATCGACATCACCAAAGCGGGCAATGTTTTCACTGATTGATCCTTCAAAAAGCTCAATGTCCTGTGGCAAGTAACCGATATAAGGTCCCAATTCGTCCCTATTCCAGGTGAAGATGTCAGCGCCATCCAGACGAATTTTGCCATTTGCTGTAGGCCAAATGCCCAGCAGGGCTCGGGCAAAAGTCGATTTTCCTGCGCCACTGGGGCCAATGACACCGACCACATCGCCTTTGGCAATCACCATGGAGATGCCTTTAATAACGGGAACTTTTGCGCCAGGCGGTACGACAACTGCGCCTTCTACCTGAAAATTGCCTTGCGGTGCAGGCAGCGGCATTCTTTCGCTATCGGCAGGGATTTGTATAAGTAATTCATTTAAGCGATTGTACTGCCCGCGTGCGCTTATAAAACCTTTCCAGGAGCCAATCACAATGTCGATTGGCGCAAGCGCACGTCCCAATAAAATAGAGCCGGCAATCATTAAACCGGAAGAAATTTCGTTTTCAATCACCAAGTAAGCGCCTATGCCGAGAATCAGTGATTGTGAAGAAAGCCTGATGAGCTTGGATAAAGCATTGATTAAGCCGGCTCTTGAACTTGCCGTGGCTTGTAAGATCAACACTTGTTGGGCTCCAACTATCCAGCGCTGCTGCACTCTGCTCAACATGCCCATAGCTTCGATGACTTCGGCGTTGCGAAGGTTTTTGTTAACCAAGTTGCGGCCTGATATTGCCAGGTTATTGGCTTCGCCGAGGATTTTGCTGGTGGCTTTTTCTTGGGCGATGGCGACGCAGATAAGCAGTATGGCGGTAAATACCGCGGCCCATCCGTACCAGGCATGAAACATGAAC
>JABFRC010000245.1 GCA_013141375.1 Methylococcaceae bacterium | reverse complement strand
GGTTGATGCATTGTTCGATTACGCCAAAGGTATCGCCGCGTTCGATGCGGTCGGCAGTATCAAGCACCCAGTCGCTAAACTTTTGCAGGCGCTGCACGGATTTTTCCGATAGCTTTTGCGCCAGGCCCAATTCGGTGCTGGCGGCAAACAGGCTGACATGACGTTCGTTGGCGTAAGCACCGAGTTTCTCCAGAGTGGTCGGGCCGATTTCGCGTTTTGGGGTGTTGATGATGCGCAAAAACGCGGCATCGTCGTTTTGATTCACAAACAGGCGCAGGTAGGCGAGCATGTCCTTGATTTCCGAGTAAGCGAAAAACGAGGTGCTGCCGCTGATAAAGTACGGAATGTTGTTTTCCCGTAAGCCGCGCTCGAATAGCCGGGACTGATGATTTCCACGATACAAAATCGCGTAATCCTGGTAGGCATTGCCGGTTTTGAATTTGTGATGAATCAGTTCCGAGACGATTTGTTGCGCTTCGATCAGCTCATCTTTATGGCTCAATACCCGCAACGCGTCGCCGTAACCGAGTTCACTCCAGAGCTTTTTTTCAAAAGCATGCGGGTTATTGGCAATCAGCTGGTTGGCGACTTTTAAGATACGGCCGGTGGAGCGGTAATTTTGTTCCAATTTGATAACTTGCAACCGGGTGTAGTCTTTTTGCAGCTGCTCCAAGTTTTTTGGCGAGGCACCGCGCCAGGCATAAATGGATTGATCGTCATCGCCCACAACAGTAAAGCGGCCCAAATTGCCTGCGATTAATTTCACCAGTTGGTATTGAGTGACGTTGGTATCCTGGTATTCATCGACCAGCAAATAGCGGATTTTGTTCTGCCATTTTTCCAGGATTTTTGCGTGCTGTTGCAGCAGCAATACCGGCAGCAGAATCAAATCATCAAAGTCGACGGCATTGTAGGCTTTTAAGCTGCGGGTATAGTCCACATAGAGATGGGCAGCCGCGTATTCTTCGGGCGAGGCCATCAATAGTGATTGTTCCGGGGTAATAAACGCATTTTTCCATTGGCCGATTTGCCAAGAGTAGCGGTCAAGTTGATCTATGTCGCACTCTTTGGGGCTATGGCTGATGAGGTTACGCAGCAGGGTTACTTTGTCTTGCTCATCAAACAGCGTGATGCCGGCTTTGTAAGATAAGGTTTTATATTCGGCCCGCAGAATATCCAGGCCCAACGAATGGAAAGTTGACACCCTTAAGCCACGACTTTGTTGGTCGTCCAGCAATTTGGAAACCCGCGACTTCATCTCCCTTGCGGCTTTATTGGTAAACGTTACCGCGGCGATGTGCCGAGCCGGTATGCCTTGTTTGACCAGATAGGCGATTTTTTCCGTAATTACCCGCGTTTTACCACTCCCCGCGCCTGCTAATACCAACAAGGGGTGATCAATCATTTTAACGGCGGCTTGTTGCTGGGGGTTTAGCTTGGACATTAGTTGCAAAATCGGGTCTGGCAGGAAGTGCCTATATCAATGGATAACTCGCTTTTAGCGTGCTATCCGCAAAAAAACATGCCCGCGTTAACGGGCATGTCAGTTTAGCATTTTGGCTTGGCTTTAACGAGACGAAGCACCTCGTGAAAACGATTGTGATAGGTTTAACCTTTAAGGCGCTGGGTAATACGTTGATAGGTTTCTTTAAGTTCTTCGCCGACAATTTTCGCCTTGGCGATGAATTCTTCAGATGTTTCTTTTGATTCATCCGCGATTTCTGCGGCCTTGTTTTTTATTTGCTGCCACTGCTGCTCAGCTTGCTCAATTTCATCGCGGGCTTCCAAAGAAGCAAGGTGTAGTTTCAAATTGATTTCTTCACGTTCTGTATTGAGCTTGGCCAATAGATTTTCAAAGTCTTCTTTTACTGCCATGATGCACCTCGATTTTACTTGTGATAAGAGACGTTCTGAGCGGAGTCGCCGATTGTGTCAGCGTAGATAGTTAACTATCTATTTGGAGTGTAACGCGATCAGCATGACAAAGCCATTTAGATTGAAGGTGCTAAATTCCAGGGAAATGAATTTTGCTAACGCTAGTGCTTGCGCTACTATCGCCAGTAACTATTTAGTATCAGAGAGAATCTTATGACTAATTCCCCCTCCAACGTATACCGAAACTATTACCGCCAACGGACAGCCAATCAATGGCGAAAAATCAAAGCGGAATCGGGTGAGCCAGGTGCGATCAGGCCTTATATTGCCGGCAACTGGAAAATGAATATGACGCCGCGATCCGGCCTGGCATTGGCGGCGAGAATTTTTGATATCTGTAGAGGCATTAAAGATGTTGATGTCGGTATCGGCCCGCCGTTTACCGGCTTGTCGACCTTGGCTGAATACATTAAACCGGATTTTCTCAAGGCCGAATACGATATTGGTCGAAATATTTTCTTGCTGGCGCAAGATGTATTTTTTGAATCAAAAGGTGCATTTACCGGTGAGATTTCGGCAGAAATGCTCGCTGCCATCGGGGTTGATCGGGTCATCATCGGCCATTCTGACCGGCGTGCCAATTTGGGTAAGTATTTTGGTTTTGGCTCCAGTGTGGCAAGACGCTTGTCAAATGAGTTCCTGACACAGTCTTTGCATCGACTCAAACAAAAAGAAGGTGCAGATGCACTAGCAATTAAAGCCCTAGAACATTTGCTTATTCAAGAAAATGAAGAGGTGTTGTTAGGACTTGCCGGCTTTCTTGGTGGTGAATTGCGTGATCGTGCCGGAGAAAGTGACGAGGCCATTAATCGTAAAGTGCATGCTGCCTTGGCACAGGGCTTACAAGTCATTTTTTGCTGTGGCGAAAATCGTGAAGCGCGTGAGAATAATGAAACCTTCAAACTTTTGGAAAGACAGATTCGCATGGGGCTTGATGGCGTGCCGCAGCGATTGATACATGACGTTGTGATTGCGTATGAACCTCTTTGGGCTATTGGCGTAGGCGCCAAACCTGCAACTCACGAGCAAATCAGTGAAGTGCATGATTTCATCCGAAACCTGATCATGGATTTGCATGGCGAGCAGTTTGCCGCATCAATCAGAATTCTCTATGGCGGCAACGTCAAACCAGAAAATATTGCCGATATTATGACTATCGCCGGTGTGGATGGCGCCTTGGTAGGCGGTGCAAGTTTAAAAGCCGATGACTTTGCTCAGATAATTCGCTTTGGTCTGGATGTGGATCAGTAGTCTTCAATTGTGTCCAGTAAGTGTTTGTTGCGGAGGTGATGGTAGTGGGAGCGACGCCTACCTCGCGACATCGAGAAACCACGGAATGGTTACTAAATAAACAACTCCTGTTTCCGGTTGGTAGAATTGCAAGTGGATTGTCAGATTAAAAGGTAGCAACTTGCTTTCATCACAGATTATTGAATCGGTATTAAGCCGGGAACAAGCACTTGGCCGGGTTTATGTGGCTTTCAGCGGTGGGGTGGATTCGCATGTCTTACTGCATTTGTGCGCTGGCACGCCAGCATTAACAGGAAAAATCACCGCGGTTTATGTGCATCATGGCCTACAGGCGGTGGCTGAAGCTTGGCCTGCGCATTGTCAACGCATTGCTGAGGCCTTGGCTGTTGAGTTTGTGCTATTGCGCGTGAATGCGACCGCCGATTCAGGGCAAAGTCCGGAAGAAGCTGCAAGGAACGCGCGTTACACGGCCTTTAAAGGATTACTGAAAGCGGGCGATGTATTACTGGTGGCACAACATCGGGAAGATCAATTGGAGACTGTGCTGCTGCAGTTGTTTCGTGGTAGTGGTTTGGCGGGGCTTTCCGGCATGCCCGAACGAATGCCGTTCGGTGAGGGTAAGCTGCTGAGGCCGTTGCTAAACATCCCCAAACAAGCCATCAACGAATATGCCCAAGCTGAGCAGCTTCATTGGGTTGAAGATCCAAGTAATCAATCCAGCGATTTCGACCGCAACTTTTTACGCAACCAAGTATTGCCGTTGCTCAAGCAGCGCTGGCCTGCTGTCGACAAAACCGTATCACGTTCGGCAGGCCTTTGTGCTGAAGCACAAACTCTAGTCAATGGTGTTGCCGAGCAATTGTTTGGGTCGGCCTTCGATCAAACTGACCGGACCTTGATTATCACTAAGTTAAATCAACAAGCTTCAATTCATCAACGCTTGATTATTCGGCAGTGGTTTAGCCGTTTGGGGTTGAAAATGCCCGCGCAAGCTGCGGTTGAACGCATTCTGTCAGAGGTTGTTGGCGCAAAAGAGCAGGGCGATCCTGTCTTGCTGACGCAGGGCTATGAATTTCGCCGCTACCGGGACAAATTGTATGCTTTGCCGAAAATGACTATTGATGCCAGCGAGCCCAAAACTTGGCCGACATCGGAGGGTTCGATCGTTCTTGGCAATGGCCAGTCACTGGCCTGGGTAGAAGCAAAGACGGGTATATCGCTGGAGTGGCTGCAGACCGCCAAAGTCGAAGTCAAGTTTCGAAATGGCGGAGAAAAAATCAGTCTACCGGGCAGAACAGGGCGGCACACCTTAAAGAAACTGTTTCAGGAAGCCGGTATAACGCCCTGGGAAAGAACCCAGATGCCTTTGATATATATAAATGGCGTGCTCGCAGCGGTCGGCGAGCACTGGATCAGCTCCCAGTTTTATACGGACAAGTCGGCAGTTTGTGTGCGGTTATGCTGGCAAAGGTAATTAGAGTTGATTCATTCCTTGGAAAACGCCTCAATAAAGCGGTCCCTCACTTTATCCATTCCCCACACCGGCGCATCGTCGGCGGGCAGCATGCCATCTGTCCATTGCCAGTCTTGTACCGCTTCCATCACTTTGGGGTCGCGGCTGATCAGATGTACCAGTACATTATGATTTTCCGGCTCGCCAGTCACAAACGATGCGGGTTGATGATCGCCCAACACCAAAATGACCAGATTATCGTCGCCATAAGTGGCGACATAAGACACGATATTGCTTAAGGCATATTCGATCGACTTACGGTATTGCTCCAGAATGCGGCCGGTATTTTGCCACACCACTTCGGGGGCATCACCTTCGCGGGTTTCTTGATTGAAGATTGTGCCGTCGCCGATCTGATCCCAATCAACCAGCTTGGGTAACGGGGTCCAGGGGGCGTGAGATGAGATCATCGCAATTTCAGCCATTACCGGTGGGCGCGGGCCGGGTTTGCGTTCCATGGTTTGCAGGGCCGACAAGGTGAACTGGTCTGGCATGGTGATCCAGTTGAACGGCTGGCCGTGATAATTCAAGTCCTGCGACGCATAGATTTTGTCATAACCGAAATATTCGCCTTGCGGCCAGGCCATGGTATGTGCCGGTTGCACGGCTACAGTACGCCATCCTGCACGTTGGAAAAGTCTATTTAGTGATGGCCGCGTACTCATCACCAAACTGTCGTAGCGGGTC
Source organism: Methylococcaceae bacterium (assembly GCA_013141375.1). Lineage (GTDB taxonomy): Bacteria > Pseudomonadota > Gammaproteobacteria > Methylococcales > Methylomonadaceae > JABFRC01. The sequence goes on along the minus strand of JABFRC010000245.1, from coordinate 9,857 downwards.
TGAGTATTGACCCATAATCCCGACAGCAAGGTGCCGTGTGCCAACCAGCTGATGCCACCATACGTGGGTGAAGTCAGAAAGGCGCTGCGGGCATACAAGCCTTTGGCGGCAATCGTGGCGCTGCTTTGCTCCAACAACGGCCGAATATGTGCGGCAAAGTCGGGTTTATCGAGCACAGTCTTGCCGTATGATTCAATGAAAACCACCAACACATCTTTACCTTTAAGCTTGTTAAACAGGCTGTCACTGGGTACGTTGGCATAGGGATCTGTATTCACAACATCGCTAAATACTTTGAGATCGGCAATGCTGCTCAAGGTGTCGTTAACATGGCGATTGATCAATTCGTAAAAAGGGCTGGAGGCTTGTTGGAGACCACTAAAGGCTAAAATCAACCAGAGCAATATGCCGGCAAGCAAACTATTTAGGCCGATTTTTGGTTTGATTTGCAGCAGTGTCTGGACTGATCCCAATGTGCCATAGATCAGCCAAACAATCCCCAGCAACAATGCGAACAGCAGAATGGCTACGATGACTGCGCCAATCTGGCCAAGTGCACCTTGCAGCAAGTTCATTCCGTTGGCCAGAAAATGGCCGTCAAGCACCGGATTAAAAGGCCGGTCGAACACCTCATAAGTGCCGATGTCGGCAAGCTTAAAGAGAATTCCTACCACCAGCAGGCAAGAGGCGATACAGCGAAATACAAGGCCGATTTTGCCTGGAATCAGCAAGATCAATCCCAGTAACAACATTTCCAGTGGCAACACGGCAAATGACGATGGCGTGAGTAGGCTGAGGCGATTGGGCAATACCAGCGCAATAAAAATGAACATCAGGGCCAAGATTTTTCGGCTGAATATATTGCGCAACATGTATCAATTTCCTCCTGTGTGTTGAGTAGGCGCAATGATCGCCGTTGAGTGGATTAAAAGTGCGGCATAGTACCAATAAACCGGGGTCATAGGGACAAGATGAATTTGGAGCGCGTGCTTTTAAAATGGTAAGGTGCAAGCTTAATTATTTTCGGGGCTTCGATGCTCAAATCGCGACGTCGCTCCGTCAACAGTATGTCTCCAACTGTGATTTTATGAAAAACGAACTTAGGACAATAGGACTGTTGGGCATCGCCGTATTAGTTTTTGGATTTGGCTCGCTGGGTTTTGCTCAAGACTGGCTGGCTGCAGGACAAGGGTTGCTGCAGGCCGGTTTGCTTTGGGGCTTTGTCTGCTGGTGTGTTTCACACCGGCTTGATCTTAATCGTGCCAACGCCGATGCTCCACTGTATAAGACTTTGGGTTGGGGAAATCGTCTGACTATCCTGCGTGGCGGATTGATTGCGCTGACTGGCGGTTTCTTGTTCGGCAATGAAGGTAACATCATATTCCCCGCAATTTTCTACACGCTAGCCGCGATACTCGACCGGCTGGATGGCTTTGCTGCTCGCCGGAGCAAGCAGGTGAGCTTGTTGGGTAACGAGCTGGATATCACTTTCGATGCCTTGGGATTGGTGGTTGCACCTCTGCTTGCCATTAGCCAAGGCAAGGTGCATTGGTCTTATCTGGTGTTGAGCGTAGCTTATTATGTATATCAATGGGCTTTGCAGCGCCGCCAGCGCCAAGGTTTAGCTATTCATCCGGTGCCTCCGAATCCGCTCCGACGCACGCTGGCGGGCTTTCAAATGGCATTTATTGCGCTGACGCTTTGGCCGCTGCTGAATCCAGCCTTCACCACCATCGCCAGTATCGCCTTTATGCTACCTGTGCTGTTCGGCTTTGCGATGGATTGGTGGGTAGTTTGCGGCAAGTTGCAAGCCAATGTTTTGATGTCGCTGGATAGATTAAGTGATCGATATTTTCAACCGGCTTTGCGTGTGCTGTTAATACCGTTGTTGTTTTGGGTGGCACAGGCGCACCCGGTAAATCATGTGGTTGATATTGGTTTGTCGATCGGCACCAGCTTGATTTTGCTTGGTGTGGCCGGGCGCTTGGGCGCGTTATTGTTGTTCCTGCTGTTGGGCTGGCGCATGCCAGACAGTCTAATAAGTATTGTCTTAATCTTCACCATCAGCTGGATTTTGTTGCTGGGCACGGGGCGTTTCAGCTTTTGGCAGTGGGATGACGAGTGGGTTAAACGCTATGACGGTGCTTAAAGCTGTCCCTTTGCTGCTATGGCTGGCAGCGCTGACGTTGGTGGGCTGGATTCTCAGCCAGTTGCCCCTGGCAACCATTACCCAAACGATCAGTACGCTTTCGCCGGCGCAATGGTTCGCCTGGTTTGGTCTTAATCTAGCCATCATATTACTGGCGACGCAGCGCTGGTGGGTGATCACTCAACTTTTAAAGTTGCCGGTGCGCTTTGGCGAGTTGTTGATGATGCGCCAAGCTGGCCAAGCAGTGAGTTTTATCACGCCCGGGCCGCAGTTCGGCGGAGAGCCTTTGCAAATTTTTTGGCTCTGGAAGCGCAGTAAACTGCCCATCCACAGTGCCTTGTTGGCCTTAGGATTGGACCGGTTTTATGAACTTTGGATAAATTTTAGTGTGTTGTTATTCAGTGTGGCGCTACTGCTGGCAGCGCTCGCTTCCCAAGATGTCGTCTGGCAAAACGTGCTGGTGGGGTTGGCGCTAATACTGCTGACACTGACCTTATTGGGCTGGCTGATTTTAAAACAGCCGAAGCGAGTTCTGTTCTGGTTAAAAAAAGTCACTGTTTATTGGCATCATCATCCCCGTCTTCAACACTTAGAAACGCATTGGCAGCACTTGGGTAGTGATTTACAGAGAGCCATTAAGGAACAAAAACCTGCTCTATTTCTGGCATTTATTTTGTCGCTACTTGGTTGGGGCGGTTTGATAGCCGAGTTATGGTTGTTGCTGAGTTTTTTTGATTTAGCCTTGGATTTTTCCGATTTCATGGTCATTCTGGTTGCCATGCGCTTGGCCTTTCTATTGCCGTTGCCCGGTGGTCTGGGCACTTTGGAAGCTTCTTTATTTTGGGCTTTTCAATACTTGAGCTTACCTACGTCAGCCGTCTTGGGGCTGATTGCATTGATGCGCTTGCGAGATGTGCTGGTGTTATTGGTTGGACTGTGGTGTTTGCGGGTGATGCAGTTGCGGGAGTCGCATTAGAGTGCTGGTTACCAAGCTCCGGCTTGGTAACCTAAGTTTTCGAAGCTCCAGCTTCGAGAAATGACTGGAAGCAGGTTCTTCCGATACGCATTCCCAAGCTAGGAGCTTGGGAACGAGCGTTAAGCTGAAAACGGATAAGCAAGATAAGCCCGATAACCTGCAAAAACCGACAAGCCTAGAAAAATAACGCCGCTGATTTTGTGGAGCAATTCCAGAGGGATTTTTTGCAGAATGGTGCGACCTGCGAGCACGCCCAGCGCGGACGTTGATGCCAATGCGGCAGTTGATCCTAACCATACGGCGGCCGGGATGGCCGTGCTGCTTAAGGCCACCACGGCGAGTTGGGTTTTATCGCCGAATTCCGCGACAGTAATCAGCAAGAAGGTGGTCAAGAAAATGCTGTGGCCACTTTTTTCTTTCACCTCTTCATCGTCCTCTTCCGCTTCTTCTACTCGTAGCGCATGAACGCCAAACGCGCCAAACAATAGCGCCACAATACCGGCAACCACATATTCAGGCAGCCAGTTGGCAATGGCGACACCAAAGACAACCGCCAAGGTATTTAATAGGGCAAAGGCGCTGATGGCGCCGAGTATTACCGGCAACGCTCGATGCCTTGAGGCAAGTGTCATGCAAACTAATTGGCTTTTATCGCCAATCTCGGCCGCTGTAATCAATGCAAAACTGGTGGCGGCGCTGGCAGATATTTGAGCTAGATTGCCTGATGATATTTGCGCAAGAATGTGTTGATAAGCAGCGTCAATATTTAAGTTCGTCAACACATTCTGTAGGGTTTGCAGAAAATTTGCCATTAAGTTAGCCAAGCATATTATCCAGGGCCATCATAATTATGAAGCCAATCATTAATGCAAAAGTAGCATGGCGCGAACGCCCACCTGCATGGGTTTCCGGGATGATTTCTTCGCTGATAACAAACAACATCGCGCCTGCGGCAAAGCCCATCGCGATCGGCAAAATCGGTTCAAACACGGTTACCATGGTGACACCCAATAGGCCGCCGATGGGTTCAACCAGACCCGTAAGGGTGGCGATGCCGACAGCTTTCCATTTGTTGTAGCCTAGGCCCACCAAGGGCAGGGCAACCGCCAGGCCTTCGGGGATGTTTTGCAGAGCGATGGCAATTGCCAGCACAAGGCCGTTTTTCATTTCGCCTGACCCGAAGCTAACCCCGACAGACATACCTTCCGGAAAGTTATGGATAGTGATGGCGATAATAAACAGCCAGACTTTTTTCAACGAGTTGAGATGGACATCCGACACCGAATCAAAATGTACATGAGGCAATTGCTTATCTGCAAAATGTAAAAACAATGCGCCCACTATCATGCCTGCGGACACAATATAAATGCCGTAGTCCGGCCAGATATTGTTGCCGAAAGTGATGCCGGGTACCAATAATGAAAACGCGGTGGCGGCCAGCATCACGCCCGCTGCTGCACCTAACATGCTGTTGAAAAGATTTTTGGAAATATCGACAAAATATAATGCCGGCAAAGCACCCGCACCTGTCGCCAATCCGGCCAATACACTGGCCAAAAAGCCCACCACGACAATTTTGCCGAAGAGAAGATACAGCAGGCCAAACACCAGCACTTGCGATAATAAAAACCATCCGGCCAGCGTCAGCCAGCGTTTTAAGGGTGGCAAGGCCATCAGCTTTGCATACTGCTCACTGTTTTTGATTTGGCCGATTACGGATTCAAGCGTGTTTTGAAATTTATCGGCAAGATTGAGTGTTGTTGTCATAGTTATGTTACCCGCCAGGTTTCATTGAAATGGCGGGCATTATAACGTTTGCCTGTGATTTGTGAGGATATTAAAGAGGTTTTAACTAGAGGAGCGCTAGCTGGAAACGCGGATCGGTCCAATTTGGGCTTTTGATGTAAAGTCAATCAATGCCCCATCTTTTTTTCTGTTAATCCTTGTCGCGCACTAAGCGGACAAAGCCAGTGTCCTCTGTATAAGTGTAGTAAGTCGAGCCATAAGCCAAATGCACTATCCAGGCAAAAAAGGCATCAGTGCTATAGCTTGATGAAGACCAATATTGACCGAAGGGTGATCCGGGAAATACGGTTTCATCGATATAAATTTCATTATTGCTGCTGGTGTCGATCAGGCTGGCCAATTCTTTCATATTGGGCAAACGCCAGTTTTTCCCGGACGTGTTTTTAACCAAGTTTGCCCGGAGCAGGGCTTCCTGAAACATAAAACCGTTGGCAGTGCCTACACAACTGAAACCATTCCATTGCATGCCATCGGCGCAACGTTGCCAGATCAAACCTGTCATGCTGTCGGTGACTTCCTGTCCATCATTTGAAATAGAGTAAGCCGGACTGCTGCTCGTACCGGAGACCACGCGAATATAACCGCCGTCATCGCGGTCTCGGGAATCGTCAAATATTCGGCCATCTTCAAAATACACAAGCCATGTCTTATTTGGGTATCTTGGGTTTAACGAATGTGTCCAAAATGCGTTGATACGGGTATTTGGAAAAAAGTTTTGGTCAATACTTGGGCCTGGTAAAGGAATACTGTAATCGACGATGCTTTGTAATTCATTTGTTGTCGGTATGCGCCAGTCCGTTTTGCCGCAAAAGTGTTGATTATTGACTTGGGTAATGAATCCAGACGCATCCGTGCTGGTGGCAAACTCATTCTTCGGGTTGAATTCAGGGCTATATAAGCTGTAAGTAAGGTCTTTGTCGTGTAGGCCATCATCGTTGGTTTTAACTTCCCAAACCAAGCCGGTAATGTTGTCTTTTACACACGACCACTCATTGGCATCAAGCGGTAATTCTGCACCCGTAGCACTGATTTTCGTAAAGTTGAAGCCGGCATGACCATCACTGTCATTGTAATGCGATACATCGCGGCCGAATTCGGCATCTTGTCGAGGAAACTGAGTGATTCCACATCCCGAGACATTGGCGCCGCCATCTGAGCAGTTAGTGATGCCGGTATCATTAAAATGGCCTAAGGGGCCGGCAATCACGCAGGCGTTGTTTTTGAGTACCAAGGGTAAATCACAAAAAAACTCGGGTGTAATACAGTTGCCGCCCTTGAGTATTGTTGGTGCCTTGCAAGCAGGCTGGAGATTAACGCATAAACCATTGATGAACACTTGTGTCGATAGACAAACAACTTTATGTTCAAGACAAACCCCATCTTTTAAGGTTTGCGGCGGTACACAATCCGGCGGAGGGTTACTGCAAATATTGTTTTGCAAAATCAGCGGTTTCTTACATACAGGAATTGGCTTGACAGTCACTTCTGTTTTGGCAGACGCACTGGCTTTTTTATTGTCCGTGACGGTGAGTTTAAAAGCCAATAAGGTAGAAGGTTTAGAGGCTTTAAGAGTTGGGGTAAATGTAGCTATTGCTTGATTGGCATTGGTCAACTTGACTTTGCTACCTTTGATTTGTGTCCATCGCCATTTTGTAATGCTGCCGTCAGTATCAGTACTTTGACTGCCATTTAGCGTGATCACGGAATCGACAAAGACAGATTGGGAACTGCCTGCAATGGCAACTGGTTTGATGTTTTTGGGGGCAGCATTGGCGAGAGTGAAAGCTGATAGCGCTAGTAATAGTCCGCTTTCAAAAATCACGCGTTTGATAAAGTGTACTGAAGCCATGGAGGTGTAGTGTCCTGGTTTTGGTAAAACAATGGGGCTAGCTCAAGGGTTGGGTTCAATGTAAGCCTAACAAGAGAGCTGCAATAATTGGGGCGTCGTGCCACTCAACCCAGCATTTGGGTTGATCCATTTGCGTCAATCTGAACGCATATTCAAAAAAGTGAGTAGGGCACGCACTGCGTACACTACTCGCTATAACAATCCATCTAAAAAAAGGGGACACCCAAGTGCCCCCTTTAAGTTAAGCCGCGTTGGCTTGTTTCACGGGGTAAATCCCTATCTGGTATTAACCACCATGTCCGCCATGACCACCACCGCCGCCAGCTGTGCTGCCGGCTGTGATAGATGTTGGCGCCGGCGGCATGTGATGCTTAGCTGCCGGCCAGCCACCTGTAGATGACTTTGGATCTGGCGCATTGGCAAAGCTCTTCTTCAAGCTATGGCAAAGGTCACAGCCTATGATTTGGCCTTTGACTACTTTGACAGCCTTGCCTTTCTCGTTAGTCAATACGCGATCAACCAAGGTTTTCGATAAACGAGTTCCTTTGTGATCATCACCATGACAAGCGGCGCATTGGTCTTCACCATCAGGGCCGGGTTTACCTGCCATGTCATTATGCCAGCCGCCGTTTTGAGCAAGGTTATGCTTGCCTGCACTTTCGTTAGCAGCTGCACCTTCGGCATGTTTGTACCAATACTCATCGCCGATTGGATGTAAGCCATGTGGTCCAGCAAGATATGCAGCCTTGTTGTTTTTGCCAGGTTTACCATTAACATCCAATCCAAAAGGTGTAACAACGGTACTGCCTTCACGAACGCCTTGGGCCACGCCTAGGTTTTTATCGCCACCATCAGTTGCGACCAGGCCGGTTTTGAAGTCATCTTTTATATGACAAACCGAACATTCAGCGATATTGCCATCGTAGCCTTGCAATTGCTTGGCGGTTTGGTTGTCGTTGGCGTTCGGATCTTGATTCGGCCAGATGGCATGAGAGCCGCCATGGCAAGTCGAACAGGTTAAAACACCGTTAGCGACACTACTGCCATGCACGTCTGCACTCTTGCGATAGAGCGCACCAGATAACGCGACTTCAGCATAAACGGTACTGCCGTTAACTGTGGCTTTTTCCGGACGCTTTTCCAGCGTTGGCATCACTGCAAAACGAGCATTCATTGGATCAAGGGTATAGCCGGATTTATCGCCATCCGCCCATGCTTGATCCTTTGCGGCTGCACTGAATAAATGTGCGTCGGTTTTATGCATATTGGCATCGCCGAAATGGCATGATCCACAGTTAGGCTCATCCAGCCAAGGACGACGATAATCTGCAGGCTCAATCTTGCCTCCGGTATCTAGCCCATACGCGCCGCCACCGGTCAGGTTGGCATCGTATTTTTCGTTATAAAATACGTTACCTACCGCCAGCATATCGCCATGACAGCTGTCACATTTCAGACCTGCTGTATGGTGAATGTCGCGATAGCTTTTTTCGGTGGGGCCGGTATGGCATTTGGCACAGTTTTCTTCAACCGGGACTTGTTTACCAAACGGCAGCATAGATTCGCCATTCGGATCCATTGGGAACAAATCGGGTCTCCAGTTGTTCTTTTTGGCATCGTAAGTCGGTACGGTTTGTATAGTGAATGTACCCGGAGTAACAGTGCCGTCAGCATTTTTGACGTCTGCTGTTTTGGATAATGGAACACCATTGTCATCGTCCAACTGTGAATCCCAGCCGCGGCCACCGTATTCTTTAGGATGTCCGCGTTCATCACGAATCAACTCACCTTTTTTGTGTGCTAAACCATCAGCACTTTCGGCGGCTGTGACGTCTTTTCTATACACTTGCATCTTGCCGTGGAAGGCATGGAAGGCACGCGAATAGTCAGAACGGTTTGTTGCATAAGAACGAGCGGTTACACCCACATCAGATTTCAAATGACTTTGATGGTGACCCGAGCAGAAATACATCGGTTGCGCACGGCTTGAACCTACGTCATCGGCATAGCTGTCAGCGACTTGCGTCGAATAACTTCCTGGCCAGCTATTACCAACAGAAGGCGTTGGACCGTATAACACCATGTAGTCATGCATGATGAGGGTATTGAAGAGAGCGCCCTTTTCTTGATTCACCCAAGAATCGTCGCCGTATTTGCTGGCATCAGCAAAATTCAGTTGGATTTGTAAACGCCATTCAGGACCTGCACCATCCGGTTTGGTTGGCTTGGTTTCGCCAGTCGGTTTGCCGGTTGCAGCATCAAACTTAGCCCATCTTGAGGCTTTTACCCTATCAGTACGCAGACCATTGAGGTCTGTTTTGATATTAGTGGCACTGGTTTCTTTGGTTGGATCCAGGGTGACACCGAGGTTGTTGAATGCCTTTCTGTTATATCTCAGGACAACACCAGCTTCGTTAGTGAACAGAATATTGACATCTATACCCTTCACTTTGGCTTTTTCTATCACAAAAGCCGGGGGAGCGGCCAGGTTGGCGCCATATACTTCGACAGTCGATACATAGTCAATTGGCACTGTATAAGCTTTGCTCCAGGTTGCTTTCCATGTTTCTGTATCTAATACGGCTTCGTTTGCTTTGGCAAACTTCATTCCAAGTACTGTATCAGGGTGTTTATTGTCAAAGCGGTTATGAATTGCCGGAGGCCAAGGTTTGTTGGCGTCAGTTCCCGGGTCAAAGTTACCGGCACCTGTGGCTGGGCCTGGTTTGGACGGGTCCTTTAGATCCTTTAACTCGTCTTCGGTCACCGGAGTACGCCAAACAGCTTCATCCGCAGCAATGCCTCCAGGAGTATGGCATTCGCGGCAGCGTGTTTCTGAGGCTGTGGTGTATACCGCATCAGTAGTTGCTAGTATTTCACCGGTTTTGGTTTTGGCTTGTACGCGCAATAAAGGATACGGGTTGGTTCTGCCTTTATCATCGATGTCGCTGGCGGGGATAAATTGCGCAACGAAGGCATCCTGATAGCTGTTGAAATCAAGTTTTTGTGGTTCGTTAATAATGTATGGGTTGGCTGAGCCCGGCATCTTGCGATTACCTGCTCCATTATCAACATAACCA
>JABFRC010000177.1 GCA_013141375.1 Methylococcaceae bacterium | reverse complement strand
ACTCCCGATTTGAGCAGGAATTACTGCAGAAACATTGGGCCGGCTGGCTGGAGCCGGTGTTTGCAGAGCATCAGGCGCTACAACACTGGCAAGACATGATTGAGCAAACGCTGGAGCAGGCCTTGGCTTCCTATCAACGAGATTTTCTCGATCATCCGCATCATTACGAAACCTTTCAATATGCGCTGGCAGAATTGTTAAACCTGCTGGAAATACCTGGCATGGCTGGGGTATTGGCCGGTACCCGAAAAATTTTGACCTGGCCGGTCCGGCAAATGATGAAGCTGGGTCGCAAGCGCCTGCATCTGGCCAACAGCAGTCACGAGGTGGCATTGCTCAAGCAAATTGCCGAACATGCGCTGATTCAACTCGGCGACCGACTGCTGGATGAATCCGAACAAAATCGCCAAAATCACTGGTGGCAACAGCTTTCCAGCGTGCTGCGCAGCCAAAAACCTGCGCTCTTAAAAGAGTTTGATCGCGTGGCAAAAACTTATCACATCGACTTTCAACAGGATGTAGAAAGCGCTGCGCATCGCTTGTATGAGCAATTGCAAAAACAACCGTTTGCGCTCAACAGCCTGCGTGCTACAAGAGTTACCGCTGATGCAGCGGCAATTGCGCTGGCGCTCAATACCGGTGGAGTGGGATTGCATGACTTAATTATTGCCCCGGCTATGTTTACGGTGACGTCATTACTGGCCGAGAGCGCCATCGGCAGCTATATGGGCAAGGTCGAGCGTGAACTTAAGCAGCAACAATTTGATACGGTTAAACGGACTTTATTCGTCGATTGTTTAGGCATTGCATTAACGCAATTGCCCTCATCTATATCTTCAGACAGATACTTCAACATTTCTCCTGAACAACTCCAGGCGGCAGAAGCCCAATTAAAAGATAAACGCCATGGCTTACGACTACTCTGAATTGTTACAAAGCGCCCGGCACTGGGGTGCACAGGCACTGGCCGCAGGCTGGATCAACCAAGATGACTTGCACACGCTTAGCGAAGTTGAATTGCAGGCACCCGCTGCATTATTTGATCAAGGCCAGCCCAGGCCATTGATTGTTGCCTTTATGGGCGGCACCGGCGTGGGTAAAAGTTCCTTGCTCAATCGCCTTGCCGGTAAGGCCATTGCCAGGGCGGGGGTAGAACGCCCCACGTCTCGCGAAGTCACTTTATTCCATCATGAGTCACTTGCCTTGCAACATTTGCCCGAACAAGTGCCGTTAAGCCAGGTCAATATCTCGCAACATCAGGATGACAGCAGTAAACATATTGTTTGGATTGACATGCCCGATATGGACAGTACCGAGCAAGGCAATCAACACCAGGTGTTGCAATGGTTGCCGCATATCGATGTGCTGATTTACGTGGTCAGTCCCGAACGGTATCGCGATAACAAAGCCTGGCGATTGCTGCTCGCCGAAGGTGGCAAACATGCCTGGCTGTTTGTGTTTAACCAGTGGGATAGAGGTCAAGTTGAGCAACACCAAGACTTTATTCAACAACTGCAACAAGCCAGTTTTAACGATCCAATTATTTTTAAAACCATTTGTGATCCGACGTCATCCATCGATGAATTTAGTGACGAGTTTGCGGACTTAAAATCGACTTTAGTGACGCTGGCAACGCAACATACCATCGAACAATTGGAACAACGCGGCTTGCAAGTGCGCAAACAGGAACTTGCAAAACGCCTGCAGCTGATCATTCCCAAGCTGGGTGAAAAGACGGCTATGCAACAATTGTCGGGATTGTGGCAGCAGCAATGGCAGCATTCGAGCAAACTGCTGCAACAGGGCTTTGTCTGGCCGATACAGCAGGCGGCCGGTTATTACGCCGAGCACACCGCTGACTTGATTACTCATGCCTCTATGTCTCAGATTGTGCTTTGGGATACTTGGGCGCAATCTAGGCTGGATGATGCGTTAGACGAGTTAGTCAGCAGCGTTAATCAATTAGACATACCCGCCGCGCCAATTCGCCAACAGTTGGGCGCGATTAGAGACAAAGCTGCGAAAATCATTCAGGATCAAGCTGATGTTGCGGTGCGTCAGGCATTGGCGAATCCCGGTAACATTGCCCAACGGCTATTTTTAAAATGCATGCGCATCGCCGAAATGATATTGCCCTTATCGATTATGGCCTGGGTCGGCTATCAAGTGTTTATGGGCTACTACACCAGCAACCTTACCCACAGCCAATATCTGGGCGTCGATTTTGCCATCCACAGCAGTTTGGCGATTACATTAAGTTGGCTGATGCCCTTTTTTATTATTAAAAAAGCCCAGCCATCACTGAAAAAGACCGCGATCAGGGGGCTTAATAAAGGATTAAATCAAGCATTAGCCAGCCTTGAAATCGCAGTTTTAGATGCCATATCGGTAACCGTTCAGCAACATAGTGAACAAATTCAGCAACTGCAGACCATCATTGAGCATTCTTCTGAACAATCAACAACATGGTCGCAACCAGCAGAGGGTAAGTTGGCAAGGATGCTGGTTAAATAGAGTGCTGTAGTAATTATTTTCATAATCAAGTAAACTGAAATTCACGGGGGCGACATGGCTTCGACGTGGGTAGCGAAACTTTAAGTGCATGCCGAGGACTGTACACCTCGTAAATCCTACAGAAAAAAAGTATTCGCAAATGACGAAAACTACTCAATGGCGTTAGCTGCTTAAACACAGCTCCCATTCCTTTGACCATCTGTGCTTATGCGGGTGGAGTCTGGTTCGCTGGACGCTCAGAGGTCATATTACATAAGATCGTGCTGAAGCCTGTCCGGTGTGGATGCACTAAAACCTTACGGAATCGCTGATGGTTTTCTTGGCCCGACGGGTAGTCATCAGCTAAATCAAAAGCGCGGGATAAGCATGTAGACCTTACAGCGGAGTACTTACGGACGCGGGTTCAATCCCCGCCGCCTCCACCAAATTTTTTATTTTAATACAGCCACTTAACAAGTGGCTTTTTAGTTTTGGCACATTATTGGCACATTTTGAATTCTTTGGAGGTGAATTTGGAGTTGTTTTTTTGTTTGCCTTTATATTTGT
>JABFRC010000181.1 GCA_013141375.1 Methylococcaceae bacterium | reverse complement strand
ATCGTACTTGAATCGAGTCCACCACTTAAGAAAGCGCCCACGGGCACATCGGCGACCATGTGGTAACGAACGCTTGTATTGAGTACCTCATCCAGCGCGGCGATTCGGGCATTTTCATCTTCTGGTACCGACTCAATAGTATCTGCCGGCAGTGACCAGTATACGTTGTCACTCACGTTGCCATCCTGTGTTATCACAAGAAAATGCCCAGGCTCGAGTTTTTTGATATCTGTAAAAATACTGTCAGGTTGTGGCACCACCAAAAACCGGATAAACCCGGCAATCGCATTCAAATCAATCTTGTTCTTGGAGTAACCGGAAACGGCAACGGCTTTAATTTCAGAACCAAAAACAAAGGCATGCGGTGAAAGTAAATAGTAAAACGGCTTGATGCCCACTCTGTCCCTGGCAACGAACAGACATTTTCGTGCGCTGTCCCAAATCGCAAAGGCGAACATGCCCCTCAAGTGTGTCAAACAATCGGTACCGTAAAGCCTGTACAAATTCAAAATGACTTCGGTATCAGAATGGGTCCTGCAAGGCATGCCTTTGGCGTCTAATTCCCTGGCCAATTCTTTGTAGTTGTAAATTTCACCATTGAACACAATGACTGTTTTACCGTCCGAGCTGACCATGGGCTGGTCAGCTGCGGTGGACAAATCAATAATTGATAAACGTCGATGTCCAAGGCCCACTGAGCCATCAAACCAATGTCCCTCGCTATCAGGTCCGCGATGTGCAATCGCATCCGTCATTTGCGTTAAAATCCCTTTATCCGCAGGCGCGCCATCGAAATTCAAAATTCCAGCTATACCACACATATTCGATTACTATTGAATTGAAAGTTAAAAAAAGCAGCTGCTTTCTGTTCGTTGTATTAAGGGGACCTCTAAAAATTGCACTTCGACAAGCTCAGCATGAACAGATAAGTCACTGTTTTATATAAAACACCGTTCGCACTGAGCTTGTCGAAGTGCAATTTTTAAAGCTTCCCTTAAAAATGTTACACTCGTTCAGCGCTGTTGTGAAAGCGAGATCAAGGCAATTGTGGGAGCGACGCCTACGTCGCGACGAGGGCGTCGCTCCCACTACAGCACCTGTCCAGACTACCCGCCTTAAAATAAAACCCGGTTTTAAACGATGATTTCTTTAGATTCTTCTCTAAAAGTATTCTTACTGTTGCTGCTTACTTTCGCAACCATCATGTTGTTTAATTTTTTCGAGCATTATGAACTTACAGGCCCCGAACTACTAAAAAACAATCAGTTTATCGACAAATTCAATGCATGGACGTTTTCAAACAGTGTCATTACTGAAGATAACACTGCTCCAGGTCTCGCAATTCTGAACTCGATCAATCCGGAGCAAATAACACAGCTAAGCCAGATGCTCCCCAAAATTGGTGTCCATCAACTGCTCAGGCTTGCCTGTGACATAAAAGTCGAGAATGTACCACATCATCAGGGAAGTTGGAACACGGCACGCGTCATTCTGGTGTTCTTTGATGGTGAACAAACGCCCATGTATCATCTTCCTCATTCATTGGTGAACCTGAGTGGCACTCAGGAATGGCGACATTACGAAAAAGTGTTTCAAGTACCCACCGATACAACCCAGGCAACTCTTTCAGCTCAATTGGCACAGACCACCGGCACCATGTGGGTAAAGAATTTAAGCCTGCGCCCGGTAGCAATAGCGAATTCTTTTACACAACTCCGTGGGGCTGCCATCGCTTGCTGGGTGCTGGTGCTGCTTTGGATAAGCGTACCTATTTTCCGATCCGCAATTGGCAACACTCACCAAATCAGCATTATTGTTCTAGCTATCACCATCATGTTCGGGGTGCTTATGCCGGAAAACATCAAAGAAAATCTTGGCGCTTTACTTTCTCCGTCGCACTTACCGCATTCCTCAGTCAGTGCTATTTCATCAACCTTCAAATTTACGCCGTTAATCTCATCGTTTGATTTTTTTAAAATAGGCCACTTTGTGTTGTTTGCCTTACTTGCGGCCTTATTAAGCATTGGCAAGCCTTTTCCTGAAACACGATTCAACCTCCCTGCCCTGTTGGTTCTCTTCGCGTTGGTGACCGAAGTATTGCAGCTCTTTGTGTCAGCTAGAAATGCGCAACTGGGCGATGTTGTTATAGATAGCCTGGGTATTAGCTTGGGACTGCTAATTGTTGCGGGTTTTAAACGTACCGCTTTTTCCCGTAGGTCGGGTTAGCGCAGCGTAAACCGACATTTTTTGCGGATGGCCTGTCGGGTTATGCTGCGCAAACCCGACCATTGCTGGGTTAATTCTGAGTATTCGTTCAATTTAATGAAAAAAAAGCCAAATTGCAGCATTAATTTCTTTCATAGAGCAATATTTGACCACTCCGTTCAGGCCATTCATAAGTATTTTTCAGCTTATAATTTTTCTTCAAAACATCGTTTAGTAATTGAGAGGCCGAACCAAATTCCACTTTCTCTGGATCACTCCCTGCAATAATATAACGAGGTGATTGAGATAGAATGTGATCCATCTCATCAACAGATTTAAAACCTAACGATTCTGCATGGACAGAACTTAAGTGGTGTTCTGAAAAAAAATATTGAGTTGGTAAATTAACACCTGTTAAATAATAAAGAATAGGGTGATATGCATAAACATAGATAGTCTCATTAGGATTTATTTTTTTAAGTATTTCTTTAGAAATTTGTGTTGGAGTATCAGGTGCCTGCCCAGTAGAGAGGGCAATATATCCTTTTATTCCCCGAAGAATTGTACCGGTTTTTGTTGTTGCAATGGCACAACTAAATAATATAACCCATATAGATATAAATACGCGTGCAAAATCAGATTTAGCAATATCTGATAAAGAAACACCCATAATAATAACTAAAGCTGGCAAAGATAATATCAAATAGTGCGCGTAATATCTTTGACTTATAAAATAAGCCAGCAATGAAAAACTCGAATATATAAGCATTTGTGAAACTATCAGTCTATTGCTGGGGCAGACATTAGATGGTAGTTGGTAGTTGGTAGACTATTTTGAATTACACCATACAATATATA
>JABFRC010000135.1 GCA_013141375.1 Methylococcaceae bacterium | reverse complement strand
TTGAATAATCCGGCGCCAGTTTATCCGGATATCGCGATGGAGCGGGGATGGGAGGGCAAGGTATTGTTGAAGGTTCATGTACTCGCAAGTGGTGAGCCAGACAATGTGTCCGTGTCGAAAACGAGCGGTCAGAAAATATTGGATGATGAGGCTGTCAGAACAGTTAAAAAATGGTCTTTTGCACCTGCAACACGCGGCACGACGCCCATTGATGGTTGGGTAACAGTTCCTATTTCTTTTAAATTATAATTTTTTGAGGTTTATTTTATGGCTGATAATACAAATGCTGCTCCAGTTGCTCCTCAGGCAGCAACACAAACAGGTACCCCGGTTGCTGGTTCAGATGCTTCCGGCGCAGTTAACACAGCACCGGCGGCGCTTTCTCAAGCGGCACCGACTGCAATTAATTTAAACAACACCTCAAGTTCTGTGAGTGTGCCATCTGAGAAACCTGAAGTGGCTTCCGGGGCGATCGTGGATGCAACCTTGTGGGTATTGATTGGTTTTTCAGTGGTGACTTGGGCGTTGATTTTCATTAAAGGCATTCAACATGTGCGCTTGGGACATCATAACCGTGTCTATAGCAAAAAATTCTGGGCTGCTAAGGATTTTCAAGCAGCTTCTGCTCTGCAAGACAATAAAGGCCCCGCTGCACGCGTAGCTGACATTGGATTCGCAACATTAATAGAAGCTGATGGCGGCACCACGACGCATGATCTGGAGCATACCGGTGATCGTCAGGAATTGTTGGATAGACGTCTTCGTCAACAATTGCAAAAAGAACGCGGTTCATTGGAAAGCGGATTGTCCATTCTGGCAACCATCGGCAGTATTTCTCCATTCGTCGGTTTATTTGGAACGGTTTGGGGGATTATGGGGGCATTGACCAACATCAGTAAATCAGGCTCGGCCAACCTGGAAGTCGTTGCGGGCCCTATCGGTGAGGCATTGATTGCAACAGCTGTGGGTATCGCGGTGGCGGTGCCGGCAGTTATTGGCTACAACTTCTTTATTCGCAGAAACAAAGTGGTTTGGGCATTCCTTGAAGACTTTTCCATTGAATTTGTTCATCTGGCACTAAAAACGTCTTTCTTGATTACACGCACAGCGGGTAATAGCACAGTCGCTAATAAACCACGCGGTGGCGAAACCATTGCCAAGAAAACAGCTCTAAATATTCAAGAGCAAGATTTGGAAACTAACGGAGCGCAAATCTAATGGCATTCAATACAAATGAGGGTGGTGGCGATGATGTAATGAGCGAAATCAACGTGACGCCATTGGTTGACGTGATGTTGGTGCTCTTGGTGGTGTTTATTGTGACGGCGCCATTATTGACGCAAGCAGTCCATGTCAATTTGCCAAAAACAGCGGAAACTGCGCCGCCGGAGGAAAAAGAAGCTATCTATATCAGTGTGGATAACACTGGCAAAGTGTTTATCGATAAGGCAGAAATTGCTTTGGAATCGTTCGAGAAAGAGTTGGTGGCTCGCAAGAATGCGGATCCTGAAATTGCGTTGAACCTTAATGCAGACGACGGTGTTAAGTACGGTACCGTTGCCAAGGTGATGGCATCGATTGAACGATCAGGTATTACCAAGTTGTCAGTGCTGACGGCTCCGGCTGCAGCAAACTGATTAGTCATTGGAATAACCAGTCTATTGGGTGGGCTGGTTATTCCGGATTGTAATAAACGCTTAAATAATACGTTAGGCTGATTTTATTCAGCCTTAGCAGAAATAAACCCTTATATCCCGAGATCCTTTAAGTTGGATGTTCCTGCATTTGCTAGGGAGTGTGTGGCCATCCACCTTAAAAATTCTTAACCATGACATTTGATGTTAACTAGGAGAACTAAATGTTACAAATATCTTCACGCGCAAAATTTGCGTTAGTAATCGGTCAGATAGCGTTTGCGGCGACGGCTCAAGCTTTAGAACCAGTGACTCCGCCAATTCCCGGTGTATCAGCTGCGGGTGTTGTGATCGAGTTGATTAAGGATGGTTTCAAGGGTACAGAAGGTCCGCTGGCTTATTCAGATGGTAGCTTGCTGTTTACCGAAACCCAAGCCAATAAAATTGTGCGCATCGGCCCGGATAATTCAGTCTCTACCTTTTTAGAAAATTCTAATGGTGCAAACGGTCTTGCATTGAATGCCAGTGGCGAAATTATTGCGGTGCAAACGCTTAAGCCTCAAGTGGGGATCGTTCATCCTGTAGAAAAGCAAAAACTGTTTGCTGAAAACTTTGAAGGTAAACCCTTCCAACGTCCTAATGACGTAGTGCTGGCGAAAACAGGCGGCATTTATTTTACCGATAGCGGCACACGTCCATCTAAAGAAAATCCAAACCCACCTGCATCAACGCCTGGCGTTTATTACATCACTGCTAGCGGCGAGTTAAAGCGTCTAGCCAATGATATTGATCGTCCAAATGGCATTCAATTGAATAAAGCCGAGAACGTTTTATATGTGGCCAATACGTCTGGTGAGCATATTTTGGCTTATGACATTGCCGCGGATGGCTCAGTTTCAAATAAAAGAAACTTCGCCAAATTAGATGGCTGGAAACAGGCCGATGGTGCTTGGTCAAGTGGTGCCGATGGCTTGGCGATTGATGACGCTGACAGGCTGTACGTTGCATCAAACTCAGGAATCGAAATATTTGACGCAAAAGGTGGCGCTCTCGGAATCATTCCACTACCACAAAAGCCGCAAAACATCGCTTTTGCCGGACCAGAGAAGAAGACCCTTTATGCGGTAGGGCGCGGTGCAGCTTATAAAATACCTTTGATTGCTCAAGGGTATAAAGGCCGCGCGAAATAGGTGCAGGGTGGTGGGCACTCAGCATGTTCCCCACCCTACAATTTAATAGTGTAAGTTGAAAATACTAATCGACTTGATTTATCAGGCCGGTTTTATCACTGAGAACGCAAGTTTTTTAAAGGTAAATGTATGACACGGAAAACCGCTAATGACTTCCATCCTGAAGTGCTGAAATTATTCGATAAATATGTGCATGGCGATATTTCTCGGAGAGGTTTTCTGTCTTCGGCTGCAAAATTTACAGTACTCGGCTTAACGGCAGAGGGCTTGCTCGAGGCATTAAGCCCTAAATTTGCCCAAGCACAGCAGATTTCAACAGATGATCCAAGAGTTACTGCCAGTTATGTGGAATACCCTTCACCGGTAGGTAATGGCAAGATTCGTGGTTACTTGGTAAAGCCTGCGAAATTTAGCGGCAAATTGCCAACGGTGTTGGTGGTTCATGAAAACCGTGGCTTAAATCCTCATATCGAAGACATCACCCGTCGCTTAGCGCTGGATAACTTTATTGCCTTTGCCCCGGATGCGTTATTTCCGTTAGGTGGCTATCCAGGTGATGAAGATAAAGCCAGGGAATTATTCAAAGGACTGGACCAGGTTAAGACTCGCTCAGACTTTATTACTGCAGCTGGCGTACTTAAAAATCTGCCTGAAGGCAACGGTAAGGTTGGTGCAGTTGGCTTTTGTTATGGAGGTGGAATCGTCAATTATCTGGCTACACAAATTCCGACCTTAGCAGCGGGTGTGCCTTTCTATGGCAGCCAGCCAACGTCGGTGGAAGCTGCAAAAATCAAAGCGCCTTTATTGATTCATTATGCAGGCACCGATGAGCGTATCAATGCTGGTTGGCCTGCTTATGAAGCAGCATTGAAAGCAGCTGGTGTCAGCTATGAAGCTTATGTTTATGCCGGTGTGCAGCACGGTTTTAATAACGAT
Source organism: Methylococcaceae bacterium (assembly GCA_013141375.1). Classification (GTDB taxonomy): domain Bacteria; phylum Pseudomonadota; class Gammaproteobacteria; order Methylococcales; family Methylomonadaceae; genus JABFRC01. The sequence goes on along the minus strand of JABFRC010000135.1, from coordinate 11,609 downwards.
ACAACGCCTCGGTTTGACCAATCTGCTGCAAAGTTGGCATGGGAGCGTACTATAGGATTCTTTAACAAAAACCTGCGTGGATAAGTATTAGATACCGGGTTTGTGCATATATCGAAGGATTTTAAATGCTTGTACTTCGTTTACTGTCGGTAACATTTTGTTGGCTGGCATTGTATTGCTCTGAAGTACAAGCAAATGCTTCGATTGCTGCAACCGAGCAGGTGACTGCGCAGCTGATTGCATCGGTAAATGCGGTTTTGCCGGGTGATGAAATTCTGGTTGGTGTAAACCAAAAGATAATTCCACACTGGCATACCTATTGGAGAAATCCTGGCGATTCCGGATTACAAACCTCGATTGATTATGAGCTCCCGGCCGGTGCGACAGCGGGGGAGATTCAATGGCCCACGCCAACACGGATTGTGATGGGGCCTGTAACCAATTACGGCTACTCCGATGAAGTCACCTTGCTTACTAAAATCAAGGTGCCGCGTGATATCCAGGTTGGGAGCGTATTTGCCGTTAAAGCAAAAGTGAATTGGCTGGTATGCGAGGAAATATGTCTTCCTCAGACGGTGGATTTAGCAATTGAGCTTCCAGTGGTGTTAAGCGCTGAGAACAGAGGGCAGGGCAGTCAACAAATTGAGGTGGCGCTTGCCAGCCTGCCATTGATTAGTCCTTGGTCGGTTGATTTGAAATACAGCAATGAGCTGCTGTCATTAAATATTTCTGATCCAACTTTCCAATTAACGACGCTTAAATCTGTATGGTTTTTTCCATCTGAATGGGGAAAGGTGTTGCAAAGCGCAGAGCAAACCTGGCGACTTTCGGGCGATAAGTTGGAGTTGCAGTTTAAGCCGGGCGATGAAACGTTGGCCTCAGGTGAAAATCTCACGGGTGTTTTGGCGATTACTGAAGATAACGGTAACGGGAAAGTTACTCGGGGCTATGTTGTCAAAGTGACAGGTTCTGCTGAGTCCAGTATTGCCGCTATTAACGGTGGAGAGTCCGATTTGGTGCTCGCTTATGCATTGCTGTTGGCTCTGCTGGGCGGCGTCATTTTAAATCTAATGCCCTGTGTTTTTCCCGTGTTGTCGATAAAAGCGCTGTCATTAATCAATCAGGCCCAGCAATCACCAAGGCAAACAAGGTTACACGGCGTGGCTTATACCTTGGGCATATTGCTCAGCTTTGCATTGCTTGGCAGCGTATTAATCGTTTTAAAAGCCGGAGGCGCAGAGATCGGCTGGGGCTTTCAGTTTCAGTCACCAGTGTTTGTGTTGGCGGCGGCATATTTGATGTTTTCCGTGGGACTTAGTTTGTCAGGCGTTGTTTCTATTGGTGGCTCAGTTGCAGGTGTTGGTTCGTCTTTAGCGAAACGAGCCGGGTATGCCGGAAGCTTTTTTACCGGTGTATTGGCGACCATTGTAGCAACACCTTGTACTGCGCCTTTTATGGGGGCGGCAATTGGCTTTGCTTTAACACAGTCTCCCGTGCCACTGCTGGCGGTATTTTTAGCCTTGGGATTTGGTCTGGCTTTGCCCTATTTGTTGCTAAGTCAATGGCCTTCGCTGCAACGTTGTCTGCCGAAGCCTGGAATATGGATGGATCGTTTAAAGCAAGGCTTGGCATTTCCAATGTATGGCGCTGCTGCATGGCTCGTTTGGGTGTTGGCGCAACAGGCAGGTGTAAATGCTGTCGCGGTGGCATTGGGTGGCATGTTGGCGCTCGGATTTGCTGCATGGCTTTTTGAGTTCACCAAGCTGGCAGGCACCACAGCAAAATTGACTGGCGGGTCTATTGCGACGGCTTCTCTTGCTCTGGCGTTGCTTGGTGGATATTGGGGCTTGTCGGAACTCACACTTGCTAATAGAAGGTCCTTGAGTAATGAAAGTGCGCAGTCTTTTGAGCCTTATTCGGCATCCAGATTAAGTGAACTTCGTGCTCAGGGCAGGCCGGTATTTGTTAATTTGACCGCAGCATGGTGCATTAGTTGTCTGGTCAATGAGAAGGTCGCGTTGAGTCAGCAAGCGGTGCTGGATGAGTTTAAGCACTCTGGAATCACTTATCTGAAAGGGGACTGGACGAATCGGGATTCTGAAATTACTAAAATTTTGTCTGACTTTGGGCGAAGCGGGGTGCCTTTGTATGTATTTTATCCTGCAGGCGCCGGGCAATTATCGAAACCAGTCGTGTTGCCGCAGATATTGACGCCTGCCATTGTTCTGCAAGTCATTGAAAATTCGTTGTCATCCGCGTCTTTGCGAGGTAATAATGATTTATAAATCTATTTTATAAATATCTATAACTAACATAATCATGAAGTATTTTTTCTAAATGTTGTAAATTATTTAGCAAGTGATTGTAAGGGATTTATTTCACGAGTTGGTGTTTGGTTTGATGAAGAATGAGAGGGTGGCAAGGGACTTGTCATTACTTTTATAGGGAAGCGAAAAAACGGGTTAGGTCAATTTCGACAGATGCGTCGGTGATATCAAGGTAATGAGTGGGGTAGCTGACAGCATCTGTTTAAGTTGTTTTGATAGTTTTTAAGTTCGCGATTGAAGGATCAATGTTGGCAGGAATGCGATGGATCATATTCCTGCCGTTTTTATATTGTTTGTTAACTCTAGTTTTAACTTTATCGCAGTCACGTTGGGAAATTGATGAGCCGGAAATATGGCAAGTCTTTATGCCCTCTTTATATGAATATTAGGGAGTCAATCATGTTTTTACATCGACTTTACAAGCTAGCCTTTCTGAGTGTTGCGTTTGCAATGGCATCTACGGCATTCGCTGAACCGGTGGTAGACAAACCTGCACCTGCATTTGTCGGCACGGCTGCTGACGGCAGTAACATCAAGCTAGACGATTTGCGCGGTAAAACCGTGGTGTTAGAGTGGACCAATCATGAATGCCCGTTTGTTGTGAAACATTATGAAAGCGGCAATATTCCAGATTTACAAAAAGACGCTGTTGCCAAAGGCATTGTTTGGCTGCAAGTGATTACCTCGGCCCCCGATAAACAAGGTTTTGTCAGTGGCGAAACGGCTAAAAAGTTAAATGAAGTTCGCGGTGCGACACCAACAAACACGGTGTTAGATCAAGACGGCAAAATCGGCAAACTTTATGGCGCTACTAATACGCCGCAATTCTTCATTATTAATCCCGAAGGCGTGTTGGTCTATAAAGGCGGCATAGACAGTATTCCATCTACCAGTCAGTCCGATATTCCTAAAGCCGAGAACTATGTCAAAGCTGCCTTAGCTGATTTAGCAGCAGGCAAAAAAGTTGCTAAATCCAGTACCAAACCCTACGGCTGTTCTGTTAAATACGCCAGTTAAAGTTAAAAGGGGGTAATTAAGATGAAGGTAACTATTCATATTTGGGATTTGCCACATAGGCTATTTCATTGGCTTCTGGCGGCTTCAGTGACAGGGGCTTACGTCACCGCCAAAATTGGTGGCGAACTCATTGATTGGCATGGCCGACTGGGCGTTTTTATTTTGGGCTTACTGGTCTTTCGGATTGTTTGGGGCTTTATTGGTTCGACGCACTCTCGGTTTGTCACATTTTTTCCCTCATTGCCCCGCATCGCGGCCTATTTAAAAGGCCAATGGCAAGGCATTGGGCATAATCCTTTGGGTGCACTGTCGGTGATTGCATTGCTTGCAACCCTTGCGCTGCAAGTAGGTACCGGGCTATTTGCGAATGATGATATTGCGTTTGAGGGGCCCTTTTTTGACTTCATTGATAAGGACTTAAGCGATAAATTGACCGGTTGGCACAACACGGCATTCAATGTTTTGCTGTCATTGGTGGTCTTGCATTTGGTAGCTATCGTGTATTACCGCTGGGCTAAAAAAACCAACTTGGTTAAGCCGATGTTAACCGGCAAGAAAGAGATTCCAGTGACTTTGGCTGAGGCAATTATCACGGATCATCACATCAAAGCTGGTGTCGTTCGTTTTGCATTGTCTTTGATTATATCTAGCACGGTGGCATGGGGCGCATCTGGCGGAATAACTCAATTTCCTATTGCTAGGGTTACAAGCCCATGTTGTTCTTTTGCTTGGGCGGCTGTCGATGTTGTGCAATCAAACGGCCTTCTGTCAGATAGCCAGCAGCAAACGGCCCAAGTTGCTCCTGCCCAAGCCCCCGCAAATTTTTAACTATTTACAATATTTACAACACTACCAAAGGAAATTAAAAATGAAGAAAAAATTAACGCTGGCAATTTTGATCGCTACCTCAGCTACTGCTGCATTTGCAGGCCCAATTGAAGAACAAATCAGATGGCGTCAATCAGCCTATTCTTTTGCTGCCTGGAACATTTCCAAAATCAAAAGCCAAGTGGTTGATCATCCTGAAACGTTTAACAAAGACAGCGTTGCGGCTTCTGCCAACGCTATCGCTGCGGTTGCAAACTCAGGATTGGGTGCGTTATATGGTGAAGGTACTGACCACGGAACAGGTTGGAAAGAAACGCGTCTTAAGTCAGAGTTTTTCCAAAAAAAGGCGGAAGTGACTACTGTTGCCAATACCTTTAACGAAGCGGCTAATGAGTTGGCAAAAGTGGCCGCAACTGGCGACATCAACGCAATTAAAACTCAATTTGGAAAAGTCGGCGAGTCTTGCAAAGCTTGTCATGACCTGATTCGCATCAAAGATCAATAGGAAGTAATAATGCTATTTGAGCCCGGATTGTTTTCCAGGCTCGCAATATCAGTAGAGTGCGCAATATTTGGTAATCGAGTATTGCGCATATGCTTTTCTGGGGTTTTAAGTTTCCATGGTATAGCTAAGGTACCATCTTTAGTGAAAGTCATCCTTCCCCCTAACCTCATCCATCAGCGCAATCCTTGTAATTAGTTTGTTGGCATAGGTAAGCCAAAGGGGATATGGTGGCATCCCAGTTGTAACAAGTTATTCGATTAAGACAGTTGAAATTGCTTGAAGAGTAGGTGAGAGAATTCACTTGCAGGCAAAGGTCGGCTTTTAAAGTTACCCTGGTAAATGTCGCATCCTTGAGTTTGCAATAATGATAATTGCTCGGAGGTCTCAATGCCTTTGGCGAGTGTCTTCATATTTAAAGTACGGGCCATAGCGACTATGGTGGAGGTGATGTCCAGATTACTTTCATCATCGATAAGCAATTTGTCCACTTTTAAAACATCTAACGGGAAGCGTTTTAAGTAAGAAAGGGAAGAGTAGCCACTGCCAAAATTATCAATGCCAAGGCGTACGCCTTTAGCTCTTAGTTGCTGAAGAACTGTTGCGGATTCAGGGTGTTCGATGAGTGTCTTTTCGGTTAATTCCAGTTCCAAGTGCGCGGCCGGAAAGCCGGTTTCTTTTAATATCCGGGTGACAAGGGCATTAACATCGCTATGTCTTAGCTGATGTGCTGTTAGTTTTACCGACAACGTTAGCGGAGCCAGTCCGTTTTCAAGCCACATCCGTGCTTGTTGGCACGCTTGTCGTAATACCCATTCGCCGATTTCAATGATCAATCCGGTTTCTTCTGCTATCGGTATAAACCGGCTGGGCGCGATAAATTCCTTGCTGGAAATCTGCCAGCGCAGCAGAGCTTGTGCGCCAATAATGCGTCCGCTATGGACATCAACCTGAGGTTGATAGAAGACCTGCAAGGCATTTTGTTTTACGGCTAAACGTAACTTTGTTTCCAGTTCCATCCGCTCTCGAGCGGCTAAGGTAAGCTCTTCAGAGAAATAGGCAAAGCAGCCGCGACCATCATTTTTAGCTTGATACAGTGCGGTATCGGCGTTGTCCATCAGTATTTCCGGCACTCTTCCATGTTGGGGGAATAAGCTGATACCAATACTGGCACCGATTAATACATTAGTTGCCTGATTGAGATTGAAGGGTTTGCTCAAGTCGGCAATGATGGCTTCGGCAATCCGGGCTACATCTTCTGACAGTGTGATGTCATCCAGCAAAACAATAAATTCATCGCCACCTAAACGAGCGACCATATCCGTATCACGAAGTTTATTGGTGATGCGAGCAGCGACTTCTTGAAGTAATTCGTCTCCGGTTTGGTGGCCATAGGTATCATTTACGGCTTTAAATCTATCAAGATCAAGCATCAGCAATGCAATCTGTGTGCTTTCACGTCGGCCTACTTGAATACTGTGTTTTATGCGTTCGAGCAACAAACGTCGATTTGGCAGCCCAGTGAGCGGATCAAAAAATGCCAGTTGATGGATTTTTTCTTCAGCGGTTTTACGCTCAGAAATATCGATACATGAGCCAATGAAGCCAATAAAGAATCCCTGTTTGTTATAGCGTGGCACGCCATGATCGAGCAACCATCGAAACTCGCCATCTTTACGTCGCAAGCGATATTCCATGGTGAATTCTTGGTGGGCATCAAATCCGTTTATGTAAGTGTTGAGGCATTGCTGAATGTCATCAGGATGAACATCTGCCAACCAGCCATTACCTTTTTCCTGGTTTAGTGTCCGGCCGGTAAAATCAAGCCACACCTGATTAAAGTAGTTGCGCAGATTGTTACGTCCGGTCATCCAGACTAGCGCAGAGGTGTTTTGGGCTAGAGTTTTAAAATTATTTTCACTATCGCGCAGAGCGTCCTCAACTAATCTGCGCTCTTTGATATAGGTGGCGAGAGCGATACCTGCCGTTGATAAGATAGTGGTAAAAAACCATAAATTGGTTAGGTGCGTTTTTGAAAAATCATGACTTAAAAAGCCTAGTCCACGCGAGGAACCTATAAGCGCCTGAACGGTAACAATGAGTAAAACCATGACAGTGCCATGTAGTCCAAATCTTATTGCCGACCATGTGATAAAAAGAAATAGCCAATAATCGTAGGTAACCGGGGCCAATATCGATTGAAACCAGTCCATGAAAATAATTTGGCCGGCAAAAAACGTTAAGGTAATTAATAGTGAGAATTCAAAAAGCCTTGCGGGTTTTAACCAGCCCATGGGCAGCGTGCGCCAGACCAAAATGATTGGAGTAACCAAGATGATACCGAGCATGTCGCCCATCCACCAATCACGAAATGTTGTTAAATAGGCGTTTCCAGTAATACTTCCGGCTAATAGAAGCATGGTCGAACCCATAAGTGCGGCAATCGAACTGCTGATTGCGCCAACAATACCTGTTAAGCGAAAAAAATCTTTAAATGAGTTTATCGCTCTTAGTGAGTAGCCGTAATGGGTTAATAGCCACACAGCAAACAGTGATTCTAGCGTGCTTGCTAAGGGTAATATTAATGTCAGACCAATTGGGCTTTGAGAAAATACGTTGATTAACATTGCGCCAAAATAGACGCTTAACGCATATTTATTTCCACCAAGAAGTACTGCTGCCAATCCTATGCCACTTGATGGGTAAATAATATTTGCGAAATTTGAGCCAGAGAAGTCGCCAACCAATATACCTAAAAATGCATAAATCAAAGTGACCGCAAGCATTCTTGCGAAAATGGATAAATGTTGTCGACTTATGGTTACATTCATTATCAGGCTTTAAATGATGACTGGAATTTTACAAATAATCGCAATGAAGAAATATCCTGTTTTAAAAAAGCTAAACCGGAGTTTAGGAAACCAATTTAATTGGCTAACAATAGTAGTTGAGCTAGCGAAACATATTTAAGATTTGAAAGGTATTTGGCTTTTTGGAAGTTAATTTTAGTATCACGAAGCCTATTCTACTGTGGACCAGCTCGCCTTTTGGCTTGTTGATTGTGTATTTCTACGTTGTCAGTTGCCAGTCTGTAACTGGTATAATCAAGTTCTAGCAGTCCTTTGTCTGGCCTGGATTGTACCGCTTAATTGTTCCTAACTAAATTTGTTTAAAACCGTAAATGACTATTAAAACTCGTTTTGCTCCCAGCCCGACCGGCTATCTTCATGTGGGTGGTGCTCGTACTGCTCTGTTTTCCTGGCTATACGCGCGTAAGCATGGCGGCAAGTTTATATTAAGGATTGAAGATACCGATTTAGAGCGTTCTACCCAGGAATCGGTCGATGCGATTTTGGAAGGAATGGCGTGGTTAGGTTTGGATTACGACGAAGGGCCCTTTTATCAGACGCATCATTTCGATCGATATAAAGAAGTCATTCGACAGTTGATCGATCAAGGAAATGCTTATTACTGTTATTGCTCTAAAGACGAGTTGGAGCAATTGCGCACCGAACAAATGGCCAACAAAGAAAAGCCCCGATATAACGGCAAGTGCCGGAATTTGGATGGGCCAAAGAAAGATCGGGAAGCGGTAATTCGGTTCAAAAATCCTCAGGATGGTGCAGTTACTATTCCCGATTTAATCAAGGGTGATATCGTTGTCGCCAATAAAGAACTGGATGATTTGATTATAGCTCGGGGTGATGGAACGCCTACTTACAATTTAACTGTAGTGGTTGATGACATGGATATGCAAGTCACTCATGTCATTCGTGGCGATGATCATATTAATAATACGCCCAGGCAAATGAACATATTGGAAGCGCTAGGTGCCGAGTTGCCAAAATACGCGCATTTGCCAATGATTTTGGGTTCTGATGGTGCCAGACTGTCTAAACGCCATGGTGCGGTTAGCGTGATGCAATTTCGTGATGATGGTTTTCTGCCTGAAGCATTGCTCAATTATCTGGTCAGGTTGGGTTGGTCGCATGGAGATCAGGAAATATTTTCAATAGATGAAATGATTCAGCATTTTGATTTGGAAAATGTCAATGGATCGGCATCCGCTTTTAATATGGATAAGCTCTTATGGTTGAATCATCAATATATTATGAACAGTGATCCGGCCCATATTGCTCGGCATTTAAGCTGGCACATGGGACAATTGGATATTGATCCAACTGAAGGCCCCAGTTTGGTTGAGGTTGTAAAAGCGCAGCGCGAACGTTGCAAAACCTTGGTTGATATTGCGTCAGCCAGTGTTTATTTCTATAAAGAATTTGAAGCTTACGATGAAAAAGCTGCGAAAAAGAATTTAACACCCGCTGCAGCAGAAGTGTTGTTTCAACTTCACGATCAGTTTGCAGCCTCCCCTGAGTGGGACGGGCAGGTATTGCATAATATTGTTGTCAATTTGGCTGAAGCCACTGGGCTTGGATTGGGCAAGGTTGCACAGCCCTTGCGAGTTGCTGTTTGCGGATCAGGAGTTTCTCCGGCCATTGATGTAACCCTGTCATTGCTAGGCAAAGATAAAACGCTTGCTAGAATAAATCGTGCCATTGAATATATAAAAAATTCAAATTAGTATTGGATATGCTTTTTAAATGCTGTAGAATGCGCCTTCTTTGTTGAGGGGCCATAGCTCAATTGGTAGAGCGCAACACTGGCAGTGTTGAGGTCAGCGGTTCGATTCCGCTTGGCTCCACCAGATCAATTTAGACTAAATCATTAGTCCCCATCGTCTAGTGGCCTAGGACACCGCCCTTTCACGGCGGTAACGGGGGTTCGAACCCCCCTGGGGACGCCATGATTTTTAGGCGTCGTAAATATTCGGCGACTGTTTACAGTCAATTTTAGGCTGACTAAGTAATATTAGTCCCCATCGTCTAGTGGCCTAGGACACCGCCCTTTCACGGCGGTAACGGGGGTTCGAACCCCCCTGGGGACGCCATTTTTAGCGCCAACCTTCAGTATTAGATTTTAAAAATCTGCCCTCCTTTTAAAAAATCATCAATTCGCATCTGCATTGGAATAAGTGCATTGTTACGATTTATTGGTCGATAGTTCGTTTATTAAAAATTTCTTAAAGCTTATCTATATTTTTTAACCGTATGTAAGTGTTCCGGCGGATCCTGAGAACAACTTTTAATGATCACTCGCTAATTAAAAGTAATCGATTTTGTTCGTCTCAAGCTGTATTTGGTTTTAGTGTTCGATGGGATAAATTGATCGGAAGTTTTGAATTTGTAATGTGACGAAATATTGGCGTCTTGCACTAAGAAAACTCCTAACAGATTGTAATTTTTAGCGTTATTGGTATTGGCGTTATTTATGCTTGATAAATATTGAAAGCATAAATATTTTAGGAGACACGCCATGACAGCGCAAAATACAAATACTGTTGATATCAGCTGGACAGTATTTATTGAAATATTAAGCGATGAATTTACTGCTAAAACCGGAGTTGGAGTGTATGCCCACATCACACCTATTGATATTGATCATGCATACCAGCAATATCTATTTTTAAATGCGCCGATGCGTAAGTTTGTACATGACTATGTCAGGACTCATGCGCAGTGATTTATTGCCTCAGTAAAATGGCAAAGACATGATGATTGAATATGAGTGCAGTCACTTTTGCATTAGTTTTGATCGGGGGATTGCTGTTCCTTTTAGTAAAGAACCTGAGTTTTTTGTTCTTGATTAGAGATTTATTAGTCCATGTCGTAAATCGCATCGAAATGCCTTCGATTAATAGTTCCAAGCTTAAAAATTCACGACCCCTGTTGGATTCATTTAAAAGATATAACTTTGACTAGCTATTTTATACCCCGTTTATCCTATATATATTAAATATCCCTATGCAATGAGGCTTTCAGCCCTCTGCGTAAAACTTTTAGGCCAAAGCATGCTCATGTCAACGAATTCAATTTTACTTGCTAAGGATTCTTCTGTTGCAGTTTGGCTGACTCAAGCTGATCAAAATTTAAAGTTTCAACAGCAAACAGGCGTCATTTGTTTTACTGAGGAATTCAACGCATATCCGGTGCTAACGGTCGATGCCGAGCAACAATATCAGACCGTGGAGGGATTCGGCTTTTCATTGACCGGCGGCAGCGCGATGCTCATCGGCCGCTTGCCTGATCCCATCAGAAGTGAATTATTAAGAGAACTGTTTTTGCCCGATGGAGACGGCATCGGCATTAGTTTTCTCCGCCTGAGTATCGGTGCATCAGACTTAAGCGAGCGCTGCTTTTCCTATGACGACCAGCCGGATGGACAAGCCGACTTTGAGCTTGCCGGTTTCGACATAGAGGCTGGCGACCCGGAAGTGATTCCCTTGCTGCAAGAAATTCTGGCGATCAATCCGGCTATCAAAATCATCGCCACTGCGTGGTCGGCGCCACGTTGGATGAAGACTAACCAAAGTTTTATCGGCGGCAAACTTCGAGAAGATTGTTATAGCGTTTACGCCGCTTACCTGACCCTATACCTGCTTGCCATGCGGAAAAACGGCATCGTCGTCCATGCCATCACACCGCAAAACGAGCCTTTAAATCAAAAAAACGAACCCAGCATGATCATGGCAGCGCACGAGCAGGCAGCCTTCATTAAAAATCATTTAGGCCCGGCGTTGGATAATGCGGGTTTAGCTGATGTGGAACTGTTTTGCTGGGACCACAATTGCGATGTCAAAGAGTATCCACTGGAAGTGTTTGCCGATGCCGAAGCATGTCGTTATCTCGCCGGATCAGCCTGGCATCTCTACGGCGGCGACATTTCAGTGCTTTCCGAAGTGCATCAGCTTTACCCGAAAATGAAGCTGTATTTCACCGAGCAATGGGTCGGGATAGATGGCCAATTCGCTGGAGATCTGCTGTGGCACATAAAAAATGTCCTGATCGGCTCCCTGCGCAACTGGAGTCGGGTGG
>JABFRC010000124.1 GCA_013141375.1 Methylococcaceae bacterium | reverse complement strand
GCGGTAATTGAATCATTCAGGCGCGTTTCATCTTTTTTAGCAGCGATATTCTAATCCTCCAAAATACTATTATTCTTTGTTTGCAATCGATTGTTTTAGCCGATCGGCAAAATCGTTGATTGACAAACTACCTAAATCGTCACCTTTTTGCGTGCGAATCGAAATTAATTGGTCTTCGAGTTCCTTGTCGCCAATAATGGCAAGATAGGGTACGCGCTGCATTGAGTGCTCGCGGATTTTAAACCCGATCTTCTCATTTCTCAAGTCCAATTTTACTCTGATGCCTTGTTTTTCAAGGTCTTTGGCGATTTTTTCGGCATAATCGGCGTGTCTGTCGGCAATTATTAGTAGTGCTACTTGCACAGGAGACAGCCAGAGAGGGAATGTGCCGGAATGTTGTTCGATCAATATGCCTGTAAAGCGCTCTAGTGAGCCCAATATGGCGCGATGCAGCATTACCGGTACTTGCTTGGAGCCGTCTTCAGCAATATAAGTGGCTCCGAGCCTTCCAGGCATTGAGAAATCTACCTGGATGGTGCCGCACTGCCAGACTCTGCCGATACAGTCTTTAAGCGAAAACTCAATTTTAGGGCCATAAAATGCCCCTTCGCCAGGTTGTAATTCCCAGGCTAGTCCTTTGCTATTCAATGCAACTTCAAGTGCGTTTTCTGCTTTATCCCAAACCGAGTCATCACCGACCCGGTTTTCGGGTCTGGTTGATAATTTAATGATGACTTCTTCGAAGCCAAAATCTTTATAAACATCAAAAAGCATGTCTATGAATACAGAGACCTCATCCTGAATCTGCGCTTCTGTGCAAAATATATGAGCGTCGTCCTGTACGAAGTTTCTTACTCGCATTAAGCCATGCAGGGTGCCGGAGGGTTCGTTGCGATGGCAGGAGCCGAATTCGGCTAGGCGTATTGGCAAATCGCGATAACTTTTTATACCTTGGTTGTATATTTGTACATGGCATGGGCAGTTCATCGGTTTAATAGCGTAATCGCGATTTTCCGAATGCGTGGTAAACATCATGGCGCTGAATTTATCCCAGTGACCTGATTTTTCCCATAGTGAACGGTCGACAATTTGCGGAGTTTTAACTTCACCGTAACCGTTGCTGCGTAATTTCTGACGCATATACTGTTCGATTTGCTGATACAAAATCCAGCCTTTTTCATGCCAGAACACCATGCCAGGGGCTTCTTCCTGAGTATGAAAAAGGTCCAGTGTTTTAGCTAGTTTGCGATGGTCTCTTTTTTCTGCTTCTTCCAGTCGAACCAGATATTCCTGGAGTTCTTTTTTATCTGTCCAGGCAGTGCCATAAATGCGCTGAAGCATTTCATTGTTTGAATTGCCGCGCCAATATGCGCCAGCGATTTTCATCAACTTGAATGCTTTTAGTTTGCCAGTGCTGGGGACGTGAGGACCGCGGCACAGGTCGGTAAATTCGCCTTGGGTATACAGGCTTAAATCTTCGTTAGCAGGAATTGACTCGATGATCTCGGCTTTGTAGTGTTCACCCAGATCCTTGAAAAATTTGACGGCAGCGTCTCTGGATAAAACTGTTCTGGAGACAGCGCTGTCAGCATTTGCAAGTTGTTGCATTCTGGCTTCGATTGCCTGCAAATCTTCAGGCGTAAAAGAGCGTTGATAAGCAAAATCGTAAAAGAAGCCATTTTCTATCACCGGACCAATTGTGACTTGGGCGTCAGGGAATAATTGTTTAACGGCCTGCGCCAATAGATGTGCGGTAGAGTGTCGAATAATCTCGAGGCCTTCGCTATCTTTTGCGGTAATAATTTGTAGCGTAGCATCATGGTCAATAACGGTGCCGGCATCGACCAGCTTATTATTAACTTTGCCTGCTAGAGTGGCTTTGGCTAAGCCGGCGCCTATTGATTGGGCAACGTCTAAAACCGTGACGGCCTGTTCGTAAGTGCGTTGAGTTCCGTCTGGAAGTGTAATTACTGGCATGTTGTTTGTGTTGGTAATAGCAATAAAAAAGCACCGCTGAGCAGTGCTTTAAAAAGTCTACGGAGTTAGATATAACTTCGTTTATTGCTGTCTATCCTACATGTAATTGCTTGATATTGCAATTGATCTGGCGCTGCTTACTGAGTCCTTTAATGTTAGTGTGATGATTGTCTAGGCCAATTTGGCTTTGAATGACGACTATCTAACGATAGGGTATTCTCTTTTCTCATCGAAATTTAGCAACAGATTCCTGGTACGTATTCAATTATATTTATGTCAATTTCATTAGTGGTTTTAGGTGCAGTTTTTGTACTGATAGCAATTAGACGAATAGGACAGTTGCAGATTCAAATTTGGCAAAGTATGTTTGCAGGAGCTCTGGTTTTGTTACTGAGTGGTGAGATCGGCTGGATCGATGCTTTGGAAGCAATAGATTTGAATGTGATGATTTTTTTATTCGCGATGTTTATTGTTGGTCAGGCCTTGGTTGATAGTGGTTACCTATATTATTTGGCCTACAAGCTGTTTGGTCGAATATATTCGGTGTCGCATCTGGTGCTGGGGGTTTTATTTGGAGCAGCTCTCGCTTCGGCGCTGTTAATGAATGACACGCTGGCAATCATTGGTACGCCGTTGGTTTTGCGGCTGTCTCGAGAACATAAGATAAATAGCCAGTTGCTGTTATTAACGTTGGCTTACGCAATCACAATCGGTAGTGTGATGAGCCCTATTGGTAATCCGCAAAATCTCTTAATTGCCAGTGTGGGCGGCTTGGCTTCTCCGTTTACTGTATTTTTTAAGGCCTTGGTCGTCCCCACCCTAATTAATTTGCTAATTGCATATCTGTTTCTGCTTCGGTTTTATCGATCTGAATTTATAAATGCTACGCCGCTTGTTCATGGGCCGGTGACTGTATTGGATGAGTATTTAGCTAAGTTAGCGCGGATTTCGGTGGTATTGTTGCTATGTCTGATCTCAGTGAATATCTTTCTGGCACATGTGCAAACAACTTGGCATCTGGAGTTGGCTCATATTGCATTGCTTGCAGCCATACCGATATTGTTGTTTAGTCCGGATCGGCTGGCTTTTTTAAGAAAGCTGGACTGGTCAACGTTATTATTTTTTGCCTCAATGTTCGTATTGACGGCAAGTGTTTGGCAGTCTGGTGCCATTCAACAGTTATTAATGCGCATTCCTCTGGATTTAACAGATGTTCCGGTTATTATGGGGATAAGCGCTGCGCTGAGTCAGTTGATTTCGAATGTCCCGCTCGTTGCGCTGTATTTGCCAGTGTTGGGCGACTTGAATTCATCTCAGTTAATGGCCTTAGCGGCTGGCAGTACTATAGCCGGAAATTGTTTAATATTAGGGGCTGCGAGTAATGTCATCATTGTTCAACATGCTGAGAAACATAATGCGACCCTGGTTTTTTTTGAGTTTGCTCGCATCGGCATTCCCCTGAGCTTGTTAAATCTATTGGTTTATTGGCTGTGGTTTCGCTACGGCTTTAACTAATTAAGTTGAACCTTGATTTTTTCGAATATCTATATTGATTTGGATGGCCCATGCGAAAAAAAACGTTAAAACCCTCCGCCTATCTTACGGAAGTCAAAACGCTATCTGACCGAATTCTAAAGGCACAGCAACCGATTCGAATTCTGGATGCAATTAAATGGGATGACGCGGTAAAACAAGAGTTTTTTAAGGGCAACTGTAAAAAACTACCAACAGTAAGTCCTGAGTATTATTTGAAGCGACCACTGGGTTTTGATCCGGTTGAAAAAAAACACGAGTTTTATCAGATTGAGCGTGATCTGGTTCGTAAGCTTGGTCAGCTTAATCCGCTAAGTGTCATCATGCGGCGAATTTGTCGAGAATATCAGGATGTCGTGCGCATGTTGGAAGCACGTGGAACTTCAACATTTAGCAATATTTCGCAAGAATTGTATGGTTCTTCACAGGATGTTTTTCATGTTGGCGATCCTACGATTGCCGATCTGGGCAGTATGATGGAAGCGACGTTATCGCAGCTGTTAAAGCTCGATTTTTTGGTTGAAGAGCCTAAAACTATCAATGCTAAAGATGCAGTTGTCATTCTTAATGAAAAAATAGAATCGATGTTTCCCGGGGATGGCCTGCGTGCAATGATCAGCGACGGTATTATTGCCGATGCGGCGGCGGGTACCGATTATGTCAAGTTGCGTGCCGACGCTTTGTTTAATATGCGTGATTTGCGCGTGCTGGAAGTGCATGAAATCTGGGTGCATCTAGGCACAACATTAAATGGACTGGCGCAACCGTATTGCACCTTTTTAGGCAAGGGCCCCCCGTCGGCAACGGTGACTCAAGAAGGATTGGCTGTGTTGATGGAAATTTTGACTTTCAGCTCCACACCCAATCGCTTGATGCGGCTGATTAACCGGGTAAGGGCAATTACTCTGGCTGAAGAAGGCGCGGATTTTCTGGATATATTCAACTTTTTTATCGATAAGGGCATGGATAGGGAGGAAAGTTATACCCTCAGTAGCCGAGTATTCAGAGGCAGTAGCTCTGATGGTATGCCGTTTACTAAAGATCTGACGTATATCAAAGGCTTTGTGCTGACTTTTAATTTCATGCGCTTGGCAGTTAGCAAAGGTAAGCCTGATCGTATTCCTTTGCTGTTTTGCGGCAAGACGATGATTGAAGATATGAAAGTTTTGGTTGATTTGGTGGAAGAGGGCACAGTGGTCGCGCCGCATTTCTTGCCCCCGCAATTCAAGGATCTAATGGGCTTGTCAGCTTGGTTAAGCTTTAGCCGTTTTATGTCATCCATGAACTTCAGACAATTGGAGCAGGATTATGCCAATGTCTTATAGGCTAAAAGTCATTGGTTTTTTCCTATGGCTTGGTCTGATGCCAATTAATCTAAATGCTGCCAATGCCTGGGAATATATTCAAGAAAATGATCGCTTAACCAATCGCGCCTATAGTTTTGCCAAATCACCTTTTCCGCGTCGCGATTTATACGACAACCTGCATTTGGAAGTGGTGTGTAGAGATAATGCATTGCAAGTCATTGTTGACGCGGATAGCTTGATCGCGTCTCAGGGTAGTAAATTTGATGTTGAATATCAAATTGATCAAAAGTCACCGGTTAAAATTCAAATGACCACGTTCAAGGATTCCAAACGCCGAGGCTATACCAGTGAATTTGCCGCAGCATTGGTTAGTGATATGCTTTCAGGGAAAGCTGTTTTTGTGCGTGTACACACCTTAATTCGTGAAGTGTTGTCCGGGTCAATTCCTATGGATGGAGGGGCTGAGCCGTTAACTCGGGTGCTTGCAGATTGCGGGATTAATTCATCAGGCAATACAAGTATTGATGCTCAATATGGATTAGAGGATTTTGAAAAAGATTACGCCAAACTTAGCGTGGAACAGCAGAGGCAAGTCTTGGATAAGATCAAGCGCATCATTAAGGAATTTAATTAAATGGATCAACATCGGTGCGATTAGGATTGGTTTTTGCGTATATTTTCATCGTTTTGCTTTGGTCTACAACACCGCTGGCTATCAAATGGAGCGGAGAAGGCCCGGGCTATTTATTTGGCGTTACCGCCAGAATGACCATCGGCGCCGCCTGCACCTTGATGACACTGGGTTTAAGTCAGCAGCGTCTTAGCTGGCATAAAAAAGCAGTTTTGACGTATATGGCTGTTGCGGTGCAGATTTTTGGATCAATGTTAATTGTCTACTGGGCGGCACAATTTATTCCGTCCGGCTGGATTTCGGTCATTTTTGGATTGACACCGTTAATGACAGCCATTCTGGCGGCAGTCTGTTTAAATGAAGCCAGTCTAAGTGTGGGGAAAGTCATTTCCTATATCTTAGGTATTGCGGGTTTAGCGGTTATGTTCGGCTCGGCAATGCAACTCGGGCAAGACGCTATGCTGGGAATTGCTGGTGTGTTGGCCTCAACTTTTTTGCAATCGCTGAGCGCTGTCTGGGTAAAGCGAATCGACGCAAAATTACCGGCACTGACTCAGGTGACGGGTGGATTATTATTTTCAATGCCATTATATATTGGCCTTTGGCTTAGCTTGGATGGGCATTGGCCGACGACACTTTCTCCAGTTAGTTTATGGTCCATTGTTTATTTGGGCGTTATTGCAACTACCGTCGGTTTTATTCTGTATTACTATTTGCTGATATATCTGTCAGCAACACGGGTTTCTTTAATTACATTGATTTCACCGATATTAGCCTTGGCGCTGGGGCATTTTATTAACCACGAACCTTTTACACTAAAAGTGCTGGCAGGCACTGCGCTGATATTGTTGGCGTTGATAAGTCATGAGTTTTTTGACCGCAACACCAGCAAAACGGCATAATGCATGCAAAATTCAAGCCCTAAGGGACAATAGATTAAATGGCGTACGAATCTTTATTAAACGTATTACAAGAGCGCGGCAAGCTTTCCTTAAGCGAACTAAAAAAAGTGGAGCGTGTTAAAAAAACGTCAGGATCAGAAAGTCTGCCGCAATTGTTGGTTAAATTGGGTGTTTGTTCAGAGCTTGATGTTGCCGATGCCTATGTGCAATCCGGTGAATTTGAAAAAATTGACGCCGAGAAATACCCGCTTGAAAAACAGCTGCCGGATAATATTTCGTTTCGCTTTCTAAAACAATTTCATGTCATTGGCCTAAATAACGGTGAATCCATTGAAATTGCGATGATGGATCCGGAAGATCAATTTGTCGTTGATGCTTTAAAGTTGGCGACCGGTAAAGAAATAAAGGCAAAAGTAGGACTGCTGTCGGAAATTGATGCCGCGCTAGATGTGCAATATGGGGAAGGTAACTCGCAGGTTGATAAGGTAGTTAAAGACCTGGATTTTGACGACATTGCCGATGAAGATCTTGAGCATCTTAAAGATTTAGCCAGTGAGGCGCCAATTATCAAGATGGTCAATTTGATAATGCAGCGAGCCATCGAGACCAGGGCCTCGGATATCCATATCGAACCTTTTGAACAAAGTCTTAAAGTTAGGTTGCGTGTTGATGGTGTTCTCAAGGCAATTGATGCGCCTTCGGTAAAATCAACCGCCGCCGTGATCTCGCGCATCAAGATTATGGCAAAGCTTAATATTGCCGAACGACGTTTGCCCCAGGATGGGCGTATCAAGATACAAATGCTGGGTAAAGAGCTGGACTTACGGGTATCAACCATACCCACCATGTTTGGTGAGAGCGTGGTTATTCGTTTGTTAGACAAAGAAAATACCGTATTGGATTTTACCGAGTTGGGCTTTGCAGGCAAGCATTTGGATTTGTTTCTTGATGCGCTTTCTCAACCCCACGGCATTATTCTAATCACAGGCCCTACTGGTAGTGGTAAGTCAACCACGATGTATGCGGCATTGAAGCAACTCAATACGTCAGAACGCAAAATTATTACCGTAGAAGATCCGGTTGAATATCAAATGGAAGGTATCAATCAGATTCAGGCAAAGCCGCAAATCGGCTTAACTTTCGCGGCAGCCTTGCGATCAATTGTTCGGCAAGATCCCGACGTCATTATGATCGGTGAAATGCGAGATCTTGAAACGGCGCGAATAGCGGTTCAATCAGCGCTGACCGGCCATTTAGTATTATCAACACTCCATACCAATGATGCTGCCGGCGGAGTAACGCGACTGCTTGATATGGGCCTTGAAGAGTATTTACTGACGTCAACCGTAAATGGAATTTTGGCGCAACGCTTGGTTAGGCGCTTGTGTCCGGAATGTAAGGAAGCCTATCAGCCTCCACCTGAACTGATTGAGGAATTGCATTTAAAGCGCATTGTCCCGGTCGGAAATATTGTATTTTTTTTCAAGCCGGTGGGTTGCCGTCATTGTGCAGATATGGGTTACCGCGGTCGTCAGGCTATCATCGAATTTCTACCCATGACCGACCCTATCCGTAAATTAATCATGAGCCATGCTGAAGCGGGCCTGATTCAAAAATTAGCCATCGAGGAAGGCATGTCCACCATGTATGAAAATGGCTTGATCAAAGTGGTTCAGGGTATCACTACGATTGAAGAAGTGTTACGCGTAACCACGGCTGAAAGTTAATATGCCGACCTATTCATATAAAGCCGTCAACGGTCAAGGCAATGTCATAGAAGGTATCCGGGATGCGCTTAGTGAACAGCATCTGATTGCCACACTGCAGTCTGAAGGCTATATGCCAATCCGGGTTGTCGCTGCAAAGCCCAAGCTATTTTCCGGATTTAAATTGAGTTCGAGAGGCTCGGGGCTTTCGCAAAAAGAAATCGGCTTGTTCACCAGTGAATTGGCGACTCTATTAGAGTCGGGGCTGCCATTGGATAAGTCACTGTTGGTGTTGATGGACCTGACTGAAGACAATGTTGCGTTAACCAGGCTTATTACTCGGGTCTTGGAAAAAGTTAAAGGCGGGGCAACATTGGCAGATTCGTTAGAACGACGAAAATCGCCTGAGCGTGCTTCAACCAGTGTATTTTCCAAGTTTTACCTGAACATGATTCGTGCTGGAGAGGCTGGCGGTAGCTTGGGCGAGGTGTTGAGTCGGCTTTCAGAATATTTAGAACGTTCTCAAGAATTAAAAGACACTGTCAGTACGGCATTGATTTATCCGATTATTTTGTTGGTGATGTCGCTGGCCTCATTATTTATCATGCTGACATTTGTGGTGCCGCAGTTTTCAGAAATGTTTGCCAGTGCGGGCAAAGCGTTACCGGTTTCAACGCAAATTGTTGTTGGCTTGGCAAATTGGCTGCAAAATTATTGGTGGATTCTTATTGGTGGGGCAATATTTTTGTCCAGCTTTATGAAATGGCAGATGGCAGATCCCGTAAGAAAAAAAGTGTGGGATGGTCGCTTTTTAAAGTTGCCTTTGTTTGGCAATATTGTTCTTAACAAAGAAACTGCCAATATCACCCGTACACTGGGTACATTATTAGGCAATGGCGTATCCATATTGTCGGCGTTGGTCATCGTTCGAGAAACTGTCGATAATCTGGTGTTGGCTGATGCTATTCAAGATGCCGAAGATCAGTTGAAACAAGGGAAAAGTATGTCTGAAGCCTTGTTATCGAAAGGCGTGTTGCCCAAAATGGCATTACAAATGATTAAAATGGGCGAAGAGACCGGTCGACTTGAAGAGATGTTGCTTCGAGTGGCGGGTATCTATGACAAGCAACTCCGTGTCGCTATTGCCCGAATGTTGGCTTTGCTGGAGCCGGCATTGATAATTTCATTGGGTTTAATGATTGCTGGTATTATCGTGTCCATTTTACTGGCTATCTTAAGCGTAAATGATTTGGCTTTTTAACTCTAAATCACTATGACATTAATATGAAAACAAAAGCACAAACGGGTTTTACCTTACTTGAATTATTGGTTGTATTGGGCATCATTGCGATGTTGGCGGGTATTGTCGGACCGCAAGTCATGAAGCACATGGGCGAGTCAAAAACCAAAGCGGCCAAAGTGCAGATTGAAGATCTTGCCGCCAGCTTGGATATGTATAAATTGGATTTGGGGCGTTATCCAACCTCTGAACAAGGCTTGGAAGCGCTTATACAAGCGCCGGATGATGCCAAACATTGGAATGGTCCTTATTTGCGTAAATCAAAAATTCCTCTGGATCCTTGGCAACAGGAGTATCACTACGTTTATCCGGGCACTCATGGCAAGTTCGATTTATTCAGCCTAGGTGCAGATGCCAAAGACGGTGGTGAAGGTGAAGACCAGGATGTCAATAGCTGGGAATAATTTGGATTTTAATATCTTTCATTACAACTACTTGTGCATTGAGGAACTCATTTCTGCATAAGCGATTAACCACTGTGGCTAAGGGGAAGGGTGCGGTTGCCTTTCCTGCTTCTGCTCTACAGCAAGCTAATAAGATATCCCCCCGTCCTTTGTTAGAGCAAGGCTTCACTTTGCTTGAGCTATTGGTCGTGCTGTTTATTATGGTGTTAGGTTTTTCTGCAATCAGCATCAATTTGTCATCGGGTACTGATACGCTTGAAATCAAAAGCGCGGCTA
Organism: Methylococcaceae bacterium; assembly: GCA_013141375.1. Taxonomy (GTDB): domain Bacteria; phylum Pseudomonadota; class Gammaproteobacteria; order Methylococcales; family Methylomonadaceae; genus JABFRC01. The sequence continues at coordinate 5,624 of JABFRC010000124.1, read as the reverse complement.
TCGACATGGTATCAGCGTTGCGTTATGCGCGTGGACAAGCATTAGTGAGCCATAAAGAATCTACAGTTAGTATTGATTTAACTGAAAATACCTATAGCGTCAGTGGTCGCGGGAAAACCTATCATATTCCAGAAGCCATCGATGTTTCAGTAGTTACTGCTCAAGATGAATTGGAAGAAGGCGTCGCCAATCTGCGTTTTTTTCCGGATGGCTCGTCAATCGGAGGTCGAGTGACCTTGGAAAAAGATAATGTAGGCTGGCAAATTGATATCAATTGGCTCACCGGAGCGAGTGAACTTAGTGCCAAATAACCAGCGTGGCTTTTCATTGTTGGAAATTCTTATTGCTTTTTCAATAATGGCGTTGTCTCTGGGGATTTTGTTGAAGATCTTCAGTGGCGGCGTGAATACCGCACAGGTTTCAGAAAATTATACGGTTGCCATACAAATCGCTGAATCATTGATGTCTCAAGCCGGGGTGGCGGCGCCTTTGCAGGCAGGAGAAACCTCGGGTGTTGAGCAGGATAAATATGAATGGCTACTGCGAGTAACGCCACACAACTTAAGCTTTGGAAATTTCACGGGGGCTAAGTTGGACGCGGCGCAATTGCCCGTTACGCTTTTCAAAGTCAGCGTTATTGTAAGTTGGGGAGATGATAACCGACGACTAGAACTTACTAAGCTTAAGCTGGCTGCTACCGAATGACAAAAGCAGTAAAGTCAAATCAGGGATTTACCTTGATTGAAGTTTTAATTGCCATGACGCTGTTAAGTGTCATCGTCGTATTGTTGTTTGCCAGCTTAAAAATTTGCGCCCAAAGTTGGGAGCAAGGCGAAAGTAAAATTACTGATGTGAATGACGTTGCAGTGGTTTATAACTTTTTTCAACAGCATCTTATTTCTGCTAAACCAGTATGGAATGATTTTTCTGACAAGGACGGGTTAAAAATCTTCGCTTTTCAGGGCACTCCCCAAACCTTGCAATTTGTAACCACTTTTCCAGCCAGTGTCGGCAGAAAAGGCTTGCAACAATTTACTTTGTTTTTAAAAGAGAAAGAGGGTGAAAAATCAATTCAGGTGGAATTAACGCCTTTTTTTCCGTTGGCGGAAGGTGAGCAATGGAATCAGGAACAGGTTGCGCTGGTCAAACATGTAAAACGTTTTGAATTAAGTTATTTCGGATCGGATACCGGTGCAGACGATAGCGCCTGGCAAACTGAGTGGTTGGAAAAGGAAAATCAACCGCGATTAGTCAAAATTAGTATTGAGTTGGAAAACGGCATATTTTGGCCGGATATGATTCTTGAGCTGAAAGTGGCGGGAAATTACAGTAACGAAGACTTTGACAGCGAAACGCCTGACGACGCATTAGAAAACGACGATTCTCAATCCATAGGCGGTAATTGATGACTACGTCGAATCAAAATGGTTTTGCATTGGTTATAGTGTTGTGGGTATTGAGCTTATTAATCATTATGTCGGGTAGCTTTGCATTAAGTATGCGTAGGGAAGCCTCAATTGTTGAAGGGCTCAAAAACAATGCCCAAGCCGGCGCTATTGCTGAATCTGCATTGGCGGTCGCCGAAATGATGTTACTGCAGCCGGAAGCTGCTAAACGCTGGCGTGCCGATGGCAGTATTTATCAGGTTGATTTCTCGGATACCCAGGTCCGAATCCAGTTGCAGGCCGAAGTCGGTAAAATTGACATCAATAATGCGAATGAAGCCTTATTGCAAACGCTCATCGGCAGGGTTGCCACCGATAAAGAGCAGATGACTAAGCTGGTTAATGCAATTCTGGATTGGCGAGATAGCGATGATATGGTGCGTCCCGATGGCGCGGAAAAACAGGAATATAAAAAAGCGGGTCTAAACTACCAACCAAGAAATAAACGCTTTCGAACCGTCGAAGAGTTACAAATGGTGCTGGGAATTACCCAGGAAGTTTTTGAAACATTATCGCCATTGATAACCGTGTACTCAGGACAGGATGTGGATTTACGTTTTGCGCCCAGAGAAGTGCTTGAAGTGTTGCCTGGCCTAAACCCTGAGGGTATCGAACAATATTTAATGGAAAGAACAAATAGTGCAATTAATGAGTTGCCTATGCCTTCAACAGCTATGCTTACTGCGGGCGCGCTTAATGAAGATCAAGCCAATCAAGCGCCGGAAGATCTTGTTCAGCCGGATGAAGATGCGGCTGCCGATCCGGCTACTGAAACCGGGGTATTTGAGATAATTGCTGAAGCAAAACTGGAAAATGGTTCTTCTGCGACGTTGAACGTGCAAGTTGAAAGAATTGATGGTGCCTCCAGTGATCCTTTTACGATAATAAAATGGCAACACAACCTAAACCAAAAGGAATCGTTGTTCTCTGATGAAAAAACTAAATTACTTGTGATGCAGTATGCTGAACCTGAATTCAACAATTGAACTTGATTTTAAAAAATTCTGGCGCTGGTGGCGACGAGAGCTTAGCCATTGGATACCGGAAAATATCAAGCAAGTGCTTACCGACAAACGCGGATTTATTATCGTAGAGCCAGTCGAAGGGCAATTAATTTTAAGCTACTTATATAGAAATACGAGAGAGCCACTTGCTGTACTGCAAAAAAGCGAAGCTTCTGAGAGTCAATATCAAGCGTTATTAGCAAAAGATGAGCGCCTAGCCAAGGCTCAAGTTGTTATTCGCTTGGGTGATAAGGAAATTATCCATAAAGAACTGGTATTGCCTGGCGCTGCCAAGGAAAATTTACAACAGGTCATCGCTTACGAATTGGATCGATATACACCGTTTAAAGCCGAACAAATTTATTTTGCGGCCAAACTTTTAGAGGGTGATAACGATCCAGGTCAAATCAGAGTCATGTTGATTTTGACTACCCGAGAGATACTTGATGCTGTTTATGCTGATGTTAAAGCCAATGGATTGATTCCTGTATTAGTCGATTATGCCGGGGCCGAAAATGATTTGGAACAAGGCGATGATCTCTACAATTTGCTGCCGGAATGGTGGCGTGAAGTGCCTGCAAAGGCACCGCAATTAATTTTTGCTGGTTTAGTTACTTTATTATTCGTTTTATTTGTCACAGCCTTGGCAATGCCCGTGTGGTTTGAGTCAAATGCAGTTGAATCATTACAGCAAAAAATTGACGAAGTTGAGCCTGAGGCAAAAAAAATCAAAGCAATGCAACTGCAAATTGACGAACTCAATGATCAAACAAAGTCGTTAATCGCAGAAAAAACAGCAAGGCCCCCCGTGGTGGTTATGTTGAATACCCTAAGCACACTGATAAAAGACGATACCTCTTTGGCTTATGCCCAGTATTCAGATGGACATTTGCAGATGCAGGGCGAGTCACCTGCCGCCTCCGGTCTTATTGGAGTACTTGAGGCCTCTGATTATTTTGCCAATGCTCGCTTTGTCTCGCCAGTTACCCAAGATAAAGTCAGCGGGTTGGAGCGCTTCCAGATAACAGTGGATGTTACTAAGCCACCGGAGCTAGTAGAAGAGCCAGTAGATGAAGTGCCCGAGGAAGCAAAAGACGTTGAATCAACCGATGCAACGGATACGGATGCTACGGATGCAGACACAGAGGCTGAGCCTGATGCGGATGCCGAACCCGATGCAGCAGAACCAGAAGTAGCCCCCGCTGATACAAAAGAGGCCCCTAAGCAAACCGGAGAAAGTAATGGAACTCTTGGAAAGTAAAGTTGCGCAAAAATGGTTGGCGCTTGGGCTATTTGTTTTGGTCGTGCTGTTATTTGCACTGTTAATTGTTACGCCTATTATCAGTAAGGGACTTGAACTAAACGAAAGTAAACATGCGCTGGCTTTTAGACTTCAACAATATGAGCGAGTTCTTGCTACAAAAGAGGCTGTTGCTGAAAATCTGGATCAAATTAAGCAAGCCTATGATGAACAGGGCTATCTCAATAGTCAGAACACCAGCGCACTTGCATCTGCAGGTATGCAGGAGTTTATTAAAAAAACCATTGTTGAAGCCGGTGGTCAATTGAGCAGTACCCAAGTGTTGCCAGTGACCACGAAGAACGAATTCACCCGTATTACCATCAGCGTCCGAATGACCGGTAATAGTGAAGTGTTAAGGTCGGTTTTATATAACATTGAAACGTCTGCACCGCTGATATTGATTGATCAAATCGATATTAGGCCAATGCGCGGAGTAAGAAATCGCAAGACGCGTCAGATAGAACCCAGTAACGAACTCAACGTCAATTTTCAGGCGGTCAGCTTTATGAGGAAGCAAGCAGAATGAATATCAAATTATTCGCTTTGTTGTTGGCACTCAGTGCGAGCTTGATTTTTATATTGGCTGGAGAATGGTTTTATGCACGACATGCGCAGGAGCAATTGCTAAGCTCGTTAATGACGGTTAATTCATCAGATTTTAAACCTGATGAACTACCTAATATCGAGCTCGCAAAGCAACCTGAAGCCAGTTACGAGGATTTAGTCAACCGGCCTTTATTTGTTAAAGGCAGAAAACCAGTGGATGAACCCGAGCCGGAACAGACAAATAATGCTCCTGCCCCTGTTGTAGTGAATTTCGACTGGGCGGTCAGTGGAATTTACACTGGAAAGAAAGGGCTGTCCGTACTTTTAAGTCGTGCGAAGTCAAAACTAGCCAAGGATAATTATCGGAAGATCATTGTTGGAGAAGAGCTCGATGGCTGGAAATTAACAGACATTGGTAAGGATAAAGTCACTTTTATTCAGGGTAGCGAGCAAAAGGAACTGACCTTGCGCAAACCGAAACCTAAAACAATAATCCCAAAACAACCACCGAGCCAGGCACGCCCACAAACACCGCCTCAGGCTGCACCAGAACCCCCACAAGAACAACCTGAAGTTGATACGACTGAGGACAATAAATGAGTAAAGTTAAAAATGTCGCTGCTGCCACCTGCATTATGGCGGTAGGATTTTCATTGGCAAGTTGCGAACTATTAGGCCCTGATAAAGCCACCAAGCTACCTTTATCGCCGGTAACGCAAATCCAGGATGACCAAGCGAATGGTGCGGTCATCAAAGATTTACAAAACAAACCACCCGTTGATGCAAACAAACCGAAAGCCGAACTGTTTCCGGGTAATGATCAATTTGTATCAAATAACCCCGAACAGCACAGAAAGGTGAAGGGCAGTGGCGAAGGCTCTTATAGTTTAAATTTTGATGAAGCGGACTTGGGGGAGGTGGCTAAGGTCGTACTGAGTGATATTCTTGGTCAAAACTACGTACTTAGCCCTAAGGTTACTGGAAAAGTAACGCTCCAAACGACGGATCCGTTAACCAAAGATGAATTAATTCCAACACTGGAAATGTTGTTGCGTATGAATAATGCGGTGTTGATTAAGGATGCCAGCATTTATCACATTGAACCCGATAGTGAGGCACTTTATAGCTCCAGCTTTAATGCGCCCGGCGTGGCAGGAAGAACCGGCTATCAAATACGGGTTATTCCTATCCGCAATGTCGCGGTGCAAGACATCGTCGAGGTGATCAAACCACTGGTGCAGGAAAAAACCATATTAAATGTAGACAACACCCGGAACATTCTGGTTGCTTCAGGCACTCCCGATGAGCTTGGTCGAGTGCTTGATA
>JABFRC010000358.1 GCA_013141375.1 Methylococcaceae bacterium | reverse complement strand
CAATCAACCAGGTCAGATAAGTCTTGAGATAGCGGTAGTCGCTACGTTGAATAGCCTCCGGTTTTGTCGGCGGTGAACTGGCACAACCGCTTAACAATAAAAATATCGCGTTCAAACAGATTAAATAGGTTTTCATGAGTTCCTTGAGGGGGTATTCATTGTAAAAATGGCACACGTCAATCGTCTACAAAGACTTTAAGTCATTCTGGATGGCATTTTATAGCAAGCCTTCGGACAGTAAAGGAGCCGATATAATCCTATGAGGCAGCCAAACATATACTCCCATGGGATTTTTTGACTTCGGACCAGCATTTTGGCTTAACAAAATTGCTCAGTCAGTAGACTGGCAACCTTTGTTATTGCTTGATAGCCTAGCCGACGGCAATAAACCGAACGCCTCAAGGCCGAACTGTTAGCCATGCAAATTTGCTAAAATGGTGGTGTAACTCCCGTTGTCGACCCATAAGCGTCCTTCAAAGCTTTGAATTCAATGTCGACAGGGTTTCTCAGTAAGCTGCCATTCAACGCTCCCGTGAGTTAGACTTGGTTGTTGGGCAATCATGCGGCGCACTAAGCTAACGCTATTGGGTATATGGATTTCGCCTTATCGCATTGGTCCCAAACACTAACGAGCCGGTTGTCAAACTTTGTCCGAGGACCTGCCGTGCATTAAACATCTCCATGAACCCGAGACTTACCAATGTGGCCAGTGCGTTAAAGCGCTGGTCAAACTCAGTGTAGCCGTCACCGAACAACTGGATGTGAAGTCGGCCAAGTTCTTCATGCACCGATATATTAGCCCACAATACCTGCCGTCAGTGCCAAACCATCCATCAGCGCTGCATCGATTCCACAAGCGGTCATCAATGGCGGCATGGCTGAGGTGCGTTTACTCACATAGATAATGATTGGCAAGTTTGTTGATCATTTGCCGCGAATCGCCTAGAGCAAATAGCTGTCCAAGACCAAGTCACCTTAGCGCACTCCAATCTGGCCGAATGAGTGGGGTGAGTTGGTGCCTTTGACGAAAAAACCTATAAAAAAGCTGTCGGTGACTCTTTTTAGATGTGGCGAATGGACCAATATTATGCAATCAGACCTCCAAATCCGGCGTCAACCCGGGAAAATATTTACCGTAAGCACAATGAGTTGGTAAAAATTTTGAGAGATATCTTGCTCCTTATTTAAGAAAAGAAAATGCTATAACAGATCGGAAATACTAATTGCCGCGCGTTTCACATCAAGAAAAATCAAGCCTAATTTAGCGTTGGATTTCGCCAAAACGGTCAATACTGACTCTGCGCCAGCATAGGTCATCAGCACATAACCTTTATCACCTTTAATCAGTACTTGTTCCAATGTACCTCTGACCAATTCTTGTGCAGTTCTATCGCCTAAAGACAGCATGGCAGCACTCATTGCACCCACGCGGTCTTCATCCAAGCTGACCGGTAGCACGGAGGCTATCATCAAGCCGTCAGTTGAGATTACGCCTGAAGCTTCAATATCGCCTGATGTGCCATTAAGTTCTGTTAAAATAGATGTCAACATATCTGCACGCATAGTTTTCCCTTACTCGTAGTAAATGATTAAAAATTAATTCTTTTTAACAAAATAGATCAGTTGCTGCCAACTGTAGAAATTGAAAATTTTAGAAGTTAGCAGCAGTTTTTGTATTCAATCGACCGCTTTCGTACATCCCCTAAAGTATGAATGGTACAAAAGTTGGTTATCAGCATTACGGACAAAGGATATTATTCGTATATTGTTTGGGCGGGATGATTTGCTATCGAGTTATCATTCTCACTTAATATGGCCACGAAAAACCAATGTATCCGGGCCGGGCCGCTACACCTACTCGTATTATTTCATTGTAGCTTCCAATTCTTGTTGCTTATTAGATTCTGAAATAGCAATTAAAGCGGCAATTAATATCACACCTAAATCGATCGTCATAATACAAAAAACAAGAATCGAACTGGATCCACTCATTGATGCTACTAAGGGAAGATTCGCATTATAAGTAAACTCTGCCGCCGCCATACCTGTGTAATGCATTCCGCAAACTGCGACACCCATTACTATTGCACTAACAACAATATGCCATATGCGTTTAACGTGAATTGCCAGCCATAATGCAACGTTAGCAGCAACTACCGCTATTCCGACAGAGGCCGCGATAATCGTCCAATTCCAAACAACATCGGCTTGCACATGCATTGCCAGCATGCCTGTGTAATGCATGGCGGCAACTCCTAATCCTACAAAGGTACCTGACATTAGTAACCTTGAAAAATTGAATTTGCCGCTGCACATGATGGATACGCCAATATACACAACGCCAACACCAACCATAAATGACAGCACTGTTAGTACCCAGTCATAATTAACTAGTGCCCCGTGGCTAAGAAAATCAACTTCTGCACCATGTAAACTGCAGGCCAACATCCCGATAAAATGCATAGACCAAATGGCAACAGCACCAAGGCACAACGAAGCCAGAAATACCAACCCCCGGCGATCACCAGAATCACGTCTTAGTGCATTTCTAGTGGAAATTAACGCCATAAACGAACCTGAAACAGCAATCGCAAATGAAACGCCAACCAGAGCAAAGTTATAAGATATTTGCATTTCAATCCCTCAATTTATATGGAAATCATGAACTTGTGATCGTTTTTTCAAACATGGTTCGTCAAGCTATTCAATTTTAGGTAGGACAAAAACACCTACAGATTTCACAAGACTGTTGGAGTAATCCACCAAGCGCTCGGTTTGTATACCTTGGCTTTGTAAGTTTTCGAAAGTTTGTTCGGTACTTTTTTGAATCTGTAATGCACGTTCTTGCAATCTCTTGGTCGTTTCGGTTTGAGCTTTGGAGTCCGCAGCAATGAGTTGAACTAGCTGTACAAGGTTAGCTGTCGCTTCACGGTTTTCACGCATTTCGTTACCGGCTTGTTGAGCTAGAGCGGTTCCCTTGATTACCTGACTGATAGCATCATTCATTGTGATAACAGTGTCTGCGGTTTCTACCTGAATATTATTGACCAAACCCGAAATTTGCGAAGTTGCTTCACGCGCATTTTCTGCAAGTTTTTGAACTTCGTTCGCAACAACCGCAAAGCCTTTACCCGCTTCACCGGCTGAAGCTGCATGCATGGACGCGTTTAAAGCAAGGATGTGAGTACGCTCAGCGATGTTGTTAATAATGGATACCACCCCACCAATTTCTTGTGAGCGTTCACCTAAACGTTTAATCCGTTTTTCAGTCTCACGAATAGTGTCTCGAATTGACGTAATGCCTTGCACGGTACTCAATACGGTTTCTTGTGCCTTATCAGTATTTTGTATCGCATTTTCTGCTGCGGCATTACAGGAGACAGCGAGTTTGGCAATATCCAGCAATACTTCAGATGTCTGGTTGAGTTCAGCTACAGTCTGTTCAATTTCGAGTTTTTCTTCCCTAGCAACGTTGATAACGTTGTCTGATTGAGTTTTTACTTGTTTAGATACCTCCGATACCTGATCGGCAATGCTTACCACCTGATTTAATACCCTAGCAGTTTCGAAAGAAAGCAGGTTTAAAGCATCGGCAATGGGTCCTGTCACATCTTCCGATACCGGTACTTTGACCGTCAGATCTCGTTGCGCCAACTGTGCCACTGCCATTAGCAACTCAATAACCGAGTTATTAAGGATTTCATTTTCTTTTTGAATCTTAGCGTTGACAGCTTCACGTTGATCAACCATGTAGTCGAATTGCCTACCCAGTTCACCAATTTCATCTAAGGTTTTAATGTTTGCCCGTGCCTGTGTATCGCCTGCAGCGAGCCTGTTCATAATTCTGACAAGATAGCTGACCGGATTGGTGATTGATATGGAAATGAAATAGGCAATCCCGGCAGAGATAAAGAACATACTCAATACGATTGCCATCGAGCTATAAAGCGAAACATAGGTTTCATCAAGACTGTTATCAAACTGGTTATTGATGGCGTCGATACCGCTGGTTATATATGCGAATTGCTGCTCAATGCTTTGATTGTAGATATTGAGATATTCTTGAATAGGATAAGTCAGTGTTTTCGCTTCAACAATTTCATTGGCAGTAATTTTGTTCGCTTGTTCGATTAAGGCTAAGGCATCATGAGTTTTTCCATAGATACGGTTTTTTAATTCGGGCATGTTTTTAACCGAACGTTCAATGTCGTTTTTCGATGCGATTGCTAATTCTTGGCTACGACCGATTAACCCGGACAATAAAAGGCGCTCATGTTGTAAAGAATTCTCTGTCCGATAAGAATTATTAGTTAACGCAGTAGCACCAAAATGGCGGGCTTGCGCCATTTTCTCGGTTACAGTTGGCGTGTTAACCAATACCGCTTGGATGAGGTAGTAGGTTTTCGCATCGGGATCTAAATCCATGGTAGAACCAGAAAGAATCAAATCTAGAATAGAAAAAATCTGTCCAACCAGTTGCGTTTGCCTATCCCATATTTTTTCCGGTGTCAGCGTCTTGTTGTAAATACTTAAGGTTTGTTTGCCCCATTCTTCTTTAAATGCTGTCCATGCTTGAGGTAAATCTGGATAGTCATAAGCCCCAATAATTTTATCGATTTTATCGATTTGTTGATCTACAAGTGCTTTAGCTTTGCCCCTGTCACTTTCAGCGCTTTCTTTATCAATAAAGGCAAGATCCCTGTAAATTTGCACGGCTTTCAGTAATTCGATTGCATACGCCGCCGGCCGCAAACCTTCTTGTTCGAGCAATGTAATATCAATAGTTTTTTGCTCGCTCTTGTAAAAAAGGTAAAACGGAATCGCCACCAAAACAGTAGCGATAACGCTTAAAATCGCAAATTTTTGCCAGAGTAAAAGCCTACCGAACAGATTAATATTTTCTTGTTTCATTATTCCCGCTTCCTATTGCCAGTATGGGTTGGCGTACTTGTTATTTTATGATTAATGATTTCAGTTACTGTAAAAATTCATTTCGCGCGACCTCGAATCCTCAGTATTTCTCGCTGCTAGGCAACCTCGCATGTTTTTATTACCGCCAGATTCAATAGATCTTGCATTTTCATTAACAGTTCTTCGTCGCGTACAGGCTTGCTGAAATATAAATCAACTCCCGCGGTCTCTGCCATTTGACGGTGTTTTTGAGTGGTTCTAGACGTAATCATAAGAATCGGTAGCCGCTTATACTTCTGTTGGGTACGGATGTGAGCAGCCAATTCAATGCCATTCATGCGCGGCATTTCAAGATCGGTAAGGACAATATCAGGATTGGCATGCGCGAGAATTTCCGCCGCCTCAATGCCGTCACGCGCCAGAAGCACGCGGTAGCCGGCGTCCATTAAAAGCTGCTCGAGGGAGCGACGCTGACTCAACGAGTCGTCCACGACCAAAATGGTTGGCAACAGAGAAACCGATTCGACGATCGCCAGCGGCTCTGCATAAACGTGGGCCACGGCCCGAATCGGCGCACGTAGCAATTCAGAAATATCCAATACTGGTGTGACCGTACCGTCACCTAAGATAGTCGCACCGATGTAACCGGGAATTTTCCCCATGTAATACCCCAGGCTTTTTATCACCACCTCCTGGCTGTCGGTTATGGCATCGATCAGTACCGCCGTGGTTTGATCATCGTTTTTAACCAGCAAAGCAGCCGCGTAGGGGCCCGGGTATCTGGAGCGATGATCATCAACGTGCAAAAGATTGATTAATCTTGCCGCCGGGTAACTATTACCTTCCAGTAGTAACACTTCTTTATCGTCCTGAACGACTACCTGACCTTCCCCGGAATGGATAATCTGGTGGATGCTTTTATTAGCGATTGCCACCTGATAAGCACCTACATGCGTCAACAGCGCGTAAGTCATGCTAAGCGGTAACGGCACACGTAATTCAATGGTCATGCCGCCTCCTTGCACGGAATCCAGTGTCAGCGTTCCCCCCATATTGACGATTTGGGCTCGCACCACATCCATGCCCACTCCGCGCCCCGAGGTATGGGTTGAAAAACTACGCGAGGAAAAATTCGGCTGCAAAATGTAGCGTTTTAATTCATCTTCGCTAATATCCTGCCCCGGCTGTAGCATGCCTTTTTTTTCGGCAGCAGCACGGATGGCGGCATAATCCAGACCACGACCGTCGTCGCGACAGCGCACCAGAATGTAATTGCCTTCACGGTCGAATTCGAACACGACCTTGCCATTGTTAGATTTTCCTTGTGCCAGACGTTCCTCTTCGCTTTCGATACCGTGATCGATGGCATTGCGTAATAGATGCATCATCGGATCGATCAGCGCATTGAGTGTGTCGCCGTCAATCATGATATTTTCGCCCATCAGCGTAAGTTCGCTGTGTTTGCCGGTCATACGGCAGGTCTGCCGAAAACTTCTTTGCAGCCGCGGAGCAATAGTGGCAATAGAGACTAAGCGTGTTTGCATAACAACTTCCTGCGCGTCGATGACAGAACGTTGCTGGGCGTCCAAAACCTCATGCATTTTTTCCAGTTCTTTATTGAGATCCAAGCTTATTTCACGGGCGTCGATCGCAGCTTCAGCCATGCGTCGGCTGGCGGTATGCAGCTCGTTGTACTGATCCATTTCTAGCGCATCTAAACCACTGCCGACAGCACCTAATGTGCGCCCGCTAAAGTCTTTTAAATCGATTAACTGTTCTAATTCAGCACCTAGTTGGTGCAGTAGCTCAAATTGCAATTGCATGGTGCGCAACTGATTTTTCATAAGGCGGACGGTTTCTTGCGCCTGGCTGTTGAGAATAATGCTTTCGCCGGAAAGCCTGAATAAGCTTTCGATTTGCTCAGTCGGCACTCTAACCATTGAAGATTGCACAGTCTCCGGTTTGTCATCCGTTTCAACCTTATTATTTACGCCAGATTGAATATCGGCGGGAATTTCTTTGTCTTGTGAGTCAGCAAGCCCTTCCTGATCAATTCTGTTCGCCCAATCGAGAATATCCTGCAATACGTTTTTTGCATCATTGGGGGGTGGACTGGATGCACAAAGCGCTTCACTCATGTTTTCCAGGCAATCGGCGGCAGTAATCAGCGAGTTGGCTAAGGCTCGACCTGGGAGCTTTTGCTCGTTGGCACAAGCACTCAAGATGTCTTCTAAGTGGTGGGTTAATACGGCAATACCTTTTATCCCAACTGTGTTTGCGGACCCTTTAAGGGTATGCGCAACACGCTGAGCAACTTCCACATCCTTTGCGTTGCCACCCGATTGAAGGTGCTGCATTGCTTCAGAAAATTGCCGGGTATATACAGGCATTTCTTGTAATAGCAGTTCCAGTAGTTCCTGATTGACATCCTCCGGCAGGGCAATAGAAACATCATCATCGGTAGCAAAGGTTACGCGCACAACTTCCGAATGATCACTTATAGCCGAGCTTTCGGAGCGAATTTGCAACAGAATCGCTGCCAGTTCTTCGAATGCCAGCGGTAAAGCCCATTGTTCATCTGTTAAACCCGCAACAATCAGCTGCCCGGCGCTGCTTTCATTGAATACGGGCAAATACTCTTGAACTTGCCCCAACCATTCCAGCAACAGCTCGAGATGAGCACTTGTAAAACTGTCGAGGTGTTCCGTAAAGCGTTGCATATTCACATTAATATGCACGCCAATTTGCCCTAATCCTTCAAAGCCTGCGGTTTTGGCCGCATTGGCAAAGCGCTCCAAGGCATCGCTTGCTTGCTGTAAGCCAGTCAGCAGCGATTCTTTATCGTCGATCACTATATGTTGCAAATGAGAACGTACTTGCTCAGTTTGCAGCAGCAGTAAATCTACAAGCTCAAGCGCGACACGGGAAACAGGTCCGGGAAGATCATTGCCGATTGTTTGGCTATCTTGAGAAATAAGCGGCTCTAAATCCAAGCTATGGTCTCTAGCCGAAATGAGTTCATCTGCTGACAGTTCTGTTGTCAGTTGCTCTTGTAACATTGAAAATTCTTCATCATCCATAGGTATTTTAAGCCCCGGATAGCGAAGAAAATTGATGATAGCCGCTGCGCTAATAGACGGTGTTGTACGATAGCTGGCTGTTATCTCAGCCCATTCAGCGAATATGACTGGAAAATCTATATCGGTAATTGTCGAGCTTTCCGCTGCTGAACGTAAAGCTTCAGCTAAAAGAAGATTGGCATCTTGCAGCCCATACAAATTCTCATCTGCGGCTTGGTCTGCAAGCTGTTCAATAATTACAATGTGTTGGCCTATTAGATGCCGGTCAGGATCGTCATTAGCATTTTTTGCGTTACAAGCATCATTCGCATCGCTGATCAACTGTTGCTCAAGCATATCGAATTCGTCGTCTTCCATGGGAATTTTCAATTCCGGTCGACGAAGATAGCGGAGAATCTCTTTAGCCGTTGACCGTGGATCAAACTGAAATCGCGCAACTAAATCAGACCAGTCGGAAACCATGGGAACTAAATCAGCTTCCTGACTTAATTGTAATTCCCGCACCGCCTCGGCCAATATCAAGCTTGCATCTTGAAGGCCATAGTAACCTTGATGCGCCGATTGATCGGCAAGTTGCTCAATAACGATGACAGGATCGCAATCAATAATTGTCTCGGTTACCGTTTGAGGGGTATTCATGCCTACACCTCCTCCATTGAGTATTGATGATGACCTAATGCCTTAAATAAGTCGCTTAGTTTAACGTCCAGCCAAACCTGACCGTTTAGTTGATAGCCGCCGATCACAAAATGTTGCAGAAGTTCCGGCAGCACAGGTAACTTCTGAAGTGGTTGCAGGGAAGCACGGTCGGTAATTTCCGGCAAGCCATCTATCCACAGAGCCACCGCTTTATCGCCCCGGTCGATAGCAAATAATCGGCGTTTTTTATTGTCGACGACGGCCTCTTCTAACACCACTCGCAAGTCGAAAACGGGCACCAGATTGCCACGCAAATTCAACATTCCACTTACCCAGTGATGCACGTTAGGCAGCATATTGACTTGTATTTTGTCCAACACTTCACAGTAGCTGGTTGTTGGCACCAAAAATCCCATACTGCCAGTTCGAATACCAAAAATGGCTTCTACTTTAGTTGTGATAAGGTCTGACTGATCAGCAGTGCCGGTATCCTGGAACGCTTTAAAATCGTCTGGGTGCATTGCTGGTTACTCGAGATGAAGTTAAAAAATGACGGAGACTTAAAGCGAACCAAGCCTTTCGGTAATGTCTTGTGATTCATAGGGTTTAGAAATTAAATCCTTCGCCCCCTGCATTTGAGCCCACACTCGATCAGCTTTTTGATGTTTACTGCTAACAAAAATTACCGGAATGTGTTTGGTTTCCGGATCATCGCGTAAGGTACGGCAAGCAGCGTATCCGTCCATCCCCGGCATGACAATGTCCAGAAAAATAACATCCGGCTGCTCCAATTTAGCTTTTTTAACAGCTTCTTCACCGCTACTAGCGGTAATTAATAGGCAATTAGTTGCTTGCAAAGCGTTTTTTAGATTCATCAGGTCCGTTTGAGAATCGTCGCAAATTAAAATTTTTTGTATGGCCATAGAAACACCTTAATTAATATTGTTAACAAAATCAGCAAGAGTCGATGATCAAGACGTCTTTTTATTTTCGAGCCAGGTTAGCACTCTAATACTGAGTTTTTTGAATTCATCCGACTGCACAGGCTTGGTTAGGTAAGTTGTACAACCGGCCACGATGCCCTTTACTTCATCTAAAGGCGAGGTTTTTCCCGATACCATAATGATGGGAGTTTTTTTATATTCCAGTTTTTTCCGTAGCAGAGAACATGCTTCGTAACCATCCATTCCCGGCATCATGACATCCAGAAAAATGAGATCGTATTGGTGGGTCTCAGCCTTTTCTAAGGCATTTTCGCCGCTATCGGCAAAATCGATCACACTGATTTGCGATAATGTAGCGAGATTGATTTCCAGGGATTTTTGAATTGCCGGACTATCATCCACCACCAACACCCGATAGCCTCCATTATTGATTTGTGTTGTTGTCGATTCTGTTTTATTAGTTTCCGTGTGCGTGGTCGGAACTTGTGGTGGAGATATTTCTGCGACATCTTGTAACGGTGTTGACGGCAATTCAGAACTAGACTCCACTGTCACCTTATCGATAACGTTTAAAACTCTGGCAGCAATCAATATTCCGCGTATATGGTGAATTGGAGGATCGATTAAAGGTCCTCTGCTTACGGCAACGATTTGAGTATGGGGATGAGCGTTCAGAATCTGATCTTTTTCTTCTAACGCGGTCAAATTATCGTAATTAACAACAAGAATATCACTACACACATTTGCCAAGATTTTTGCTGGAATGTATTTACGTCCATTGGTGCGTTGAATTTGAAAAACGCTGGAAAGTTTTTCTTCATCCGCAACGTCAAATCCTAAAATCCCTACCAATAACTGAGGATGTGCATTATTAACCTTACATTTAGCAGCATTATTATATTGATCCATAAATGCATTTACCATTTCGTCTTGTTACCATCAATGGATTTTAAGATAGTTCATTTAGAAAATGAATTTCTCTATTTTGATTCAGATCAACTTTGTCGCATAAATTATTGTGATACCGTTCACTAATTTTAAACCTAGACAAATTCAAAGACCTTTAGAAAACCTTAAAAACAAACTGAGAAAGTTAGATATTTGTAAGCTAATTTGGAAATTCAATACTCAAAGTCCCGTTTTCCACCAAAACCAAGCATTTACTCTCCAGTGCAAAGAGTTCTCCGGATTATAACGTTAATGCTGGGCTTGGCATTAACGTCACAGCTTTACCAGTCAACAGCTACTAACCAACTTCGTATACGTAACATTCAAGAATTATTAGGTCACAGCGATTTGAGAACAACTTGATCGGCTGAATACGTCCACATAGCTATCGTCAGGATTATATTGAAACTGTACATGGTGTCGGTTAATGGTAGAAATACTATTAGAATGACTTAGGGTTCACAAACAAGGCCCATTGGCGCCAGCCTTCACTCGGCGCCAAGACATTTATTCACAAAGAATTCAGGAGAATTGATTATGCCAACCGGAACAGTTCAACTACATCGGGTCCTCCGCGCAAATCCGGAAAAAATATATCGTGCCTTTTTGGATGCTGATGCGATGTCGAAGTGGATTCCACCTTACGGCTTCACTTGCAAAGTGCATCATATGGAACCCAGAGTCGGCGGCACTTTCAGGATGTCATTTAAGAACTTCACCACCGGAAACGGACACTCGTTCGGCGGTGAATATCTCGAATTAGTACCCAACGAGCTCATTCGGTATACGGACAAGTTCGATGATCCCAATCTTCCTGGTGAGATACAGGTAAAGGTTTCAATCAAGCAAGTGTCGTTTGGCTCTGAGATAACTATCACGCAAGAAGGCCTGCCTGATGTCATCCCCTTAGAAATGTGCTATCTCGGGTGGCAAGAGTCGCTCGCTCAATTGGCGAATTTGGTTGAGCCAAACATTCCAAAGTAAACCCATTTACCGGTACTTATTCGCTATTTAATTTTTAGAATTGAGTTGTCCGCATGCGGCTAAGACATCATCGCCTTTAGCGCCTCTTATTAAAGTCGGGATTTTAAAAGCATCTAAAATCTCCTTAAACTTTTCAACTTTATCAAAATCCGGACATTTGTAATGTGATCCTGGAAATGTATTAAAAGGTATTAAGTTTATATAAGCACTTTTACCAGCCAGTAATGTTCCCAGTTTTTTAGCATCATCTTGGGAATCATTAAAATCTTTTATCAGAATATATTCGTAAGTAATAAATTGCTTTTTATTTAAAGGTATCTTGTCAATAACTGACAATACTTCATCTAGCGGATACTTTTTATTAATAGGGATAAGTTCGCTTCTCTTTTCTTCAAAGGGCGAATGAAGCGATAACGCAAGGTTAACGCCAGGAATTTCCTGGCTCCATCTTTTAAGTCCGGGAATATATCCAGCCGTTGAAATAGTAATTTTTTGAACACCAATTGAAGTGCCGTGTTGCGATAAAAAAATTTCACTGGCTTTTTTAACGGCATCAAAATTATGTAAAGGTTCGCCTTGTCCCATAAAAACAATATTTAAAATCCGCTCTTCTCCAGGCCTATTGGTTGCTAACCAACGCCAAGCCTTTAGAAACTGACCAACAATTTCACTTGTCGTCAAATTTCTTGTAAGCCCTTGTTTGCCCGTAAAACAAAAAGAACAATTCATGGCACATCCAACCTGCGATGAAAGGCAAATAGAATATTTGTTATTGAACGGTATAAGGACGGTTTCGACTTTATGATCGTCTTTAAGCTTAAAAAGAAATTTTACGGTTCGATCTTTTTTTGCCTCATGAACCGTATCAATTTCGGGTAGGGAAAAGTCGAAATAATTTTCAAAAAAGGCCAACGAGGATTTTGAAATATTATCGCGGCATTGAGTAGTTTCTTTTTTCTTATAATGCCAATTAAAAAGAACTGTGGCGGCTGAGTTATTTAAATTATTCTGATTTATAAGCGTTACTAAATCAGAATAATTTAAGTCGTAAAAGGATTCTTTCAAAAAATCTCTCCTGATATTGGCAATATTTTACCCACAACAATTAGTTTAAAATCATTCCGCCATATTCATCGCCATAAAGCGGTCCATCGTGATCGACTGCTCCATTTCATCGCATCTATTTGCCGACAATGACTACCCGACATGATTATATTGGATTATCACCGGTCTGATTTTACTCTGAACAGGTGGTGGGTTAATCAGAATAAATAGTCTGTACTTTCTAAGCCGTCCGCCGTGCCACAACATGCACATAACGCCCCATGTCCCGGTAAGTCGGCATGCGGCAGTGGCGATATTCAAGCTCAAATAATTGCTCACTCGGACTATTGTCCAGCCTCTCTTTCGTCATATAGTCATTAAACACCCGAATGCCGGTGTGAGTAGTTATCTCAAACCCTTGCCGCTCAAGAAAATCGACAACTTCATGCGGATATTGCGGATTGGGCGGCGTTAGCTTTGCGCCCTTGCCTAAATAACTGTTATTAAGTAACTGTTCCAGGCGCCAGCCGCCTTTGAGGGCATTGGTGTAAACCATCGCGTTGCGGTTATAAAACAGCAGAGACAAATGGCCGCCGACTTTGACCCGGTCGGCTATCACTTGCAGAGTCGGCAACGGCTCGGCCAGCCACTCCAGCACCGCATGACAGAGCACCAGATCAAACTGAGGAAGAGTCGGCGCCAGGTTTTGCGCTGCTTGATGGTGAAACTCGGCAATCAGGCCTGCATTGGCAAACTCACTTTCCGCGCGGGCAAGCATCTTTTCGGATACATCGCATAGCGTCAGCTGATGCCCTTGCTCGGCAAGCCATTGGCTGATTTGCGCAAAGCCGCAACCTGCATCCCAGATGGTCAATCGCTCGGCAGCTTGATAGAAATCGGCTAAATCCTCTTTGAGCAATTTAAGCCGCCACTCGCCTTTGGCGGTATCGTAGATTTTTTGCTCGAATTTGTGAATCAGGGTGTCGAAGTTACGGTCTTGCTTTGATTTCATTGGCGTTAATTATGTAGGTTAGGCTGCCGTCTTCATGGCAACCTAACTTTTAGCACTTTAACTTGTTGGGTTAACGGAACAGCTGTTACCAACAGTAGGCGCATTTAGGCGACCCAAACTACCCGGTTTTCTCTACTTCAAACACCGTACCCAGCACAGCGATAACTTTGACCTTGGTGTTTATATCGCAATCTTCCCCATGTACCTTCCAAATCGAATCATCGACTTTGATTTTGCCCTGGCCATTGATGATTGGCTCATGCAAACTAAACACCCGACCGATGTATTGCGCGCCGCGTTGGTTCAACAAGGGATGATCGGTTTCTGTCGGGTGTTTTTTTACGTAAAACTTCCATACGCTGATCGTCACGATGGACATGATCGAAAACACGAATAGCTGTATGTTCAGGCTAATTGAAGGCACCAGCCACAACAAGCAACCGGTAATAAATCCGGACACAGCCATCCACAAAAAGAAGAATCCGGGCGTCAAGATTTCCACCACCAGCAGCACCAGTGCGATGACCCACCAATGCCAAAATACAAAAACCAGTTCAGTCATGGCTTAGGCCTTTTTGTGGGTAGCTTCTTTGGCTAATTCAGCAATACCACCGATGGCACCGATTACACTGGAAGCATCAAGCGGCATAAAAATCAGCTTGCTGTTGTCAGCCGAGGCGATACTTTTTAACGATTCAATGTACTTTTGAGCGACAAAATAATTGATGGCCTGAATATCGCCTTTGCTGATGGCCTCCGATACCATCAAGGTCGCTTTGGCTTCAGCTTCTGCCAAGCGCTCACGGGCATCGGCATCGAGGTAAGATGATTGTTTTCGGCCTTCTGCTTCCAGAATTACCGCTTGCTGCGCGCCTTCTGCTCGCAAAATTTCTGATTGTCTAAGACCTTCTGCTTCCAGAATCGAGGCACGTTTCAAACGTTCGGCTTTCATTTGTCGGCCCATGGCTTCCACCAAATCTTTGGGCGGAGCAATGTCTTTGATTTCAATCCGGGTGGCTTTAATGCCCCAAGGTGTGGTGGCGTCATCCACCACATTCAACAGCCTGGCGTTGATGTCGTCACGGCGCGATAGCAGCTCGTCCAAATCCATAGAACCCATCACGGTACGGATGTTGGTCATCACCAGATTTAAAATCGCCCAATCCAGATTGCTGACTTCGTAGGCAGCTCTAGCGGCATCCATCACCTGATAAAACACCACGCCATCGACTGTCACCATTGCGTTGTCTTTGGTGATAATTTCCTGGGAAGGCACTTCCATCACCTGCTCCATCATGACCATCTTTCTGCCGATTCGATCAATTACCGGCATGATGATGTTTAACCCTGGTGTAAGGGTATGAGTGTATTTACCAAAACGTTCGACGGTGAATTCCATACCCTGGGGCACTGACTTGACACTCATCAACACCAGCACAATGGCAAAAATTAATATCGCAATAAAAAACGCACCCATAAAACCCCCTAAGGCTTGGATAAAGTAGTGGTCTGACTTGACATGGCCCATGCCGCGTTAAACTGCAAACGGCGAGTGACCTTAAATACAACAGAAAATCGCGTTAAGTTCCGGTCTTAAATAAAGTAAAATCATCGGCCTGACTCGTGGCGCTATATCTGCGCCACCGGCTTATCATAGTTCAAACAGTAATTAGGGGAGTAGATATAAATGGTAGCGCAAGCATTAAATCTGGGCATTTTGACAGCGATGTTTTTCATCATCGGGATGATAAAGCCCAAATGGCCATTATTTTTTATGGAAAAACCGAGCCGGTTTTTAATCCTGGCCATTTCGACCATTTTATTCATGATCTCCGCAACGATGTATGGCGAAGGCCATCGCCAGGAAAAGAACGAAAAAGCCGCCAAAGAAGTACTGGCAAACCCGCAAGCGGTTGCTCCTGTACCCCTTCCGGAAGTGAAAACGACAACGACTCTCGCCCCTCAGCCCAAACCGGCTAAATGAGCCAAATCGATATACTTGGGTTGATAGCCTCCGGTTTTACCATTACGTCTTTTATGCCGCAAATTTGGCGCACCTGGCGAACGCGCGACGTCAGCGGCATGTCGCTACCAACCTACATTATCATGACGACCGGCACCACCTTATGGC
>JABFRC010000139.1 GCA_013141375.1 Methylococcaceae bacterium | reverse complement strand
GTGGGGGTGTTTCTGTAGATTTTTTTGACGAGCGGCCACTTAGGCGGTCTTCCCCATGCCCGTGGGGGTGTTTCTCAACTTGAAGTTGCAAAAGAAGCAGCTCAGTTGTCTTCCCCATGCCCGTGGGGGTGTTTCCTGAGTCCCAAGATCACCCTCAGACCAGAACAGGTCTTCCCCATGCCCGTGGGGGTGTTTCCCCAACGCCAACGGTCTTTATATTCGCTGGAGTGTCTTCCCCATGCCCGTGGGGGTGTTTCTGTTTGCATATCGCAAACGTTGACACATTGAAAGTCTTCCCCATGCCCGTGGGGGTGTTTCCATCGTAAGCCAGATAGGCCGTTCTACTTGTTGACACATCAGAAATCGCTGGAGGCGGTAAAGGCGAATTTGTCAGTCGACAAATTTAAGACAAAGAACCAAGTGAAGCCCCATTTCAAACCCAGAGTTTGGGTGGGTCGTAACTGAAATTTATTCCCTGAACGGAACAGCAGGGCTTAAGTCCATTGTGACCTATCTCCTGCATCAGGGCCCATAATCTGCGATCACTCGCTCTTTGTACTTTCGATAAGGCATGATAATCGTGACCAGCTTTTTTAAGTCTTCAGACTGCAAGTTGGCTTTATGGATTGCGTGAGTGCTCTAAATCAGCCGATCAATGCCGACCCGGAGACTATTGGGAATTGGATCAAGCAGGGACTATGAGAAACCAAGAGTGGTCGCCTGAGCTAAACAGAAACGTAGGATTGTTGAAATGGCGCGCCCGGAGAGATTCGAACTCCCGACCGATCGGTTCGAAGCCGATTACTCTATCCAGCTGAGCTACGAGCGCATATTCAATATTAACGACAGACAAAAAAAAGGGCCTACATTGCTGCAAGCCCTTTCTTAACACTTGGCTCCCCCGGACGGGCTCGAACCGCCGACCTAGTGATTAACAGTACCAGCAACAGACCCGATTATAGAGACTAAGTTGAAGATTCCGAAGTGGTTTACTTGTTAGTGACCAGTTGTCACTTCAAAACCGAACCAATTCCGAACTTTTTAGTATTTAATTTCGTGAGGATGGTGATAGTGGCCAAATAAAACAAGGAGTTAGCTTGTTTTTTGCCGAGTCGAAACCGATTATGCCGAGTTTGTGGGGCAATTGGGGCGCTTTGTATGGGCTTCACATCTTTTCACTTGTGTGTAAATTGAGGCTTATTGTATTGAATGTTGCCCACTGCATCCCTTTGATAGATTTTGTCGCCCTTAATTTGATACTGCTGATGATTGAACAACTTATTGCCATAAACATCCGTTTCAAGCATGCGTCCATCTGGCTTTACTGTATATGAGGTGTCAACGAGGCAGGTGGGAGCAGAAAAATCATCATCAGGACATCAGAAACAATAAAAACTAATCAAGCATGTTAGCCTCCAGGGTAGGGTAGGTATAAAAAAGCCCCGATGATCAGGTGATCGACGAGGCGTGGATAATGGTTAATGACAGATTGTTTTTAGCAACTTTGTGAATTATTCACGTTGTTGATTTGAAGATTTATGGCCAAACTCCGATAGCTTCAGCGTTCGATGTTGTATCGCAATATGAGTGGGATTGTCGAAGGACTGACAAGTTGGATCTAAGACATATTGAGTAATGCAAGCTAGTAAGTACACGGGGGGAGTTGTTACCCCCAAATCTAAATATTTTTTAAATGGAACAAAGAATGATCAAAGGAAAATTGGGGTTAATTTTAATAGCAGGACTGGCTATCACTGGCTGTTCTACACGTGTGGCTGATTTCACTATCATCTCTTCGAAAAATCTTGATTTGAGCAGAGCTGCTGAATTTAAACGCGGAGTGACTCGCGTCCATGGCGAAGACAAAAAATCAATCATCGTTTTTATCCCTACAGGACAACCCAATGCCAAAGAGGCAATGGATAGAGCAATCGAACAAGTACCCGGTGCTGTGGGTCTAGTTGACGGTGTTGTGAATCAAAATTCCTGGTATATCCCTTATA
The DNA here is from genome assembly GCA_013141375.1 of Methylococcaceae bacterium. Taxonomy (GTDB): domain Bacteria; phylum Pseudomonadota; class Gammaproteobacteria; order Methylococcales; family Methylomonadaceae; genus JABFRC01. Next base: position 1,146 of record JABFRC010000139.1, on the reverse strand, counting down.
TCTACGGCGAGTCCTCATTTGAAGTGGAAGGAACACCACTCATCGACCCAGCAATAGAGAAAACCTATAAACGATAGTTCTTGCCAAGGAGTTAAACATTATTAGCCTCAGCTAATTCCAAGCTGGGGTTGATAGGGAATAAATAAAATTCAATTACACGGATGAACCAATGAACAAAACAATATTTTCGATACTGGTATTAGTTGCTGTTTTAACTGTTCCTGTGCAAGCGGCAGTAACTTGTAATGCGGGTGATTTACAGGGGCAATGGGAAATTAAATATTATGTCACCCGGCCACAGCAAGTTGGCGTCTGCACTGTCGTTTTTGATAATAATCTTGTACCGTCAGGAAGTTGTGAAAACCTGACTTACGATCTTCAAAGTGACATCTTTGACGGTGAGGCCCAGATCAGCAAATCTTGTAATGCAAGTGGCAAGTTGCTACTAAATGACGGCCAGAAAATTTCATTCACAGGAAAAATGAAGGCCGACAAGCAAACATTAAGCGGGAATATTGCATCAAGGCTTAATGGGTATCTCATAAAGGGTACGGCAAATTTACGTAAAACGGCTGAACTTTCCTGCCAAGTAACTCCTTTAAACTAATGCTCTGTAAGGTACTACTTACAAGGGCATTTGTTAGACTTGAATTTCAATTTTTAAAGAAAATGCGCAAGGGAAGTAGCTTTGCATGAAAATAATCTAGGGATAAATATCTGTGTTTAACCAACGTGTTAAAACCAATTTGTGTTCAAATGCGCTTCCGCTAACTGACTGTCTAGCCAAAACCTATAGAACTATCTCGGGAGATAAACTTGCCGGTCGCCAAGTCTTAAATCATTGCCAGATTGTTGGTGAAGTTGCTCGCGAGTTGCTTAAGCGAATGCCGGATTGGTTAACTGCCGAGTTATTTCCCAATGGCTCGGAGTTGATTGCCGCATCTCATGATATTGGTAAAGTTAGCCCTACTTTCCAAGAAAAACTATATCGTGGTACGGACGGCTACCGTAACAACACCAAGCCTGGACTGGAAAAATTCAATCCCGAAACAGAAAGACAATGGGGTGGCCATGCTGGCGTTAGCCAAGCAGCAGCCAAATATTTAAAGCTAGGTAAATTCATTCCGGAAATTCTCGGTCAGCATC
>JABFRC010000138.1 GCA_013141375.1 Methylococcaceae bacterium | reverse complement strand
AACGATAGTGATTTCGATCCAGGCTCTAAATCCAAGGCCGGAACTTGCGAAGCAACACAATCATCCAGGTCAATTCTGACAATGCTACGCAGCCAGATTGAATCAGCACATAGCAATGCCTTCCTCACCCAGCGCCGAACAGAGATAAGCAAGGCAATCACCAATTTACCATCGGCCAGCACGCGCGACTACCCCTTATCGGCACGTTATAGCGACTTATTGACTAGTCTGCTCGCACTTCGGGTTTTACAGGAAGTGCGAGCATTGACGAGCGATGCCTGTCATCGTCTTACTAAGGAGGAACGGCTAAATAGGCACCAAATTGCTGGCTTGAAAGCCATACAAAACCATTTGTTTGAGAATGCCCAACACTTGGTAATTTCAAAACGACCTGATTGGGGCTACGCGCTATTGGTAACCTTGGCACGACTAATTGCACTCGAACAATCCATTCAGAGCGGTCACTGGGTGTTTCTCGATGATTTCAGTGAAGACAGCACAATGGTTATGGCTGACGATAAGTTGCGTTTTAGCGATGAAATAAGTGTGCAGCGCGATAGGGCGAAAATAGCTTGGCAACAATTAGCAAAAGCGCTTGAAAACTCTGAGCTCGACGAACAGAATTACAGTCGGTTGGAAATGGCTGCCAACCGATATCAAGAATGGCAGGCAGTAGATGGCATCCTGCCATTACGCTATCACGGCGAACAAGCTCTGCCAGTAAAAGCTATCCACATTCCGCCTATTGCCTTGCCAGCATTATCTTCACAGCAACTTGAACAGGCGCTGCACCAACAGAAACTTGATAGCCTAGCCGCCACTCAACAACTTGATGCAAGCTATGCCTATCACTTGCTGACGCGCAATTGTGTCACGGAAATTTTCCGCAGCATCAATGACGCTTTAGGAAGAGAAACCCAAGAGCGACTAGGTGGCGTTATCGATGAATCGCGTAACATCATTCCATTTACGGCTTTTGCGATGGTTAGCGACACCTATTCAGTTAAGCACATCACGACATTGCCATCGTACCGGCAGCAACAACTGGCAAAACAATACGCCGAGGAATTTGCACCGCTGGTGTATGCCAGAGAATCGAACATTCTCAGCGCCAGTTTTTATCATTACCAACCGGACGACGCCTTGTTCATCTTTTTTACCGACGATGCCTTGTTACTCAGGCCAGTTTTTGGTGCCATCAACAGCTTGGCAGGCTTGGGCCAGAGCTTTTGGGGATTGTTTACATTACCCTTCGATGACGGGCTTTTGCTGACAAACGGTTTGCGAGGAGTATTAATGAGTCTGCCGGAACTCGGTTTTGTTAATGTCCGTAAAGGCAGTTACAAGTATTTACCACCGCCAGCTGAGTCGAGAAATAACTTGACCGACCAATAATGCGATTGGCTGCCAAACAAGCCAACCAATTCGGCAACCCGGTGGTAATTGACAGTCTCAATCCACTTTTTCAAGTACGGGCGGCTTGGCTTTAAATACTTCCGCAACCAGTTCAAGCTGGCCGGAAAATTGCGGTATTGCCGGGATTTTCCAGGCTTTTCCAATGACACGGGACAATAAGTTGTTCAACCACGGCCGATCCGAGCTGGCTTGATGAATAATAAACCGATAAGAATCGCCATCATTAAAAACGGCAAAATCCTCCAAATTCACGGTAATCGTATCTTGTTCGCCGTATAGCCGAGTCTGAACGTAGACTTTTCGAGTATCCAGGTCAAAGTTAAACTTCGTTAATTCCGCAATGCCCTTAAGAATGAAATTTGCGCCCCATATAATCAAAATATCGGGGGTCAACTTGATTACCATTTTTATTAAACTCGATTTGATGCTCATTTTTGCCTTAATTCGTTAATAGGGTAAGAGATATGATTTTAATCATTGTTGGCATGATTGTTTTGAGAATATTACCGATAGGCCGGCAGGGCGTAAATTATCTGCTGAATAGAGTCAGTAAACGCCCCTGAAAAAGCGGATAATCCCGCCACAATCCCCATGAGTAACAAACACTTTAAACCTACCATGACAAAGTTAAGCAATTATTTTGATGTCCAGATTGATGCCGAAGGCAATCCCTATATGGAAGTATCAATCCGTGGGGCAAACCTGTTAAAACTTCCCGCCACCAATAAAGGCTCTGCGTTCACACTACAAGAACGTATGGAACTTGGCCTGGAAGGTTTGCTACCGTCACAGGTGACCAATATTGAGCAGCAACTTGAGCGCCTATATGCCAACTATCAAAAACAGCTGACTGATATTTCAAGGTATCAGTTTCTCAGAGCCATTCAAGAACGCTCGGAAGTGCTGTTTTACGCCTTATTGGAACGCCACTTGGATGAAATGGTGCCGATTATTTACACACCGACCATCGGCCTGGCAATCCAACAATTCAGCGACATATATACAACGGCACGAGGCTTAACCTTATCGGCCGACAATATTGACCGAGCGGATACGATTTTGGCCAACCATCTACTGCATGATGTACGCATGATCGTGGTGACTGATGGCTCTGCCATTCTGGGGATTGGCGATCAAGGCATGGGCGGCCTGGATATATGCATCGGCAAATTGGCGCTCTACACGGCCGGGGGCGGATTGTGTCCTTTTCAAACCTTGCCAGTGAATTTGGATGTCGGTACCAATCGGGCTGAATTACTCGATAACCCACAGTATTTAGGGGTTAGGGCCAAGCGACTGCAAGACGAGGCCTATTTTGAGTTGGTAGACAAATTTATCAATGCCGTTAAAAAGCAATGGCCGAAAGCCATCATTCAATTTGAAGACTTTGCCAAAAACGTAGCTTTTGACGTCTTGGCAAGATATCGCAATCAATTGCCTTGTTTTAATGACGACATTCAAGGCACCGGTGCGATGGCCTTAGCCGGTCTGCTTTCTGCGTGCAGAAAAAAAGGCGAATCTCTCGCCGAGCAAATTGTGGTGGTTGCTGGTGCAGGGGCTGGTGGCATCGGCGTAGCCAGCGCTATAAAAGAAGGCATGCTGAGGGCTGGGCTTACAGAGTCACAAACTCGTCAACAGTTATTCGTCATCGATGGCCGCGGCTTAGTCATTGACAGCATCAACACAGACACCTACAAATTACCGCTAGCCCACAGCCAGGAAAACTATCAAGACTGGGCTATTGAAGAGAACCGCATCCCTTCTTTAATGGATGTGGTGACTCATGCCAAACCCAGTGTGTTGATCGGCCTGTCAGGGGTTGCTGGCTTGTTCAACGAAGCCATTATTACATCCGTGGCCCAGCACCATAAACATCCCATCATTTTCCCATTATCCAATCCTACCGATAATTGCGAAGTCACGCCTCAGGATATTTTCGAATGGACTCAAGGCCGCGCAATCGTTGCCACCGGCAGTCCGTTTGCGGATGTTGAATACCAAGGCAAGCAATACCCAATCGGCCAGGGCAATAATGCATTTATTTTTCCAGGACTGGGCTTTGCCGCAGTAGTGGGCGAATGCAGCAGAATCAGCGATGCCATGGTATCGGAATCTGCCTATGCCTTGGCCGATTACATCGCGGAAAACTGTTTAGCCAAGGGACTGATTTATCCCCCTATCACCGACCTTAAGAAAGTCAGCCATTATGTCGCCACTCGCGTGCTCGCCAAAGCCTTGGAAGATGGTTCTTCCAAGCGCCAAGACTTAAAAGATATCGACATTGATGCCTATATAAAAAGCCATGTTTGGCAGGCCAGACACTTACCTTGCAAAGCGTCAAAATAGAACATTGCTGAATATGACCAAGTCAAAATACAAGCCTATAAACCTTATAAATTTATGAGGCTAATTTCTGCATGTTCAGCAAAAACTCACTAACTTCAATTACAATATGACATTAATTTCTAAACAATTTTATTTTTAATGATTAGCCCATTTTTCATATTCATTATGATTCAAGCACTATCAATGTGAACAATGCGTAGCCTGATCAACATCATAATCCTGCTAATTATCAACAACACAGTCGCGTTAAGTGATTCCAGTGCTGAAGATTTGACTAATCTTTCCATCGAGGAGTTGCTGAATGTCGAAATCATCAGTTCGCCTCGATTAGGACAAAAAACCAGTCAAGCACCCACCTCAGTATCCGTCATCAATGCCAGCGACATTCGTACCTTTGGCTGGCGCACCTTGGCGGATGCGCTCAACGGCATGCGCGGCATCTTTACCTCCAACAACCGCAACTACAGCTTTCTGGGTGTGCGCGGCTTTAACGAATCCAACGATTTCAACTCGCGCGTCTTGATGATGATTGATGGTCAGCGCATGAATGACAATATTTATGACGCGGGCAATATTGGTCAAGAATTCATGCTGGACATGGATCTGGTTGAGCGCATCGAATTCGTTCCTGGTGCAGGCTCATCAATTTACGGTGCCAATGCCTTTTTGGGTTTTATCAACGTTATCACCAAAAAAGGCAAGGCCATTAATGGTACACAGTTGGCCGGTGAAGTCGGCAGCTTTGATTACTACAAAGGTCGCGCCAGTGTTGGTAAAAAGTTCGACAACGGCACTGACGTGCTCTTGTCAGCATCACATTTCGAAAGTGCAGGCCCACAAAATTTGTATTTTCCGGCCTTTGACAAACCCGGCACTAATAACGGCATCGCCCATAACATGGACACCGAACGTGCTGAACGCTTATTCGGCAAAGTGCAATATGAAGATCTGACTTTTAGCGGCGGCGTTGTCGATCGCTATAAACGCGTTGCACCAGCAAGTTATGGACAAGTTTTTAATGACCCGAATAACTTCACTGTCGACAGGCAATTTTTTGGTAATCTCAGCTATCAAAAGGCTATAGACGATAAAACCTCGTTACTGTTCAAAAGCTTTTACCAAGGCTACGACTACCATGCAGAAGATGTCTACGCCGGCAAAACGCGTATTATCTCCGTTGATGAAATTGTCGGTCGATGGTTTGGCGGAGAGGCACAACTCACCACCAATGTATTTGATCGGCAACGCCTGATTTTCGGCATGGAATATCAATACGATATTCGCCAATACCAAGTAAATTTCGAGACTAACCCCTACGCCTTGTATCTTGATACAAATCGAGGCGGCAATCGCGCTCAGTTATTTGCTCAGGATGACATTCAAATACTGGATGACCTCATTTTCAGTGCTGGTCTCCGTTGGGATTATCATCACCAAATCAGGCACATGCAGCTTAACCCACGCTTGGGTTTGATCTGGAATCCACTCTCCAGCACCACGCTTAAACTGCTTTACAGCACTACATTTCGTGCTCCCAATGCCGCCGAACTGGATACCAATTTATATAACTTTGGAATTAATACAAAGCTCCAGGAAGAGCATATTAAAAGCTACGAAAGCATAGTCGAATGGCATTCAACCGATGGTTTAAAGCTGTTCGGCTCGTTGTTTTATAACCATGCCACGAAACTCCTGGACGACGACAGCCCCAGCCAGCTATTGTCAAACATGGATGAATACAACATCTATGGCGCTGAATGGGAAGCAGAAAAACGTTGGGATAGTGGGCGGCTGTTAAAGGCATCTCACACTTACAGCTTTATGGCGAATGAACTTCATCAAGGCAGACGAGCGCATGGTTCGCCGGAAAATGTCTTCAAGATTCATTATGCAGAGCCTCTATTTAACAACTTTGCAAAACTGGGCATAGAAAATATTTTTATCGGTGCCCGTAAAACTGAAAGCGGCAATGCCGCAGATGCTTATGATCTGATCAATATGAATCTGACCTCGGATCGTATTCTCGAAGGCTTGGATCTTTCTCTGGGCGTTTACAACTTATTGGATGACCATTACCAGATGATAGGTGGGGGCTCGAATAACATTCTGTTGATGAATGGCCGCGAGTTTCGCTTTAAACTGCAAGTCACGTTTTAAGCAGAGTCTTTTATGACCTTAAAACGGCTTTTTATAATACTGATTCTGCTGCTAGACGCCGTATTAGCTAGGGATGCGCTTGCTGAAACCGGCAGTGAGGCCGCGGTAAAATCGGCATTTTTATATCACTTTTTCAAGTTCATCGACTGGCCGGAAGCTGCCCTGCAAAACAACGCAATGACCTTGTGCACCACCAATGCTGACCATTTAGGCGACAGCCTGTTGGTACTTAAAACTAAAACCATTGGCAACCGCCCCATACTTATCAATCGCGGCATCTCTATCAAAGAGCTAAAAAACTGCCAGATGGTATTCATTAGCGGCTCTGATGATACGGATGCGATCATCAAAACTACCCAAGGATTGCCGATAATAACTATTAGCGACAAACCGGGATTCATCGATCAGGGCGGTATGATAGGTCTGTTACAAGGAGACAATCGCCTCAGCTTTGAGATAAATCTTGATGCTGCCAATGCGGGCAGTCTGCATATCGGAGCCCAGCTGCTGAAATTAGCAAAACGCGTCAATAACGAAAAATGACCTGGATATTTACTATCGACTTATGAAAGTCCCCAAATTTGCCGATCTGCCCATAACTCATAAACTCAACCGATTGCAAGCCATCACGGTTGGCTTGGCACTGTTGTTTACGTTATTGTTTAGCAGCATCACCCAGCTTTGGCATCAGCACAACGAAGTATTAATCAATGCCCAGTCGACAGGCAATATCATTGGCTATAACGCCTCCGCAGCCCTACTGTTTAACGATGCTCGCTCAGCAAGTGACATTTTGTCTGCCTTACAAAGCGTACCCAATATCACTGCCGCGCAAATATATACTACCGACGGCCAGCCCTTTGCCCACTACAGTACTGACTATGTCTTTGATGGCTTACCACCGCTATTAGCTGACGCAGAAGACCAAGAGCGTCGTCAGAGCATACTGTCACTCACCCATATAGTCATTCAGCCCATTTCCCCAAAAAACGATGTCGATGGCTATTTATATTTACTCATCGATTTACGACCCATGTGGTGGGAGCTTTTGGGTAATCTTGGCCAAATTACACTATTAATACTCGCCGCATTTTCTCTGAGTGCGCTTTACGGCAGGCGCTTGGCTACATTAATTTCCACGCCATTGATCAACTTATCAATGCTGGCTCAACACGTCTCCCAAGATAACAATTATGCAGTCAGGGCATTGGGAGAAAGTGAGGATGAAATCGGCCAACTCGTGAAAAGCTTCAACCAGATGATCGAGCAGATTCAAGAACGCGACTCCATACTTGAAAACTACCGCAATCATCTTGAATCTGAAGTCGATGCCAGAACGCTCGATTTTCGCAAGGCCGCCCTGGAAGCCCAATCAGCAAACGTCGCTAAATCGCAGTTTCTAGCCAACATGAGTCATGAAATCCGCACCCCTATGAATGGAGTATTGGGCATGACTGAATTGCTACTCAAAACTGATTTATCAAGCCGTCAAACACGCCTGGCTGAGACAGCGTACCGGTCCGCGGAATCTTTGCTGGGGATTATTAATAATATTCTGGATTTTTCCAAAATCGAAGCCGGCAAGTTGCAGCTAAACCATAACAATATGGATATTCGTGCGCTGCTAGAAGATGTTTCAGAAACACTGGCGGGGCAAGCGCACCAGAAGCATTTGGAATTCCTTCTGAACTTGCCGGTTGACCTAAACGGTAGCGTACGTGGCGATAGCGACCGACTGCGGCAGGTACTGATCAACTTGCTGGGCAATGCCATTAAATTTACCCATGATGGTGAGGTGCAATTAAGAGTGAGTAGATTGCAACCGACCGATAAGCATCAGTTGCATATATTATTTGAAGTGATTGATTCCGGAATAGGCATTCCAAGCGATCAGCAACAAGTGATTTTTGAAAGTTTTAAACAAGTCGATGGCTCAATCACTCGTCGTTTTGGCGGCACCGGCCTAGGCCTGACCATCTCAAAAGAACTTGTTGAGTTGATGGGCGGCCAGCTGGGTGTTAGCAGTACCCGAAACATCGGCTCACGGTTTTATTTCAGTTTACAGTTTGAACAATTTCAGCAGGCAACATCACAACCATTCGATATAGGCGAATTACAAGGCATCAATGTCCTCGCAGTTGATGACTGTGAAACCAACCGACAACTACTATGTGCCCAGTTAAGTTATTGGGGCGTCAACTGCGATTGCGCAGCCAGTGGAAATGCAGCGATATCTCAGCTACAAACAGCCGCTTCACAACACAAAAGCTACCAATTAATTTTGTTAGACTGGCACATGCCGGACACCGATGGATTAACACTAGCGAAAACCATTGCTAAGAATCCCGGTTTCCCGAGAACCCCGATCATCATGCTGAGTTCCGATAGCATCGTGATTGATCTTGATAAAGACGCAGACATCGGTATTCGCGCACTCCTGACTAAACCGGTGATACAACGCAAACTATTGCATTGCTTACTGGATGTGCTTGGCGATAAAAATGCCGCAATACCAATATTGACAGCACCGGCCGTTGAAAAAACCAACGTGATCCAGGGGCTTATTCTGATTGCTGAAGATGAACCGATTAATCAGGAAGTCGGTAAATACATGCTGCAAGAATTGGGTTATCAAGTTGATATTGTCAACGATGGCTTTGAGGCCATTAGCGCCTGCGCTAAAAAAACCTATGACTTGGTGTTTATGGATTGCCACATGCCCAACATGAGTGGCTTTGAAGCCACTCGAGCGATTCGTGAACACGAACAATCCGACATTGAGCCACACCGAGTACCAATTATTGCGCTGACAGCCGACGTACAAAATGGCATTGTTGAACAATGTTTAATGGCAGGTATGGATGGCTATCTGAGTAAGCCGTTTAATAAAAACCAGTTAACCAATGTATTAAATCAATGGACTGCCGCCAGGCATGTGGACGTTGAATTCACTCGATCCACCGACTGTTCACACGTCGCACCAACACCCTATATAAGCGAACGTCGCAGCATCGTGTTAAATGAAGCCGCATTGGACAATTTACGGCAAATCCATACCGCATCAGGGGAAACCTTGTTGAATAGTGCGGTCAGCATGTTTATACAAGCCGCTCCTAAAACGCTGCAGAGTCTGCGCACAGCATTGAACAGTGAGGACCTCGATGCCTTAAGAAAAACGGCCCACGGATTCAAATCCGTGTGTGCCAATCTGGGCGTGCAAAACCTGGCCGACTGTAGCGCCTCCATCGAACACACCAGCCAACATGCCGACCTGACGAGTGTTGAAGCATTATTGTCAACGATGGAAATCAATCTTCCTAAAGTGATAGTTGCCTTAACACGCGAGTTAGATGCCCTGGCCTTGGACAGGCCGAATGAAGTTAGACGATCCATTCAGTCGGAATTACAGGGCAAGCGCATTTTGCTGGTCGATGATGACAGCGACTTTCGCTTGATCACGTCAGAAGCCTTACGCGCTTCCGGATTTTTAGTCGATGAGGCGGAAAGCAGCCATCAAGCACTTGAAAAAATCGCGCAACAAATACCCGACTTAGTCTTACTGGATGCGGTGATGGAAGGCTTGGATGGCTTTGAAACTTGCCGATTACTACGTAGTTTAATGAAGATGGCAGATGTGCCCATTATCATGTCCACGGGCTTGCGAGACATCGACTCCATCAACCGGGCGTTTGAAGTGGGCGCGGATGATTTTGTGATTAAGCCGTTAAATTATCCAATATTGATGCATCGTATTCGCTTTATTTTAAGGGCCAGCCAAAATATCGCCGAACTTAGAAGCAATAAATTTCAATTAAGCGCCGCTCAGCGCATTGCTCGCTTAGGTTATTGGACATGGGACTCAATCGCCAACCAATTCCATCTCTCAGAGCATTTGGCGAAATTATGCAATATTGACTCCTTCCAATTTAACAATACCCTGGACGCATTTATTGCTCTCATTCATCCGGATGATCAAAGTTTTGTCAGAAATATTATTACCACGGCAGCAGATAACGAAAACGCACGTCATGCTGAATATCGCTTAGTTGTTGACGGTACCGGCTCGATTGTCGTGCATCAGGAAATCGAAGCCTTTATCGAAAACAACCAATGCATTATTACCGGAACGGTTCAGGATATTACGCACAAAAAGCAAAGCGAAATACAAATACACCGCTTAGCCTATTTTGACACGCTAACCGGGCTGGCCAGCCGGGCTTACTATCACGAGCGTATTGAAAGTTATATTAAAAATGCTGATCGTCAGCATGAGCGATTTGCCTTTTTTTATCTTGATCTGGATGGCTTCAAAGACATTAACGACAGCTATGGACATGAACTGGGCGACCAATTTCTTAAAGGCATCGCCGAACGTTTGAGAGCCATGGTTGGCGACAATGATTTTGCCGCCAGACTAGGCGGGGATGAGTTCTGTATTATTTTGGACAATATCACGAGTGAAGCCGATGTGGCGGAATTTGCCGACCGTTGCTTGCTGAAAATAAATCAACCTCTGCCACTCAATCAACATCAGATAAAACCGCGGGTGAGCATCGGAATCGCGCTCTATCCCAAAGACGGCAGCGATGAATTTGAGTTAATCAAAGCCGCCGATGCAGCTATGTACGCCGCTAAAGAGCTGGGCAAACAACGTTATATTTTTTATTCTGAAGAAATGGCCAATCAGGCCATTTCACGTCTGGAATCTGAACAAGTTCTGCGCGAGGCCTTTGAGCTCGATCAGTTTGTACTCTACTACCAGCCGCAAATATCCATGCAGTCAGGCCGCATGATTGGCATAGAAGCCTTGGTTCGCTGGCAGCATCCGGAAAATGGCCTGGTCCTTCCTGGAGAATTTATTCCGTTAGTAGAGCGTTTAGGCTTAATCACCGAGTTGGGCAACTGGGTATTGCAAGCCGCTTGCGAGCAAATTTTTCAATGGCATGAAGCTGGACTTCCCTATATCAGGGTATCTGTGAATATTGCTCCGGGGCATTTTCAAGAGCCCGCATTATTTCATACCGTCCATAATCTATTAATGAAAACAGCGATTCCTGCGGAATACTTGGAGCTAGAAGTCACTGAAAGCGCCATGCAAACCCAAGGTTCTATTGAAATATTTAGCCAATTAAGGGCCTTAGGTGTAAAAATTGCGCTGGATGATTTTGGTACCGGATACTCCTGTCTGGCATCACTCAAACAATTGCCACTGGATTGCTTAAAAGTAGACAAAGTGTTTGTCGATGACGTCCTTACCGACCCGCACACCGCTTTGCTATTAGGCACCATCATCGGCCTGGCAAATGCATTGAATTACACCTTGGTTGCGGAAGGCGTTGAAACCCAGGAGCAAGCATTGGTTATGCATGGTTTGGGCTGCCATATCATTCAAGGGTGTTTGTTTAGCAGCCCGGTATCGGCTGACAAAATCCCCGAGCTGATAAATCGAGATTTTATGCAACCACACACTTACCTTTAACTGCAATCACGATGCAAGCACAAAGCCCCGAACTCGCTCTCGCCGAATTTGTAAAACGCTTTCAAGGAAAAGCGCGTATAGCGCCTTTTGCAATGAACATTCAGGTGCTGATTCAATCGTTAGCCGATGCAGATTTGGATTATCGACAGTTGGCGACAGTGATACATCATTATCCCGTTATCACTGCACGCATCATTGCATTGGCAAATTCTGTCTGGACATGCCCGGCTACGCCCATAACCACTATTGAAGCAGCCTGTATCAGACTTGGACACTCGGTGGTTAAAAGCGTCAGCATCGCCCTGGCGGTTGCGTCATCTTTTAATATTGCCCGTTGCCCTGTATTCAATCCCATGCATTTCTGGACTTCGACAATGCTGGTGGCTGAAGCGTCAAAATTGCTGGCGACAAAACTGCCATCGCATGCCGGCTATCCCGTTGAACTTCTATATACCGCTCAAACCGGCGGAATTTTGCACGCGCTCGGCTTGTTATGGCTGGCAGACAATTTGGCAACTGAAACTTCTGAAGCATTACAACACAGCAGCGCCGAGCCATTATTAACTGTCAGTCAGGCCTTAATTGACCGTATTGGCATTGATTATTGCTCGGTAGGTGCTTGGATAGGCAAGCAATGGCAGATGCCTGAAGAATTAATCTGCGTGATGCAACACCACCGTGATGATCCCCATCAAGCCGATGCCCCTGCGTCAGTCATATTGGTCGGTGCCGCAGCGAAAATGAGCTCATCACTAATTTGTGACACCCAAGAATTTCCCGATTACCCGGATCTACATGCACTGGGAATTGACAGTAACATGCAAAAAGCCGTTATGTTGCAAATAGCTAAAAAACTGGACACAACCAAAGAACTGGCCAAGACACTATTTTTGTAAGGCTCAGTGATAATGACTTTATAGCCGAATAAAACAGAATTCTTTATCCGCGTTGACACATAATATGGCCGAGCAACCGTTTGTGAGGCGACTATGAGCCACCCCTTCATCGAAAACGATGTGTCAGGTTTAGAAACATTGATTGGCGCACTTTGCGATCCATCGATTTATCCCCATCCAGTCCAAACCATCAGCCAGATAACAACGCACATTTCCTGGGTGCTACTGACAGGACAATTCGCTTACAAAATCAAAAAGCCTGTAAATTTCGGATTCCTGGATTTTTCCACTTTGCAAAAACGACTGTTTTTTTGTCAGGAAGAAGTCCGGCTTAATCAACGTTTGACCAAAGATTTATATCTTGAAGTCGTCCCGATTACCGGCACCTTTTCTCACCCTGAGTTTGGAGGAAATGGTGATGTCATCGAATACGCAGTCAAAATGCGTCAGTTTCCCAGTGGATACATGCTGAATAATCTCGCTGTTCAAGGTGAATTAAGTGTTGAAACCGTCGATCAAATTGTCGATATTGTTGCTGATTTTCATGCGTCGATTACCACAGCAGAAACAACCAGCCCTTATGGCGATAGCAAAGATATCAAACACTGGTTTGATGAAAACTTTGACCACATCAGACCGTTATTGAACGACGAACATCAACTTCTGCAATTACAAACAATTCAAACCTGGGGCAATGCAGCCTGGCTAAAATTATCAGCTCTCATGCAAGAGCGAAAAATGCTGGGTTATGTCCGGGAATGTCATGGTGACTTGCATCTGGGTAACATGACGCTTATCAACAATACAGTGACTTTGTTTGATTGCATCGAATTTAACCCGATGCTGCGCTGGGTCGATGTCATCAGCGAAGTGGCATTCCTTACGATGGATTTTGCCCACTTCGGATATCACAACTACGCACACCGCTTTCTTAATCGCTATTTGCAGCGCACTGGAGATTACCAAGGCTTGATCTTGGTACGCTATTATCAGGTGTACCGGGCAATGGTAAGGGCCAAAATTTCGAGGTTGCGTATCTCTCAACCGTCAACCGGTACAATATCGATTAAACAAGCCAAGTTGGATTTCAGCAACTTTGCCAATTTGGCTGAATATTACATTAGTCATCATCAGCCGATTCTGATCATTACCCACGGGTTTTCGGGCTCTGGAAAATCAACTGTTGCAGGTCAACTCGCAGATAAAATCGGCGTAATACAAATTCGCTCAGATATAGAACGTAAACGGCTGTTTGGCTACTCTGCCCAGGCTACCTCGAGCAGCACTCCAGGCAGAGGGCTTTATACACCAGAAGCGGACGTTAAAACTTACCAATACCTAGCCAAGCTCGCCACAATTTCGTTAAAGGCCGGATTCAGTACCATTATTGACGCCACTTTCCTGAAACATGCCCAACGCCAATCATTCCAAAAGCTTGCCGCAGATTTTGGTGCAACCTTCTTGATTGTTGATTTCCAGGCGTCAATTGATGAATTATGCAGACGCATAAAAGCACGCCAACAGGATGCTTCTGAAGCTACGATTGAAGTCCTTCTGCAGCAGCAAACTTCAGCTGAAGCACTGCTAACGGAGGAATTAACCAATGTGATCGGCATAAATTCAGCGAGTGAAGATGTACTGCAAATCCTTATTAAGGAAATTAACAGGCATTGGGAAAAACAGATTTAGCAAAAAATGGGCGCGACGCCTTCATCGAGATTTGAATACTACGGGGGATTTAGCTGATCTCAATAAACGCATATTGCTCTAACACGCAATATGCGTTTATTGAGATTGGAGAACGTTATTGCTTTTTAGCGACGCTAGAATCGGAGACGGAAAGCTCAGCAGTCAAGTTCCAATCCGAGAACGGGAAAGGCAATACTTCGGTGTTAAAAGTTAAAAACAACAGAATATGATAGGTATAAACGGCCAGGCTGCGACCAAAATTCAAAATGTTTTGATTTGGCTTGCCGGTTAACAAGCTGGATGCCACCTGCAACACGATCACCACCCAGATCAGCATTCTGACCAAGCTACCTAATGCGGCGAATATCAGCATAAAAAATATGCGCTTCCAGGTGCTTGCTGACGTCAGATTAAAATTGATCTGCTCTTCCATCTGCTTAACCCCTGTTCATGATGTCACGTAAATCCAGCGCAGCGGCGTTGGCACGGGCAATATGGTTAGCCAGAGTTAAAGAATAGTTGGCAAACAAACCGAAACCGCTACCATCCAGTACCATCGGGCTCAAGGTAGGCATCAGGGCGCTTTCCAGTTCTCTGATCATGATATCGACGGTACGCATAGCGCGCTTGTCATTCAGAATGTCGGCAAAATCATGCTTGATGGCTCTTAAAATGTGCAACAACGCCCAACTGGCGCCACGTGCTTCATAAAAAATATCGTCTATTTCCAACCAGGTCACTTTGATAGCATTTGAGCCTTTTTGATCGGCTTCCTGTTTTTCAAGTTCGGTCAATCCGGGCCCATAGTTACCCGCCGCACTGCTGGCGCTTAAACGCGTGGAAAGATCACCAAGACGTTTAATAACTACCTCTGTATATTGCCAAAGGTTGTCCGCACGCGCATAAAACTGAGCTTTTTTAACAGGACCGCCGAATTTTTGCAGGCGTTCCATGTATTTGTGAAGCGATTCAACGCCCTTTTCATATTCAGCTTCGGTAGAAGGCAGCGCCCAGGAATTGTGTTCGTAGTAAAAGTAAGGTTCAGCAGTCGCCAAGTCGGCATCTTGTTCTGATTGCGACTGGTCACGCGCAAAGTGGTTTCTTAACGCAGTGGTCGCATCACGAAGCATTACCAGCGCACCAAATTCCCAGTTGGAAATGTTGTCCAGTAATAAGCCGGGGGGCGCCACGTCATTAGTAATATAGCCACCGCTCTTATGGAGTAAAACTTCAGCAATGTGCGCCAGGGTATTAGTGTAGGTGTAGCCTAACGGTATGTTTTCAGTGCTATGAGTTTCTTCAGCACGTTTTAAAGCTTCATCCTGAATATTAAATTGCCCGGGTTCAGCCCCCCACCACTGACCTAGAACACCCAAAATAACGGTCACGATGAGCAGAAAAACACCAAAGCCCCAGAGTATACCTTTGGATTTTATATCGTTAAGTTGTTCACTTGCCGCCATTACCGGAATCCTGTAAATAAATTCATTATGTGTAAAAAACACACTATTTCTGATCTCAAAAGTTGGGCCATGTTATCAGGTTTTTGCTGTTTTTGCTTCTGACGCTAGAGCCTAACCAGGTTTTTTTTTAGCTCTTGGATGCGCATTGTCATAGACTTCTGCAAGGTGCTGAAAATTTAAATGCGTATAAATTTGAGTGGTGCCGATATTGCTGTGTCCCAAAAGATCCTGAACGGCGCGTAAATCCTGACTCGACTCCAGTAAGTGACTGGCAAAAGAATGTCTCAACATGTGCGGATGAACATGTTCGGCAATG
>JABFRC010000269.1 GCA_013141375.1 Methylococcaceae bacterium | reverse complement strand
ATATCGACCAATTCCAATGGAATGCGCAGGTCAGGGCGGTCGACACCAAAACGGGACATCGATTCTTGATAAGTCATGCGTGGGAAAACGTCATCCAGCTTGACGTTAATGACTTTGGCAAATAGCTGCCGAATCATTTCTTCCATGATGTTCATGATTTCATCTTCGGTCATGAACGAGGTTTCGATATCGAGCTGGGTGAATTCGGGCTGACGGTCAGCGCGTAAATCTTCGTCGCGGAAGCAACGCACGACTTGATAATAACGGTCCATACCGGCAATCATCAGCATTTGTTTGTACAGCTGCGGTGATTGCGGCAACGCGAAAAATGAATTTTCGTGGGTACGGCTTGGAACGATATAGTCGCGCGCACCTTCTGGTGTGGCTTTAGTCAGATAAGGCGTTTCAATTTCAAAGAATTCGTTGTCATCCAAGAAGTTTCTTAACACCCGAGTAACATCGCGGCGTACTTTCATTTTCTCCTGCATCGCAGTGCGACGCAGGTCGATGTAACGGTAGCGCAAGCGCAGTTCTTCGTTGACTTCGATGTCGCTTTCGATCGGGAATGGTGGTGTTTCCGATTCGTTTAAGACTTCAATTTGGGTGGCCAGCACTTCAATTTCGCCGGTACGCATATTGGGATTATGCGTACCTTCCGGACGACCGCGAACCACGCCTTCAATGCGTAAGACATATTCGCTGCGTACATGCTCTGCAATGGCAAAGGTATCGGGCGCATCAGGATCAAATACCACTTGCACCAAACCTTCGCGGTCTCGTAGGTCGATAAAAATAACCCCGCCATGATCGCGGCGCCTATGAACCCAGCCGCATAATTGAACCGCTTGATCTGTGTGTTGCTTATTTAATTCTCCGCACTTGTGAGTACGCATAGTTTGTCCCTGTGTTAAAAAAGTTATTGAATCGATTTAGAAGAGTGTTAATCGCTTTTAGCGGCAGTGCTGGTTGCTGCGGCAGGCTTGGCTGAGGATTCGGCAACATTCTTTTTGGAGTTGCCGGTTTTGAAGTCAGTTTCATACCAGCCAGTGCCTTTTAATCTAAAGCCTGCGGCCGAGATTTTTTTCATCAATTCAGGTTTGCTGCAAGCCGGGCAAGTGATTAACGGTTGATCGCTGAGTTTTTGTAATGCTTCATGCTCGTGACCGCATGATTGGCATTGATATTCGTATATAGGCATTTTTTAAACTCCATTGAAAAATAATAGCTACATTAGCAGGGTGTTACCCTAAATAAGGCCAGCCAAATTGGCTTAATAGTGCGCTGTTTTAGTTTTTCAAGGCACTTACTATAAAATAGCCCACCATTTTACAGGCTCACCGTTAACAATGAAAACATTAACCCTTACCAAACCTGATGATTGGCATGTTCATGTACGCAATGGCGCGTTATTACGGACTGTGATTGCGCATACCGCCAAGCAATTTGCTCGCGCCATTATCATGCCAAACCTTAAACCACCGGTAACAACAGTGGCTCAGGCCTTGGCATACCGCGAAGAAATTCTTAGTGCAGTGCCTGCTGAAACCAGTTTTGAGCCGCTGATGACACTATACATGACGGCCTCGACCTCTGTTGAAGAGGTGAAGTCGGCGGCGGATTCCCCCTATATTCATGCATTCAAGTTGTATCCGGCTGGCGCAACGACCAATTCGGATGCCGGAGTGTCGGATGTGAAACAAATTTACCGCCAGCTTGAAACCATGGAAAAATTCGATATTCCATTGCTGATTCATGGTGAAGTGGTTGATGAGCGGTGTGATATTTTCGATCGGGAAAAACAGTTTGTCAGTACGCATTTAGAGGCAATCACTCGCGATTTCCCTGGTTTGCGCGTGGTGTTGGAGCATGTGACTACGGCTGAAGCCGTGTATTTTGTGGAGTCTGCCGGACCTAACGTAGCAGCAACCATTACACCGCAACATTTGTTATTTAATCGTAACGCTATTCTTGCAGGGGGTATTCGGCCGCATTTTTATTGTTTGCCAATTTTAAAGCGTGAGGAGCATCGCCTGGCGTTGGTTAGAGCTGCGACTGGCGGCAGTCAAAAATTCTTCTTGTGCACAGATAGTGCGCCACATTTGACTGCATTAAAAGAAAACGCTTGTGGTTGTGCCGGCTGCTACAGTGCTCATGCAGCTTTGGAGTTGTATGCAAAAGTCTTTGAAGAGAATGGGGCGCTCGATAAACTGGAAAACTTTGCAAGCTTCAATGGGCCAGATTTTTATCGGCTGCCGCGCAATTCAGAAGTTGTGACTTTAATAAAAAGTCCTTGGAACATCCCTGATTTTTATGCAAACGAAGATGTGAGAATAACGCCGCTTTTAGCTGGTGAAACGCTCAGTTGGAAGCTTCAATAACACAATAAAAAGGGCCGGAGTTTTGATTATCTCCAGCCCTTTTTGTTTTTATCCGATGTTATCGGGTTCTGATGGGGGCGCCGTTATCTTGGTCAAATTCTTTATCGATATCAAACGCTTCATGTCCTGCAGGGACTTTGCCGTCATGAACGAGATAATCGCGTCGTTGGAAGTAGGCATTTTTGAAGAATTCATAGCGGTCAACAGCGGCTTCTGACGCGACTTTTTCTGTGGTTAGGTTGTCTGCTCTTAAATCAATTGCGTTGAGCGCAAAAGCTCCCCCACTGATTGCGCTGCCTAAACCGCTTTCTATGCCTGGATAAACGCCAAAGCCCAGGTAGGTAAAGGGGTTCATCGCTGCATCCCCCACCAAGCCGCTAACTCCGCGAGGTGAGCTTGGGCCTAAAAGTGGCAACACTAAATAGGGGCCGGAGGGAACACCCCAATAGCCTAAGGTTTGATCAAAATCTTCATCGTGTTTGGGTAAGTCAATCATACTGGCAACATCAACTAAACCAACAACTCCGGCAACCGTGTTGACAAGAAAACGAGAGCCATCCAAGCCGGTTTGAGCCAATTTGAACTGTAGCAAATCATTAATGGTGACGCCGATATCATTAATGTTACTGAAAAAATTACTTACGCCTTGGTCTGCGAAGGAAGGCATTATCCATTGATAGCCTTTTGCTATTGGTTTGACGGCGTAGTCATCAAGATGATCATTAAAAGTTTGCACGCCTCTGTTCCAGCCTTCTAAAGGATCTCTGGCATCTTTGGCGGTAGATGCACAGCCTCCAAGAGCGCCTGTCAAAGTTAGACAGACCAATTGGACGAGTAATTTTTTCTTATTCATTGTAAGTCCTCTTATTTTGTTATTGTTTTCATTCCGAGTTGCTATCGCTTAACATAGCACAGGAACTCGAAGTCTTCGAGTCGGCGCCGTTCATTTTTCATTCATCTTACATCCGCTCTGGCAGTTTTTTCTCATGGATATACCCGCTGTAACCCCTTTGGATAAGCGCTTTAGAGGCTATCTTCCTGTGATTGTTGATATTGAAACCGCAGGATTTAATCCTAAAAAAAATGCCTTGCTGGAAATCGCTGCAGTCATCGTTGAGTATGACATTCATGGGGATCTGGTAATTACCGAAAGATATACAACGCATGTGGTTCCGTTTAAGAATTCGGAGCTGGATGCGGCTGCGCTGAAGTTCAACGGCATTGATCCATATCATCCTTTTCGAATGGCAATCGATGAAAAAGAGGCCTTACACATGCTCTTTAAGCCTATCAAGGAAGCCATTAAGCGCAATGAATGTACGCGCGCCATTCTTGTTGGTCACAATCCGGCGTTTGATATTGCTTTTTTAAACGCGGCCATCGATCGCACTCAAACCAAGCGTAGCCCGTTTCATCCTTTCAGTACATTCGATACTGCTACCCTAGGTGGGTTAATGTATCAGCAGACGGTACTGGCTAAAATCGCTCAGGTAGCTGGACTCGAATGGGACAACGAAAAAGCGCATTCGGCTTTGTATGATGCTGAAAAAACAGCTGAAATTTTTTGTAGGATTGTAAATCGCTGGAAGAGTTTGGAACAGCTGGATTCAGGTGAATAGGGGCGGCAATGCCACCCCCACCTGGCAGTTTTAATTAATTGGCGCTATTTGCGTTGGCGAGCAGTTTTTGCAGTTCGCCTTGGGTATATAGGTCAGTGACAATGTCACAACCGCCGACTAATTCTCCGTTGATATAAAGCTGTGGGTAAGTCGGCCAGTTTGAATAATCTTTTAAAGCTTCACGCAGTTCCGGATCTTCGAAAATATTTACATGGGCGTATTCTGCATGGCAGGCGTCCAATATTTGCACGGTTTTGCCGGAAAACCCACATTGAGGGAAGTCGGGTGTTCCCTTCATGTACAAAATAACCGGGTTAGATTCAAGTTGCTGTTTAATTTTATCGTTAACACTCATGGTTGTCTCTTTACTCTATTAAATATAAAACCCAGTTATTCTATCAACTTCTTTGGGAATTTGATAAAGCTACTTTTGTTGTTGATCATTCCTAATAATAAACGTATCTACTTGAAATTCCATTTGGCTGTATAACTCGTATTTATATTTGTTGTTTTTCGAATATCCCATCGAGATTAACACAGCGCTTGCCTGAGCTCGCCTTGAAACCTATAATCGAGCACTTTTTTTACCGGCATCTGTTTATAGCCGGTTTTTTGTTTACGGACAGTGAGTTATGACCAGTCATATCATGCCAACATACGCGAGATTACCAGTCACGTTTGAACGAGGCGAAGGTGCTTGGCTTTGGGATATCGATAATAATCGCTATTTGGATGCAATTTCCGGAATTGCCGTTTGTAGTTTAGGGCACGCGCATCCTGCTATACATCAGGCGATTTGCGAGCAAAGTGCCAAATTGTTGCACACGTCTAATCTTTACAATATCTCCGTTCAGGAAAAATTGGCTGACAGGCTCATTGAAAAAAGTGGTCTTGAAAATGTTTTTTTCTGTAATTCTGGGGCTGAGGCCAACGAAGCGGCGATTAAACTAGCGCGTAAGTATGGGTATGAACGCGGCATTTCCAATCCAAGCATCATAGTTACTGAAAAAAGCTTTCATGGTCGAACCTTAGCAACCTTGAGTGCAACCGGAAACGCCAAAGTTCAGCATGGCTTTGCGCCCTTGGTGGATGGCTTTGTGCGTGTGCCTTACAACGATATCGAGGCCATAAAAAAGGTCTTGGCTGAAAATGATTCGATTGTTGCCATCTTGGTTGAGCCCATTCAGGGCGAGGGTGGAGTAAATATTCCTGCCGCTGATTACCTGAATAATATTCGCCTTTTGTGTAACGAACATAATCTGCTGATGATGCTGGATGAAATTCAAACGGGCATTGGCCGCACCGGAAAATTCCTTGCCTTTCAGCATAACAATATTTTGCCTGACGTATGCACTTTGGCCAAAGCTTTGGGCAATGGCGTGCCGATAGGCGCATGTTTGGCAGGTGGAAAGGCCGCCGGCTTACTGACAGCAGGCATGCATGGTTCTACCTTCGGTGGAAATCCGTTGGCGTGTAATGCTGCGTTGGCGGTCCTTGACACGCTGGATCGGGACAATCTTGTTGATCAGGCCACTCAAAAAGGCGATGCCATCAGCGCAGGGTTTGTTGTCGCATTGGCAGGCATTAAGCAGGTGCTGGAAATTCGCCATAAAGGTTTGATGATTGGAATTGAGCTGGACAGTCCATGTGCTGATCTTGTGCCATTGGCCTTAAGCCATGGTTTATTGATTAACGTTACCAATGATCGCGTCATTCGTTTGTTACCGCCATTGATCATTGATGGCGCTCAAATCACTCAACTTGTAGAAACTTTGTCGTCGCTTATCAAAGCGCGCTTTGCCTAAATAGATACTATGAAACCTAGACATTTCATTAGCCTGCTTGATTTAACCGGTGACGAGTTTCGTCGTTTGATTGGTCGAGCTGTAGAACTCAAAAACAATCGTGATCCTGAATATCAACCATTAAAAGGCCAGGTATTGGCGATGATTTTTGAAAAGTCGTCAACGCGTACCCGTATTTCTTTTGAAGCCGGGATGAGTCATTTTGGCGGTAGCGCACTGTTTTTATCGCCTCGTGATACACAATTGGGTCGAGGTGAGCCGCTGCGGGACAGTGCAAAAGTGATCTCCAGCATGGTCGATGGCATTATGCTCAGAACCAACAAACACGAAACCGTGACCACCTTTGCTGAGCATTCCAGTGTGCCGGTCATTAATGGTTTGACGGATGAACAGCATCCCTGTCAATTATTGGCGGACATGCAAACTTATTTTGAATGCCGCGGTGACATTCGCGGTAAAACCGTGACTTGGATTGGTGATGGCAACAATATGTGTCATTCCTATATTCATGCCTCCACGGTGCTTGATTTCAATTTGAATATTGCCAGCCCGGTAGGTTATGAACCCGAACCATCGATAGTTAATGCGGCTGGCGACAGAATCCGGTTTTTTACCTCCGCATTGGCTGCTGCCAGAGATGCTGATCTGGTTGTCACTGATGTGTGGGCGAGCATGGGCCAGGAAGAAGAGCAAAAACTTCGTGAAATTGCGTTTGCTGATTATCAGGTCAATGCAAGCGTTATGAATGCAGCCAAAGCTGACGCATTATTTATGCATTGTCTGCCTGCTCATCGGGGCGAAGAAGTCACCGCTGACGTGATTGACGGAGCACAGAGTGTCATTTTTCCGGAAGCGGAAAATCGCCTGCATGCGCAAAAAGCGCTGCTTGAGTTTCTTATGTGCGATAAATAGTATTAAAATCAACCCTATTAAAGACTTAATCCAGGGAACCTTGTGAAAAAACTCCTCAGTTCGTTTGTTATCGCCATCGTAGTCTGCGGCTCGGCACAGGCGAAAACGGTATACGTTACCGATAATCTCAGTCTGTCGTTACGAAGCGAAGAAAATAATCAAAGCAAAAGTATCAAGTTACTGCCTACTGGCGCAGCGCTGACGATATTAGAAGAAAACAAAGCGTCGGGATTTGCCCATGTCCGCACCGCTGATGGGACCGAAGGCTATTTCCCTATCCGCAATACCATCGACCAGCCTCCCAGCCGGTTGCAACTGGAATCAGCCACTAAAAACTTAAATGCGATACAAGCCGAAAATGCCATGCTTAAAGCGGAATTGGCGACAGTTAAAGAAGCAATTACGCCTGGTACGTCTCTTGAACAATCGCTGGCAAATGAGCGCGATCAATTAACCCGGGAATTGGCCGACGTTAAAAAAGCCTCAGCCAATGCCATACAGATTAAAGAGCAACGCGATGAACTTCAGGAGCGTGTGGTCAATGTCGAGCGCGAATTGGAACAGCTTAAAGTTGAAAATAAAGCCTTACAAGACAGCACCAACCAAGACTGGTTTATTTATGGTGGAACTCTGGCGTTGGTGGGTGTGCTGCTGGGCTTTATTCTGCCTAAGCTCAGCTGGCGTCGAAAAAACAGCTGGGACAGTTACTAATCATTCAAAACAGGCAGTCAATCTTTTAGTGCTGCTTTTCTAAACATCAGGCAAACAGTTGTGTTTGCCTTCGCAATAGCAACATTCAGGAAACCGTATCGATGGCGACAACAGACGACAAAAATACCCGGCATTTTTCTTCTTTGGTAGTTGACGGTATGGAGCGTGCGCCTAGTCGTGCCATGCTGCATGCGGTGGGCTTTAAAAATGAAGATTTTAAAAAACCGCAAATTGGCATAGCGTCGACCTGGAGCATGGTGACGCCTTGTAACATGCACATTAATCGCCTGGCTGATGATGCGGCACGAGGTGTTAACAATGCTGACGGTAAAGCGGTGATTTTCAATACCATCACAATATCCGACGGTATTTCAATGGGTACTGAGGGTATGAAATACTCGCTGGTATCTCGTGAGGTTATTGCTGACTCGATCGAAACTGTAGTGGGTTGCCAAGGGTTTGACGGCGTGGTTGCAATCGGTGGCTGCGATAAAAATATGCCCGGTTGCATGATTGCCTTGTCGCGTTTGAATCGCCCGGCAATTTTTGTTTACGGCGGTACTATTTTATCCGGTTGTCATAACAACAAAAAGCTCGACGTAGTTTCCGTATTTGAAGCTGTTGGTGCTCGCGCAAACAACAAAATCGATGATGAGGAATTAGCTGCAATTGAAGCCAAAGCCATTCCCGGTGCAGGCTCTTGTGGTGGCATGTATACAGCTAATACCATGGCTTCAGCGATTGAGGCTTTGGGTATGAGTTTGCCGAACAGTTCCGCACAAAATGCAATTTCAGACGACAAGCGTTTGGACTGCGAGCGTGCCGGTGCAGCTGTATTGGAATTGCTGAAAAAAGACATCAAGCCGCGTGACATCATGACCAAGGCCGCGTTTGAAAACGCCATCACCGTGGTGATTACCTTGGGTGGCTCGACCAATGCGGTATTGCATTTACTGGCAATGGCCAATGCTACCGGTGTTGATCTAACGTTGGATGATTTCACCCGTATCGGCGAGAAAGTGCCGATGTTGGCGGACTTAAAGCCTAGTGGTCATTATTCGATGTCGGAACTGGTTGAAATCGGCGGCATTCAGCCGTTGATGAAAGAATTGTTGGATGTCGGTTTACTGCATGGAGACGCGCTGACTGTCACCGGCAAGACATTGGCCGAAAATCTGGCTGATGTTAAACCTTATCTGGAAGGCCAAGAAATCATCCGTCCACTGAATAACCCGATCAAAAAAGACAGTCATTTATCGATTTTGTATGGCAACTTGGCTACCGAAGGTGCTGTTGCCAAAATCACCGGCAAAGAAGGCTTAGTGTTTACTGGAACCGCTAAGGTCTTCGACGCCGAAGAACAGGCATTACAAAGTATTCTCAATGGCGATATTGTTAAGGGGGATGTGATTGTTATTCGCTACGAAGGCCCCAAAGGTGGTCCCGGCATGCGCGAAATGCTTTCTCCGACCTCGGCAATTATGGGTAAGGGCTTGGGCAAAGAAGTCGCATTAATCACCGATGGGCGTTTTTCCGGCGGCACCCATGGCTTCGTGGTGGGTCACATTTCTCCAGAAGCTCACATCGGCGGCGCCTTGGCAATTGTCCAGAATGGCGACAAGATCACCATTGATGCCGAAACCAAGCAATTAACCTTGCATGTTGATGAAAATGAAATCGCTAGCCGTTTTGAAAAGTGGCAACAACCGGCACCTCGTTATACTCGGGGTGTGTTGGCAAAATATGCCAAGTTGGTGAGCTCTGCGTCTAAAGGTGCGGTGACCGATAATTTAGATTGAGGTTGAGTGTGTTGGATGTCGGAAGGGGAATACTGCATGGAGAGCCTACCCCGCTTTATCGGGCATGCAGAAGTAGAGCGAGCACCAAAAGTAGGCGCTATAAGCGACGTATGGAGCAGTTGCCTAGAACTGTATTATGATTGGTTTCGTTATCACTCTCACTCTCACTCTCACACATTATCTCTTGTCGTAACCCATCCTGCTTACGTTACACATTTTAAATATCTCTAAAAGGTACGCATTGCGTACCTTATTTGCTTTCCTCCTCTTAAATTTACTACAGGATATACCATGAGTGATTTACCCAATTGCCCAAAGTGCGGCTCTGAATATGCTTATCAAGATGGCGATTTGCTCATTTGTCCGGAATGCGCGCACGAATGGTCGCCAAGTTCGACTTCTGAAAGCGGCGATGATTCCCGTGTAATCAAGGATGCTAACGGCAATGTATTGCAAGACGGCGACAGCATCACTGTGATTAAGGATCTAAAAGTTAAAGGGACATCTTTAGTGGTTAAAGTTGGCACCAAAGTTAAAAATATTCGTCTGGTCGATGGCGATCACGACATCGATTGCAAAATTGACGGTATTGGTCCGATGAAACTGAAATCCGAGTTTGTGAAAAAGATTTAATGACTTCCACCGACCCAATTTAGACAACGCTACCTTAATGCAACAAGCATCCGACTTCGTAAATTGGTTTAGAAGTTCCTCGCCCTATATTCACGCCCATCGTAATCGCACTTTCGTGATTTTTTTCAGCGGCGTTGCGGTGACCGAGCCTGATTTCGATAAATTGATTCACGATTTTGCACTGCTGAAAAGTTTGGGTGTTAGGCTGGTGCTCGTGCATGGTATCCGTAGCCAAATCGATGAGCGGTTGTTTGAGTTAGGCGATACACCTAAATTTCATCATCATCTTCGCATTACCGACGCGACTACGCTGCAATACGTTAAACATGCGGCGGGATTGGTGCGTATTGAAATTGAAGCATTACTATCGATGGGGGTTTCTGGGTCGCCGATGGCGGGCGCGCAAATACGGGTGGCCTCCGGTAATTTCGTGACCGCCAAACCTTTAGGTGTCTTGGATGGCATCGACTACTGTTTTACCGGGAAAGTCCGGCGTATCGATGCTCAAGCCATACATCAGCAGCTCGATCAGAATAATGTGGTGTTGATTTCACCGATTGGTTATTCGCCCAGCGGCGAGGTATTTAACCTGTCTGCGGAAGAAGTCGCTACCGAAGTCGCTTGTGCGTTAAAAGCTGAAAAATTGATTTTGCTTACTGAGCAAAATTGCCTTTCCCCCTTCGACCAAAGCCCCATTCTTCAGTTGACGACGGATCAGGTCGAAGATTTATTAAAAACTGTGCCGACACTGCCAGAAGAAATCAGCAGGTCGCTCCGTGCGGCCATGCAAAGCTGCCGGCAAGGGGTAGGGCGCGCCCATCTGGTCAATCGTCATGTCGATGGCTCACTGTTGCTGGAGTTGTATACCCGTGACGGTATCGGCACGCTAATCAGCTCAACAGCGTTTGAAACCATTCGCACGGCGACGTTGGATGATATCGGCGGTATTCTGGAATTAATCAAACCGTTGGAGCAACAAGGCATGTTGGCCAAGCGCTCTCGGGAAAAGATTGAAATGGAAATCGCAGATTACATTGTGATTGAACGGGATGGCCTAATTATTGGCTGTACTGCGTTGCATGCCGATCAAAAGGCCCAATTTGGTGCGATAGCTTGCCTTGCTGTGCATGCGGATTATCAAGGCTCTGCACGGGGAAATCGCTTGCTGGAATTTGTCTATGACAAAGCCAAAAAGCTTGAGTTGAAAACCCTGTTTGTATTGTCGACCCAAACAATGCACTGGTTTATTGAGCGGGGATTTATTTCGACTACTCTTGAGCAGCTTCCTGATGCTCTAAAACTCTTGTACAACCCGGCAAGAAACTCAAAAATCCTCTATAAAACTACCGAGTAATAGAGAAATGAATGCGGATTTAAAGAATTTGACGATCTTGCAATTGTCTGATTTGCATATACTCTCTGAGCCCAAAGCAACTTTCTTGGGTGTCGATACGATGCATTATTTTCAAGAGTGTTTGAAGCTGGCATTTAGTATGGGCCGGCATTTTGATTTAATGCTACTGACGGGAGATCTTGCTCAGGAGCCGGTTTATCAGACTTATCAGCGAATTTTAAGCAGCCTTAAAGATTATTCGGATGTACCTTGTATTTGTTTGCCGGGTAATCATGATGACTTCGGGTTGATGCAACAGGCCTTTGTCAACGATGCGGTAAATTGCCGAAAACAGATAACTTTGGGCCGTTGGCAAATCATTAACTTAAACAGTCAGATTCCTGGCAAGCCAGCCGGTCGGTTGGCTGAAAGTGAGTTGTCATTTCTTGAACAATGCTTGGAAAATTTCCCTCAGCAATACGCATTTATTGCAGTGCATCATCATTGCGTAAAAACGAATAGTTCATGGATGGATACCATGATGATAGAAAACAGTGATGAATTGTTTGCGCATTTGGCAAGATTCCCCCAGGTTAAGTTAATTACCAGTGGGCATATTCATCAAGTGTTGGATATTAATCTCGGGCAGATTCGAGTGTTGGGCACACCGTCTACTTGTTTTCAATTTGAACCAGGTTGCGATAAATTCAGCGTTGTTGATACCGCCCCAGGCTTCAGGTTATTTCAATTGGGAAGAGATGGCGGTATCAGCACTGAGATTGTCAGATTGCCAGTAAATCTGGCAGGTGTGGTTAACGCCAACCAGATTTACTGACGCTTACTGATGCTCCCGGGAGGTGCTTTATCTTTAGATAAGAAGCCTTCAGCGTTGATAGGAATGGAGTCAATGGTCAGGATGCTTCCCAGTTCGCTCATGGCTTTTTGATACACTTTGCGCTTAAAGTAAACCACGTCTTTTAAGGGCTCCCAGTAATCTACCCAGCGCCAGCTATCAAATTCCGGTTTTGGACTAAGGTCAAACCGAACGTTGGATTCGGATGTTACCAAGCGCAGAATAAACCAAATCTGCTTTTGCCCGATGCATAAAGGCAATGAGTTTTTACGGATGTAGCGTTCCGGCAACTGATACCTTAGCCAGTAACGGGTGCGCCCCAGCACTTGAACATGCTGCTTCTGCAAGCCTGTTTCTTCCCACAATTCTCGATACATCGCTGTTTCAGGATCTTCGTCGTCATTGATACCACCCTGCGGAAATTGCCAGGAGTTCATGCCCATCCGCTTTGCCCAAAACACGCGAC
Organism: Methylococcaceae bacterium; assembly: GCA_013141375.1. Taxonomy (GTDB): domain Bacteria; phylum Pseudomonadota; class Gammaproteobacteria; order Methylococcales; family Methylomonadaceae; genus JABFRC01. The sequence goes on along the minus strand of JABFRC010000269.1, from coordinate 3,319 downwards.
CCTCATCATTGCAAAGGATGATCCCGACATTTGGTCGGTATCCTTTAGAGTCTATCATGTCAAAAACCTGTGTTATTACCTGGCCATTGTCATGATTCCAAGTGTGTTAACATTGGATGATTAGTCAGGTAGTTTTATAATGCAACCATTGTTCCACAAAAAAACTACAGATGCCATAGTGCATGATTTTTTATTGGTTTAGATAGGATTGGTCGTGAGTTTAGCAATATTCGATTTGGATAATACATTGATCGCCGATGACAGTGATTTTTTGTGGGGGCAGTTTTTAGTTGATCATGGCATTGTGGATGGTGATATTTATGAAAAAGCCAACACTAAGTTTTATGAGGATTACAAGCAAGGGCAGCTGGACATGGTTGAGTTCCTGAAGTTTTCCTTACAGCCCTTAGCGGCAAATCAAACTGATCAACTTTATCGATGGCGGGAGCAGTTTGTAGAGGAAATTATCAAGCCGATCATGCTCAAACCTGCCCGGGAATTGATTGCCAAACATAAAGAACGTGGCGACACGCTGCTGGTAATTACGGCAACCAATCGTTTTGTCACTGAGCCAATAGTTAATCTCTATGGCATTGAGCATTTGTTAGCCACTACGCCGGAGTTCGTTGATGGTAAATATACCGGTGCCTTTGTAGGCGTACCCTGCTTCCGTGAAGGGAAGGTGCTGGCGTTGAAAACTTGGTTGCAACAGACAAATCACACGCTAGAAGGCAGCTGGTTTTACAGCGATTCTCATAACGATCTGCCGTTATTGCAGCTTGTTGATCATGCGGTGGCTGTAGATCCGGATGAAACGCTTGAAAATTTTGCTAGAGATGCGAACTGGCCGGTTATCAGTTTAAGAAAAAGTGATTGCCCAAGTCATCATTTTAAATAGCCTTAAAAGTTAGGGCTTACTTTTTCTTGATATAAAAAATCCGGCTATCAGCTTCTATTACACATTCAAGAATTTGATGACCGGTTTGGTCGGTATATACACCAAAGTCCAGGTGAGCTGCAGGGTCTGTGGTGATGATTTTTATGATTTGATCGCTGGCAAGAGTGACTAATGCTTTCTTTAGACGCAATAGCGGCAAAGGGCATTGTAGACCGCTAGCATCTACTTCTAAATTGAACTCTATTTTCATGCTGGTTTTAAGATTTCTCACTTAATTTCGATTGCTTATAATACCACCCCCTTATATTTCCCAAAATCTTAAGCGTACAAATGGATTATTTTCCCGTCTTTATTAAACTCCGAGAACAACCATGTTTGATCGTTGGTGCAGGTGAAATTGCCGCCAGGAAGATTGAATTATTGCTTAAGGCGGATGCCAAAATTAGCATCATTGCCAAGGCTAGTAGTCCTCAAGTGACTGAGCTGGTCGCAAAACATAAGCTTGTTTATCTCGAAAAGGCTTTTGAGCCAGAAGATTTAAATGGTTACAAATGGGTTGTGTCTGCTACCGATGATCGCGCTAGCAATGAACTGGTTGCAAAATCGGCCATGGCAAGAGATATTCAGGTGAATGTGGTGGACAGTCCTGATTTATGTACATTTATATTTCCGGCTATTATTGACCGGTCTCCCATTGTGGCCGCCGTCAGTTCTGGCGGCGCTGCTCCGGTTTTGGCGCGATTGCTAAGAGCTAAAATTGAAACCGTTATTCCGCCCGCTTATGGAATGCTAGCCGGCTTGGCAGAAAAATTTAGGCTGGCAGTTAAGCAAACAATTAAGGAACCCGCTAATCGCCGTATTTTTTGGGAAAATAATTTCCAAGGCTCTGTGGCAGAGCTGGTTTTTTCTGGCAAGCTGCAGGAAGCTGAACAGCAACTAGAGCAAAACCTGTCTAAATATGAGCAAGGGATTAATTGCGGAGAGGTTTATTTAATTGGTGCGGGGCCGGGGGCGCCTGATTTGTTGACGTTTCGTGCATTGCGGCTTATGCAACAAGCCGATGTTGTTGTATATGATCGATTGGTGTCGCCTGAAATTCTTGAATTGGCTCGGCGTGATTCAGAAAAAATTTATGTGGGGAAAGAAAGGCAGTATCACGCCTTACCACAGGAGTCGATAAATACGCTATTAGCCGACCTTGCGAAAGCAGGTAAGCGCGTTGTGCGTCTAAAAGGGGGCGATCCATTTATCTTTGGTCGAGGCGGAGAAGAAATTGAAACGCTGATGGAGCAGGGGATTAATTTTCAGGTGGTGCCGGGCATTACGGCGGCCTCAGGTTGTTCCAGTTATGCGGGCATTCCATTGACTCATCGTGATCATGCGCAATCTTGTACGTTTGTTACAGGCCATTTAAAGGACAATTCTATTAATCTAAATTGGGCGCAACTGGCGGCCCCCAATCAAACCATAGTTATTTATATGGGATTAATTGGCCTTAAAAAAATATGTCAGGCATTGATTGAACACGGCAGCCCAAAAGATTTGCCCATTGCGTTGGTTCAGCAGGGTACGACTATTAATCAGCGGGTGTTTACCGGTACTTTAGAGTCTCTGCCCAATGCGGTTATTGGGCAGGATATTAAGCCGCCAACCTTGATAATCATAGGTACTGTTGTTAGTCTGCATGACAAACTGGATTGGTTTCAGGCGAAATCAATGACTCACTAATATGTAACATTCAATTTTGATTTTAGTAATCAATCTTAAGGACAGAGTCATTTTTTTTATAAAACAATTGAAATTTACCGTTAAACTGCCTATCCTTTGCGGCGCTTAACTTCGAGGGGGCTTTGTTTCTTTAAATGAAATAAAGTTCTTTTTTTTCCACCAAGAGAGGTCATTATGAAAATAACAATAGGAACCATTGCAGCACTTGCTTTAATCACTTTAAGTGGTCAAGTAGTTGCTGAAGAGCAATTGGAAATCGGACAAAAAATTTATGAACGTGCATTCGGTCGTGGTTGTGGTACTTGCCACGATATCGCTTCAAATCCACAATTGACTGCAAACATTAAAGCAGGCACTCTTGATAGAGCAAAATTTGAAAAGATTTTAAAAGAAGGCAAAGGCGGTATGCCAAAAGCCATCGAAGAAATTTTAAAAGTAAAAGCAGTTGAAAAGGCAGGTTACGGCGAAGATCAAGCTGTTGATGCTTTGTATAACTACTTGAGCAGCAAATAAGTTTCTTTGCACTATAAAAAAACCGCTCAAGACTTTTAAAGTCTGAGCGGTTTTTTTTGGATTAAAAAATCAGTTATTGTCTGCCTAAGAAGTTATTTTTGATATGTGGGAGACGTTTGCGGTTTTTTATCCATACTCCGGCAGCGGCCGCCAGCATTAATCCGCAAGATCCAATTGTTG
>JABFRC010000036.1 GCA_013141375.1 Methylococcaceae bacterium | reverse complement strand
GGATTTGTCATTTGAGCAAGCACCAAACCGATGCCGAAAATCAGCCCACTGGCAAACGCAGAAAATTTCAAGTTCATTGATGAATTCTCACTGAAGATGGCGCACTAAATAGACCGTAATTCCGGCGGTGAACATAAAGGTAAGTGTTGCCACGATTGAACGAACCGACAACCGGGCGATACCGCAAATCCCATGTCCACTGGTACAGCCCCCTCCCAGACGAGTGCCATAGCCTACCAGTAGACCCGCACCCGCGAGAATTGCTAGCGGTGTTTCAACCAGGATATGCACTTCACCGCCAAACACTGTCCATAATGGCGCGCTGACAAGTAGGCCTGCTAAAAACCACCAACGCCAGACTGATTCTTGTGGATGCCAGGGAAGCAAAATACCTGCGGCGATACCCGAAATCCCGGCGGTGCGCTTATTAAAAAACAATAGCAGCGCCGCAGCCAAACCGATAAGTACCCCGCCAGCCAATGCAGTTAGAATGCTTAACAAAGTCATCGAACTAATCTCTTAAAAAAACGCGACATTAAATCAGAAATGTCGCGTCCATGCGAATTGCCCGGAAAAATGCGTCATTTCCAGCTCAATGGTTTGTCCTGCGCTCAGTGAATTCTGATCTTTTACCGTCTTGCTGGGTGAATACATGAGTGCAAAACTTAATTCATCCTTGTCGGTCAGCGAGTGACTTGAAACACAGACACAGAACGGATTAACCGCCTGTGCCTATATTTAACATCAGTTAAAGCCAGATTGGATTTGCGTTTGCGGCTGACCTTGAACTTGCTCTTCAGCAGTGACTGGGGATACGCCTTTGGTAGTTTTATAGCGAGATGGTTTTTTGGCTTTGAAAGTGATTTTCAAGCGCTTCCAACCAATAACCAACGAGCTTGCACCTAGGACAATTCCGAACCCCACCCAGATAACCATCCATAGATCCCAAATCGGACGATAATAAAGCCAGCCAAAATCCCAATGATGTAAGGCCGAATATAACCAGCGCGACACCCGTTGGCTTTTATCCAGTCTGGAAAGGATTTTCCCATCTTGTGGGTCAATGTAGTAACGTGTTGCCGCCTCATCGCCTAACTCGACCAGCAACACCGGTAATGGTTTTTCAACCAAACTTTGATGATGTCTTGGGTAGTAATAGCTGTCATAGTCGGTCAGCAATGTTTGGGTTTCAACTGAGGTTTTACCCACCAGTCGACCTAAAGCAGCTAGTAAAGATTCATCACTAAATCTAGGCGGGGCATCATTCTGAGATTGGGCAATGCGTTTACCATCACGACTATGCGCTAACAGTACCGTTTCTGAACCTAAACGTTTCCAGCCCAATTCAACGACATCTTCACCACCAACAGCTGTAGCCAGCAACACCGGCAATACGGGTTGCCAGTTAAGAATTTCATTCGTAAATTCGCCGCCGACATAACGGGCAAGTTCTTGACGATTCGGGTTGCCTTCTGAAAATATCTTGCCAGGGTTGGTATCCATGTAACCGCTAAATGCCCAAAACAGCGCAACCGTGCCGCCGATCAACCCCGTCCAAAAATGCCACTTGTACCAGAACTCACGATACGGTTGGGTACGACCTTTTGAATAGGTGGCTTTACCACCAAAGCCAGGGCGCCAGCGTATCCAGCCAATAACAAGACCCGTTAAAGCAGCGATTGTCGCTAACAGCGAAGACCACAATTGCACGTCGCGACGTATTTCCCCTAAACCGATCGCTTCCAGCGGCTTGAATAGATGTATCCAGTTACCCACATAATAAAAAGCGCGATCAACCATTGTCGACGCATGCAACACTTCTCCGGTGCGTGATGAAATCAGTAATTCACCGCCATCTTCACCAAAGGCAATCTTATGAAAGGGACTCAGTGCATTCTGGTTACGGAGCATAATCGTGTTTTGCAGGGTTTCCACATAGCTGACTTTTGTTGCCTCATTGGGAGAGTCGACGCTGGTCCAGGCTTCAGCAATTTTTAATGCCTGATTGGGTGTGGTTTCCCGTAAGTTTCCGTCTATCGCTGAAATGGAAAAACGTTGACCGCGACTATCCTCAACCACCCAGACCGGCTCACCAGCGCTACGCAGCAATCTAGCATCAGCAATCGTCACCACTGCATTCGCTGCAGCAGCGCGTGCGCCACCCTCGCCAGTCTCACGACCACCACCGGCAACGCCTTCAGGAGCACGCGCTTTTCGTTTTTCATCGGTAGCCTTGCGTTGATCAGCGCTGAGAGCCCAAGCATCTCCTACGCTCAACCAACCCAATTCAGGGGACAGTGTTTCAGCATGAGCAAGCTGTTGACTGCGAGATTGCGTGGCAGGTGTGGTGTACATAATGACCAAACCGGAAAAAAACCAGACAAACATAAACAACGCCAACCCCACACCTAACCACCGGTGGACTTCATATAACAGCCAATTCACAAATTTCATTACCCTCTCCAACCGAAAACTGAGGAAAAAAACATTAGGCACCTTTGCTTAATTTCTCTGTCCCCCTTAATTACCAAACAAAATCAATCTAGATCGTAACTATTCAGCGTCTTTTCAATCACTGGTGGTTTACTCCCTCTCCTGCTGGAGAGGGCGGGGGTGAGGAGGTATCAACAGCTAAAACAACTTGTTTTGATTCTCCTCACCCTACCCTCTCCAACAGGAGAGGGATCTAGTGCTTCGCGCTGAATAGTTACTCTAAATCTAAGAAACCTTAACGTTTACAACTCCGCCCATGCATTGACTTATTTCGCAGTGTGAGCCGCTGTCACCAGCTGTTGCAGATGCTCTAAAGACTTCTCAACATTTTCAGCCGGTTTTAAATCGCTGATTGTTGCGGCGATTTTGCCGTCGGTACCGATAATAAAGGTCGTACGAGCAATAGACCCATGATCGACCTGTACGCCTCTGATGTCCTTTCTTCCTTTGGTGGTTTCATCAACACTCAAGCCATAGGCATTGGCGATTTGACCTTTTTCATCAGCAGCCACCAAAAATTTGCCGGCGATATATTTAGGATCAGCAGAAAAGTCGTTTAAACGATTGATATCGTCCAATGACACACCCACAATCGTGGCGCCTGCCGCATCAAATTTTTCTTTGTTGATTGCAAATGTATGCGCCTGCACGCTGCAGCCCTTGCCGTAAGCGGTCGGATAGAAATAAACAACAACCGGACCTTTCTTAAGAGATTCTTGCAAAGAAAAGGCCACCGGTTTGCCGCCAAAAGAGGCTTGCGTATTAAAATCAGGTGCCGTATCGCCCACTTGCAAGGCGGCAAATGCAGGGCATATCGCCATCAAAGACAGCAAACAACTTCCAAGAAAACGCTTCATTTTCAACTCCATAAAAACATATAAACGATTTATAACCAGTCTCCAGATAGCTAGAGCCCGGTAAGATAATTAGCCAAAGCGGTGATCTCATCATCAGTCAGCACTTTAGCGATTTTATTCATAACCCCATCGGGGCTATTAGTTCGTTCTCCCAGCTTCCAGCTAACCAATTGCGAGCGCAAATACACTCGACGCTGACCGCCGATAACCGGATAAAAGACATTATCAGCAACGCGCCCCTTACCTCGCTCACCATGACAACTACCACATGCCGGAATATTCCGGGAGCTATCACCATTTAAAAACAGGTTGCGCGCAAGTTCAGTGTCACCTTTGCCGTCACCTTCCATGATTTTCTGGCCGGCAAAGTAAGCCGTAATATCCTGTTTATCTGCCTCTGATAAATCTTCAGCCATGATGACCATGGTCTGGTGACGACGCTCACCGGTCTGAAAGTTTTTCAGTTGTTTTATTAAATATCCTTGAGTTTGCCCGGCATGGTGGGGAATCCTTTCATCATCGCTGTTACCATCAACGCCATGGCACTCCTGACATCGTCCATCATCCGATTTTTGCTTGCCTGCAACTGCATTGCCAACACTCAAGGCTGGAAGCTTAAGGCCCGTTTCTTCTGCTGCCACACCAAAATTCGATGCCACCAGAACAATCAGGCTAACGACTAGAAAGGAAGTCCTTTTCCCATCGTTATGATTATCAGCATGAGTTTCACTCCAACTAGCAACGCCGATCAGAGTGGGTAAGGATAATTTTTTTCGCGATACCCATCGCGACAACGCCATGCCTAGTTCGCTGACTGCTTTGCAGCCGCAAGTTTTTGCACAGCTTGCAAGGCTTTTTCAACATTTTCAGCAGGTTTGATACCGCCGATGGTAGAGACGATTTTGTTATCGGGCGTCACAATAAAAGTGGTACGTTCTGCAAATCCATGATCTATATCATTGCCGCGTGAGTCTTTTTTACCGGCTGCAGCTTCTTTGACCACCAAGTCATAAGCTTTGGAAATACTGCCATCCTTATCAGAAGCCACGGCAACTTTACCGGCGCAATACTCAGGATCGGCAGAAAAATCATTGAGTCTTTCAATGCTATCCAGTGACACGCCAATAATGCTTGCACCCGCCGCCGCAAATTTTTCACTGTTTACAGCGAAGGTATGCGCCTGGATATTGCACCCGCCGGTATAAGCGGAAGGATAGAAGTACACAACAACCGGACCGGTTTTCAGTGCATCTTTGAGTGAGTAATCAAACGCCTTACCCGCTAATGAGGCTTTTGTTTGAAAATCCGGAGCAGAATCACCTTCTTTTAATGCCGCAATCGCCGGTGCAGCAATTACCGTTGATAACAAACAACCTAATACAAAACGTTTCATATATTTACTCTTAATTATTTATTGGTTCTTACAGCGGTTTATAAGTATCGTGACACGCATCTTCACAATGTTTGGTAAGTTCAGAGGACTTCAATGTCGCATTATCAAAATCGTTGGCCTCAACAAATTTGACAACTTCCACAGCCAAATCCACATACTTTTGCGCATCTTCTACCGCATCTGGCGCATTGCCTCTTTTTGCAAAGAATCCGCCGACGATCTTAAATTCGTTTTCAATATCTTTCGCAAGGGCGATTGACACAGCGGCATCTTTATTAACAAGACTGCTTTGCAGGTTATGTGAATTGTTATCCACTGCCTCCATCAACGATTCAAAATCAACGCCTTCTTCGGCAATCACCACACTACACACCAGGAGAAATGCTATCCCGCTAATTTTTATCATCTTGCGCATATTTATTTTTTAATCCTTGTCACCGCGGTTTCCAACCGCTAGCAAACTACACAGACAATCGACTCTCGGCTTGACTTGGCAAACCATGGTCTAGGTCGCCTGCATGTGAATGAAATATCTTAAGTAAATAACCCGGAGAGCAAACACCCTCCGGGTTATGGTCAAACGCTTACTAATCTAGGACAGATGCCTACGCCAGAAGCTCCTTGATGACTTTTCCGTATACAACTGTTGGACGCTCAGATCTGCCTTGATATTGGTAAATCGTTTTTAAATGGTCTAAACCAAGTTGGTTCAACACAGTTGCATGCAGGTCATAGGTATCAACAGCAAAGCTCTTATCTGCAGTTTGCAAGCCGATTTCATCAGTTGCACCATGTGTGTAGCCAGCTTTAACGCCACCACCTGCCAACCATTGTGTGTAACCCCAAGGATTGTGGTCGCGACCAGTACCAGACTGTCCGTAAGAAGTACGGGCAAATTCAGACGTCCATACCACTAAAGTTGAATCCAACAATCCGCGAGCTTGCAAGTCAGCTAATAAAGCACCGATTGGTTTATCTACGGCTTTAGCATGCTTGCCATGGTTTTCTTCCAGGTTGGTATGTGCATCCCAGTTTCTGCTGTCGCCGCCTACATCAGTCGGGCCAGATACGACTTGAATGAAACGAACGCCTCTTTCAACCAAACGACGAGCTCTCAACAATGATGTGCCATACCCTTTAGTTGCAGGATCATTCAAGCCATACAATTCCTTAGTTGCTGCGGTTTCTTTGCTCAGATCAACAGCTTCCGGCGCTGTAGATTGCATACGAGCTGCCAAGTCATAGGCTCTGCCACGGGCTTTTAATTCGCTGTCATTTGGATAGGCTGCATTAACCTTATTGTTAAGCTGCCTCAACAAATCAAGATTTTCAGTTTGTTGTGCTGCAGCTACCAATTCCGGGCGATCCAAATGCAAGATTGGGGAATCACCAGGACGGAAAGCAGTGCCTTGGTAAACCGCCGGTAAGAAACCTGAGCTCCAGTTAATTGAACCACCTGTTGGTTCTCTGTTGCCGTTGTAAAGTACGACATAAGCTGGTAAATCAGGGTTTGCAGTGCCCAAGGCATATTGAATCCAAGCGCCTAAAGAAGGACGGCCTGGGTTTAATCCGCCAGTGTTTAATTTCAAGATTGAAATATCGTGAGTTGCACCTACAGTCACGCTGGATTTGATAAAAGCGATCTTGTCAGCATGTGCACCAATGTTAGGTACCAAATCAGAAAACCATGCGCCGCTTTCGCCGTATTGTTTCCAGGTTCTTTTGGAAGCGAAAAGTTTACCTACGCCACCTTGAGTACTGGTTTTAATGCCTTTCAAGAAAGACGCCGGAACTTCTTGTCCAGCCAATTTAATCAATTCAGGTTTGTAATCGTATAAATCGATCGTGCTTGGCGCGCCGTCCATGTGCAACCAAATAACTGATTTTACTTTTGCAGGAAAGTGCGGTTGTTTTGGAGTTAATGGATCAGAGTCAGCAATCAAGTCAGATGCAAATGAGGCTTTAATAATTCCGCCACCTGGCAATAATCCACTCAGAGCAAGACCACCTGCGCCTACTCCCGATTTGACCAAAAAGTCTCTACGTGCTTTGTTGTTCATATTTAAATTTCCTATGATAAAAATAAGTGTGTATTTGAATTAGAACCGGTAGATGAATTCGTTTGAATTCGCAACCGTATGCACCAAGTCAACAAAAGCTGCTGCACGTATAGGATCTAATTTTTGATTCTTCAGTCCGGTAGGTATGCTGACTGCAAACGTACCATCGGCTGTTTTTTCTCTAACAGCTTTTTCGTGATTATTCAAAAAGGTCAGTAAGGTCTGTTTTTCAGTATCGCTGGCTTTACGAGCAAACAAGATTTCATAAAGTTTATCCAGCTGAGCCGATTCATCAGCACCTGCTTCATTGATAACGCGTCCAGCAAGTGATTGAGACCATCCCAAAACCACGTCACTGTTCAATAAGGCTAGTGATTGCAATGGCGTAGTTGTTACATCACGTTTGCTATGAGCTTCTTGTGCAGTTGCCATGTCAAAGGTTGATAACAATGGATAGGGAACACTGCGACGGGTAAAGATATACAAGCTGCGACGGTTGTGATCTTTCTTGTCTTTTGATACTTTCCATTGCGCCGCTGATGCACCTAAGTTAGAAGGTACTGGTGGGAACACGCTTGGTCCGCCCACTTTATCTTCCAATTGACCGGCTGCAACTAATAAAGAATCACGAATTTCTTCAGCTTCTAAACGTTTACGTGGGAATACTGCCAATAGTTTGTTTTCAGGATCCGCTTTAGCGACATCTTCACGATAGCCTGAAGATTGACGATAAACACTGGATAACAAAATTTCTCTGTGCAGTTTCTTGATGCTCCAGCCATTCTTAACAAAGTTGTCAGCCAAATAATCCAGCAATTCCGGATTAGTTGGTTTTTGACCGGCTTTACCAAAATCAGACACCGTTTCTACGATACCGCGTCCAAAATATTGCTCCCAGATACGGTTAACATAAACACGCGCTGTTAATGGATTGGTATCGCTAGTCAACCATTTAGCCAATGCAGTTCTACGTCCGGAAGAAAATGCCGTTGGTACAATGACAGGTTTTTCGTCAGTAATTGCTTCAGGGAACGCAGGTTGAACTTCTTCAAGTTTACGTTCATGGTCACCGCCGAAGAATACATAGCTTGGAGGTGCATCGGCATGACCTAACTCACTCACACCGGAAATAGTTGGCGCACCAAATACCGGTTTAAGATCATTCAATTTGGTCAGCTCTTCACCTAATTCCTTGTACTCTTTGGCTTTTAGAGCGATATCAGCACTGTAATCAGCATTAGACGTATTTTCAGAAGCGTCTCTTAAATATTGAGCGACATCATCATCTGTTGTTACGTTTTCTAAGCGATGGTTTACCCAACGATCATGCGCATTCCATTGTTCTTTAGGCTTGAAGATGGAATCTCTGCTATCAGTCAAATATCTCTCGTTGTGATATTTACGACCCTTTTCCTTATAAGGCTCGATGATTGCTGCTTGTTTAGCGCGAATTTCCTTAGTTGCGTCTTCCCACTTAGCGTATTGCTCTTCATATTTACGCTCCAAATCGCCTTTTATAACGGGAACGTTATCAACTGCGCTGGTATTGGCAAAGAACGATTGCAAAGAGAAATAATCTTTTTGGCTGATCTTGTCGAACTTATGGTTGTGGCAGCGTGCGCACTCAACTGTTTGACCCAATACCACCTTACCCAGGGTATCAGTCATATCAGTAGAAATTTGATATTTACGTTGCACCAAATCCCGGGAGTTGCTGTTATCAGGGAATCCCGCCAAGAAACCGGTCGCGATAATACCTTCTGGCTTATCGGGAAGAATCTCATCACCAGCGACTTGTTCTTGAACGAATTGTGAATACGGCTTGTCATTATTAAAAGCCGTAATCACATAATCGCGATAACGCCAGAAGTTTGGACGCGTTTGGTCGCCTTGGAAACCTGCGCTATCGGCATAACGGGCCAAATCCAACCAGCGACGTGCTTGACGCTCACCGTATTTAGTTGAAGCCAGCAAACGGTCTGCAAATTTTTCGTAAGCATCAGGTGAGGTATCACTAACAAAGTTATTAACTTCTTCAGGGGTAGGAATTACACCCCAAACATCCAATGTTGCGCGACGAATAAAGGCTGCACGATCAGAATCAGAAGAAGGCGTTAAGCCTTTAGCTTCTACCGCAGCAAGTACAAATGCGTCAATCGGGCTACGCACCCAAGTTTTGTTATTGACGGTTGGAATAACGGGCGCTTTAACCGGCACATAAGACCAAAGTTTCTTAGTGCCCCCAGCAGTTGCTTCAGACGCTGGTTTGTTATCTGCAACAACAGGAGCAGCAGCCGGAGCGGCGGGCGCAGTTGCTTGAGCAACAGGAGCAACTTGGGCAGGAGCCGCAGCTTGCGCTACCGGTGCAGAAGCTGTTTGAGCGGCAGGCGCAGTCGCTTGCGACCCAATAGAACCGACTGGATTACTGAATGTATCCACTTGGGCTTTTTTACCGATTTCACCCACTGATCCATTAAAGGTGTCAACAGCAGACCCTGCTTCTCCAGCCATGGCGCCTGCTAAAGCCCACATTACTGCGAGATATAATTTCTTTTTCATAGAGTTCCTCCAAATTTAAGAGAGTTTGTGTTTATTGCCTGACGGAATTGCTTAAGCTGCTTGGCCTGTTCATCAACCACTGCGTTCATAGGCGCCTTCATCAAATTCTCTTTTTCAAGTTAATAAAACACGGAGTGCGTTTAGTTACGTTACTTCCATTTCTATTAAAGCAGGATGCATGCCAATACCTACTTATTTACTACAGAACACACAAAACCGACTTAACACCCACTTAACCCTCTGTTTTTAATTACCAATTTATCAGCTGGATATATAGGCAACACCAAAAGCATTTTGAAACCAGAGGCAAAAAAACAATGTGTTTGCTGAAAAAACAACACCCCATCATCAGTCGATGTACTAAAGGTGAACAACCAGCAACAGGCGAGGGATTGATTGGCGTTTGCTCAGTGAATGAGCACGTAGATGAGAACTATCGAGTTGAACATTCAGCATGAACACTGAAAAAGGTTGTCGCATCCTTGCGACATAGCTAGCTCCTTAAATTTTTCCGCTTAACTGTACGCCAAACCAAGCAGGATAAGGGTTAGGACCGTAAGAATTCCAACCTTCTGCATGTGCGTTATTGTTAAACAAGTTTTTCACAATAAAGCTGAAATCCAAGGCATTGTTTTTGGTTCCAATACCAATTGCTGCATCCGTTAACGCCTTCGCATTGATATTGCCGTATGCCGACAAAGTATCGGAACTATTACTTCCACTTACAAAGTTAGTGTTGAAACTGGTATGGAAATTATATTTTTCAAATACCGGCTTGGTATATTCCGCCCCAACCACAAAGCTCCATTTGTTCGCACCCGGCAGCGTTTTATTGCTGAAATCCATATAAGGATCTTTTAAGAACGCCAACTCATCAGGCTTCGGGGCATTGTTGTAATCAATATATCTACCTATGTTGTAGGCCCCATTGAAACGTAGCGACAAATTTTGAATGACGTTAAACGTGCTATCCAATTCCACACCATGCACGCGCACTTTTTTAACGTTACCTTGCGCCGTGGTGTAAGCAGTCGGATTAGCTTGACCATTACTGATGTTGATAGCGGTTTGATATTCATTGACCACAGATATCGTTTGTTGATAGTTATGAATATCCATCACAAACGCATCGACGTTAACGATAATCGCCTTATCCAGCCAGAATGATTTAAAGCCCAGCTCCAATGCATGAGTGTTTTCAGGCTTCACGTTGCGTGAAACCCCATTCACATTCAAAGCCGAACCTGACTTTTCACCATATTGCCATGCCAAATACCCGGTTAAGTCCTCGCTAAACTTGTAGCTTGGCGTCAATTGCGCCGTAAACAACAAGTCGTCATAAGCACTTTCCACAGGCTGATACAACTGGCCAATCTGATTGTTACGAACATTTTTGGCCGTGCCTATCATCGCGCGTTGCGCAGCCGTCAGACCTTTATAAGCATCGCCTGCAACTTGGCCCGCAGCCAGCGTTTTACCAAAATAGCGAGCAGCCACCTTATCAGCCATTTTTAACTGGGCTTCGGTATTTCCTGCCAGCAAGTCACCCGTTTTAAAGGCCGGATCGGCTGTGCTGTTGGCGGCTGAATTAAAGCCACCCAATTGCACACCACGAATTTCAACCGGGTTTAAGAATCCACCCACACCGTAATTGGTCATGCCAATGGTATTTCGGGTTTTTCGGTTCTCCAGCGTCGTGCGCAAGCCACTGGTTAAGGTAAAGGCATCGGTAAAATGCAAATCCGATTCACCGAATAACGAACCCGACAAAGTGTTTACTTCTGTCGTGCCTTTTCTACGCGCATCCTGTAAGGAATCCTTTAGCAAAGCCAGACCCGCACCACGATTGACGCCGGCATTTCTTTCCAGGGTATTGTATTGGCCGTTAGTCGCAAACCAGGCTCCGGCATCAGATCCCCAACCGGCTTTTGAATCGATATCATCATGAGTCTTCATCCCGAACACACCAGCCTTGTAATCGACAAAACCGCCGGGGTTATTTTTGATTTTAAATTCCTGGGTAAACTGCCCGTAATTCACACCGCCGCCACCATCAACGCTGATATTGTAAGGTGTACCTTCGTCATTATGCGCATCAAAGCTGTACTCGCGAACCGCAGTATTTGAACTCAGCACATGGTCAGCAACATCCCAGTCCACTTGCACTGACGCACCTTGATTGGATACGGTTTGGCCTTTATTTTCATCATACCAAACAGTATTTCGACGCTCACCACCGCTGTATTGCTCCCAACTAAAGCCACGGCCTTTAAAATAATCCCGTGGACCGGTAAATACGCCGTCCTTATTTCTAAAGCCCGCCAACTTGGCGTAGGCCTGGGTACCATTTGGATCAACCAAAGTGCCGTCCAAGAAACGCTGCGGCGCCTTATGATAAAAGTCTAATCCGTTTTGAAGCTGCGGCTGTTTAGGCTCAAAGTCAGCACTGATTTTGGCTTTTAAATTGGAGGTCGGCGTCAATAAAAATTGCACTCGACCACTCAAGCGGTCTCTGTTGTATTGACTGTAATTACTATCATATTCCTGACTATAAAAACCGCGGCCTTTATCAACGATGAATGAGCCCCGCCATGCCAAAAGATCATCAATTACACCACCACCCAATGCACCTTTTAGAATCATTGCCTCACGCTCGCCATAGGTGGCTGCCAATTCAGCAGTAGGTGTAAAGGAAGGCGCTTTGGAAACGACGTTAACCTTACCGGCACTGGCGCTTAAGCCACCTTCTGTACCTCTGGGGCCACGCGTGACTTCAACAGAGTCAACATCATAAAAACTAAAGTTTGCCAACTGAGATAAACCATAACTAACGCCATCAACAGTCACACCAACACTTGGATCCTGGGTTTCTGTAAACGATCGCTTACCCACGCCCCGTATCGATAACGACGCACCGCGAGTATTTTCTTGGTTGAAGCTAACATTCGATGCCCGACGGGTAATCGCACCCAAATCCAACGCTAATTCCCGATCAAGCTCCTTACCGGATACTACCGATACAGATTGTTTGACTTCATGTAATTTCTCAAGTTTAGGCTTGGCACGTACAACCACCTCACCCAAATTATCGGTGTTTGCCGATTCAGTTTCGGCCACTGTTTCAGCAGATTCCGCCGCCGCTACGCTGGGTTCGGCAGATGCAGCGCCTGGAATAGCACCGGCAGCCGGAGCGACCGATGCGTTTTTAAGTTGATCGCGCTCTTTTTGTACAGCTTCCAATTGCGCACGCAATAAGGCGTTTTCAGCTGCTAATTCATTCGCAGCTTTAGATGTTTGTGTTTTGTTTTTAGTGCTTTTCTTGGTGGCTGCTGAAACCTCCTGAGCCGCCAATATTGACGAACCAACCACAATCGCAGCGACATAAACTGATAATGTCTTCCGAAGACTTACTGAACTCGGAACCAACTGCTGTCGACCAGAGACCTCGATAAAAGCATCTTGAATACCAGATTTCATTCAAATTTCCTCTTGTTTATAAAATTCTATGCTCTAACTATATTGAGCCGAGCCTTGATGGATTCAGTCCGGGATTGACCGGTGGCTGAATCAGTCAGCGTTTGCCCTGTCGATCAAGGCATGGTTTTTAATAAAGCAACCCGTATGCCAATTTGACAATATTTAGAACTTCCATAAACAAACTCTCTATTTAATTGATATCCTCTTGATTTTGATTTGTTATTTCTAATGTATTTATTGCTGTTGTTTCCATAGGTGCCCTGCTTACGAAGCAATTGTTGATAGTCAGCTGCTTGCTGAGCCACATCAATGCTGATTAGCTGCTCGTAAATCAACACTTTCTAACTAGCCGAAAACCGGTTTCCAGTCACACAATCACTGTGATTAAGTTAATGAAAAAAGCATTATTAGCCCACATCCTAGCCGTCTCATTTGCGCCCTTTTGGGTGCGGCACGTGAAGCGACTGATATCCTTTAACTTAATGACATTGAGATAACCCCTGCCAACTTAATGCTGAAAAGATTTGGTAACCCCCCCGTTGGAGGAAGAAATTGACCTTCTCAATACAACATCGAGTCAGATATTCCGTATCAAAAAAGGGCCTGTATTAATCCCCGCTGTCTTGTTTAAACGCATAGGCACCTCAAATACCTTTGATAAAGGTTTTCCGAGGTGCCTGGGATTGCAATTATTTCTTTTCTTCAGCTTTTTTTGGTTCTGGCTTAACGATTTTAGTCAGCTTACCGCCTTCTTCTTCATAGTTTTGCGCGCCAACAGCACCAACGACTTTAAAGCCTTTTGACGCTAACAAATCAGCAGAGGCGCCGGCGCGGCCTGCGTGATTAGATACCGTCACGATGCTTCTGTCTTTAGGAATGAAAGCCAGAGAGTTTTCAACTTCTTTAGATTGAATGCTCAAAAACACTGGGAATCCACCGATTGTAGCCAGTTCGTCAGGACGTCTTACATCGATAATGAGCAATTGATCAGGCTTAGCCAACAGGGCATCAAACTGAGCGCGGTTCAATTTTGGTGTTTTGTATTTGTATTCAGCTGCAGCAGGCGCTTCAGGTTTTTTTTCTTCAGCCGCTTGCGCTATAAACGCTGCCGATAAGGTCATTAACAGCACCAACAGTTTTGCAGAAATTTTCATAGTTTACTTTTCCTTAATAAGATTAAAAAACGTACAAAATGTACGCATTGATTAATGCATGAAGTTAAAGAAAAGCATCTATTGTGCCAATAAAGATAAGACAAACAGCAGATTTCAGTGTGTTTATTTAACTTACTGTAATCGATTGTTTTTTAACTTACTGCAGTGACTTCGTCATGCTCAAAACTAATATTAAGATGTCTGCCTACTGCGCCTACTGTTACTCGGCCAACAGCAAGCAAACAGATTCTGCGGAAAAGTGGGCAACAATAACTACCGATAATTCAGCCAAATTGAATTCATACTTGATTAGCCGGGAACGCCAACAAATCAGCCTTGTAACCATTGCAGTTACAAGGCTGCATCGATAAACAATCAGCTTATTTAATATCGAAGCGGTCGAGGTTCATCACCTTGTTCCAGGCATTCACAAAGTCAGTCACAAACTTCTGCTTGCCATCTTCAGCAGCGTAAACTTCCGCAATGGCCCGAAGCTCGGAGTGCGAGCCAAAAATAAGGTCGACCGGAGTCGCCGTCCATTTAATTTCACCGGTCTTGCGGTCAAGTCCTTCGTAAATCCCTTCAGAATTGGCGGACTTCTGCCACTTGGTGGACATATCCAGCAAATTAACGAAAAAGTCATTACTCAGTGTTCCAGGTTTACTGGTGAAAACACCCTGCTTGGAATCTCCTGCATTTGCATATAAAACGCGCAAGCCGCCAACCAGAACGGTCGCTTCAGGGACGGTGAGTGTCAGCAAGTTGGCTCGATCAACCAAGGCTTCTGTTGGTGGCAGCAAATTGCCTTCACCATAATAGTTACGGAATGCATCCGCTTTTGGCTCAAGCACGGCAAACGAATTCACATCGGTTTGCTCTTGCGATGCGTCCATACGCCCCGGTGTGAAGGGAACTTTCACGGGATAACCTGCCGCCTTAGCCGCTTGCTCAACTGCAGCAACGCCACCTAAAACAATCACATCTGCCAGTGACACTTTTTTACCTTTCACTTGCGCCTGATTAAAGTCGTTTTGAATACTCTCCAACTGCGGTAAAACTTTCGCAAGTTCGCTCGGGTTGTTAACAGGCCAGTCTTTTTCTGGAGCCAGGCGAATACGGGCACCATTAGCGCCGCCCCGCAAATCGGTGCCGCGAAAAGAAGCTGCTGAGGCCCAAGCAGTCCGAACCAGTTCCGATACAGTCAAACCCGATTTAAGAATTTTATTTTTAAGACCTTCAGTATCCTTGGCATCGATCAGCTTGTGATTGACTGAAGGCACCGGGTCTTGCCATATAAGCTCGTCTTTAGGCACCTCGGCGCCAAGGTAGCGTGCCTTCGGGCCTAAATCACGGTGCGTGAGTTTGAACCATGCTTTGGCAAAGGCCAGCTCAAATTCCTTGGGGTTATCCAGAAAGCGTTTGGCAATTTTTTCATAACTCGGATCGACTTTCAGCGCCAGATCCGTCGTCAACATGATGGGGGCATGGCGCTTGTCTTTATCATGCGCATCAGGTACTGAAGTCGCGGCCGCGTTATCCTTAGGAATCCACTGTGTAGCGCCTGCCGGGCTCGTGGTTTTAACAAAATCGTAAGTAAACAGGTTGGTTAAATATTGGTGAGTCCATTTAGCGGGGTCCATTGTCCAAGCGCCTTCCAAGCCGCTGGTGATTGTGTCGCCGCCATTGCCTTTACCGCATTTGTTTTTCCAGCCGAAACCCTGTTCCTCAATTCCGGCAGCGGCGGGCTCGGCTCCCACACAATTGGCCGGCACTGCGGCACCATGGGCTTTGCCGAAGGTGTGACCACCCGCGATCAAGGCAACGGTTTCTTCATCATTCATCGCCATCCGGCCAAAGGTATCCCGGATATCTTTGGCGGCTGACAATGGATCATGATTGCCGTTCGGGCCCTCGGGATTCACATAGATGAGCCCCATTTGCACTGCTGCCAGTGGGTTATCCAGCTTTCGCTCTCCCTTGTAGCGTTCATCACCGAGCCATTTTTTCTCTGGGCC
>JABFRC010000150.1 GCA_013141375.1 Methylococcaceae bacterium | reverse complement strand
GGATTTAGTATCGGCGTGGAAAGCATGGAGCCGAAAATGCCGCCATTGGTAATGGTAAATGTGCCGCCTTTTAAGTCCTCATAACTGAGCGATCCAGCGCGGGTTTTGGCTCCAAAATCGGCAATGCTTTTTTCGATGCCGGCAAAATCCAGTTGGTCGGCATCGCGCAAAACCGGCACAATCAATCCTCTCTCGGTACTGACGGCAATGCCAATGTCGTAATAGCCATGATAAATAATGTCATGGTCGTCAATTGACGCATTAATGGTGGGGAATCGTTTTAAAGCCTCTATCGACGCTTTTACAAAAAACGACATAAAGCCCAGTTTAACGGAGTGTTTTTGCTCGAATCTGCCCTTGTATTGATTGCGAAGATCAATCACATTTTGCATGTTCACTTCGTTGAAAGTGGTTAGCATTGCAGCATTTTGTTGCGCCTGTAGGAGCCGTTCGGCAATTTTTGCCCGCAATCTTGTCATTGGTACGCGTTGTTCCGGACGTAATCCGGCGGCAGCCATGACGGGTTCGGCGTTGACGGAAACTGCAGCAATCGATTTATTGGGCGTCGGGATGATCTGGGCTTCTTGCAGAGCCTGTTTATTCAGATACTCCAGCACATCGGCTTTAGTCAATCTGCCATCCTTGCCGGATCCATCAATCAATGCGGGGTCAAGTCCATGTTCATGAATCAGTCGTCTTACTGAAGGGCTTAATACGGGTTCCGGCAGTTCATTTTGGTCTGTGCTATTTACTGACTCGCTAGGAGGCTGAGTAATGGCTTGTGGTTCTAACAACGCTAAAATTTCGCCAGCAACAACGATGGCTCCATTTTCTTTTAATATTTTTGTTAACACGCCGGACTCAGGCGCGGGGACTTCCAGTACGACTTTATCTGTTTCAAGGTCGACCAGATTTTCGTTTTTAACGACGGTGTCGCCTGGTTGTTTGTGCCAAGTAACTAATGTGGCGTCAGATACCGACTCGGGTAAGTTGGGGACCAGTATGTCAATACTCATATCAATTTCCTGAAAGTTTGCCGTAAAGCGCCGATTTTACGACCGCTTTTTGTTGTTCAATATGTACGCGAAAATTACCCACTGCAGGTGCCGCCGAGGCTTCACGACCGGCATAGGTAACGAGAATATTTGCCGCCAAATTATCGATAAGATGATGTCGGGTTTGATACCAGGCGCCTTGGTTTTGAGGCTCTTCCTGACACCAAATAACATCTTTAATATTGGGATATAAGGCAACTTCTTGTCTAAATAAGATGTCAGGAAACGGATACAACTGCTCCATGCGCACGATGGCAATATGGTTCAGTCCGTCCTGACGTCTGGCTTCCAGTAATTCATAGTAAATTTTGCCTGCGCAAAAGACTAGTCGGGTTACTTGTTTGGTCTCTATAGCATCTTGCTCGCCAATGACGGGCTGGAAATGTCCAGTGGTCAATTCCTCCAATGTCGAGACTGCCAGTTTGTGTCGTAAAAGACTTTTTGGACTCATGACTATCAGCGGTTTGCGATAGTTGCGAATTAACTGTCGACGCAACAAATGGAATATCTGGGCGGGCGTTGTCGGGCTGCATACTTGTATATTGTGTTCTGCACACAATTGTAAATAACGCTCCAGTCTAGCCGAAGAATGTTCGGGGCCCTGTCCCTCAAAGCCGTGCGGCAATAACATAACCAATCCGCACATGCGGCCCCACTTGGTTTCACCGGAACTAATAAACTGATCAATAAGGACCTGCGCACCGTTGGCAAAATCACCAAATTGAGCTTCCCAGATAACCAGTGTGTTAGGTACGGTGGTGCTATAGCCATATTCAAATCCCAATACTCCGGCCTCGGACAGCAGTGAATCGAAGATTTGTGCGCTGCCTTGTTCTTTATGTAAGTGTTTGAGTGGTGTGTAGGTTTTGTTGTGGAGCTGATTGTGCAACACGGCATGTCGATGTACAAAAGTGCCGCGGCCTACATCTTGGCCGGTCAAGCGGATATTGAATTTTTCCATCAAAAGCGTGGCATAAGCCATGTTTTCAGCAAAGCCCCAATCTAATGGCAGTGCGCCAGCCGCCATTTTTCGACGATTCTCCATGACTTTGGCGACGCGTGGATGTAGCTCAAAACCCGATGGAAGGCGTTGCATTCTGTCGTTACAAAAACGCAGGCGTTCTAAGGTGACGGTGGTATCGCAAGGAATGTCCCAGTCTTTGCCTAAAAAACGGTGCCACTGGGCGCTGTAGGAGTAAAGCCCGTTTGCCAGAGGCGGCCTTGAGACCACTTGCCCGGATTCCAAAAGCTGTTGGTAATCGCGCTCCATTGCAGCAGCCTGTTCGCTGTTTATAGTTTGTTCGCTGATTAATTTATCGGCGTAGAGCTTGCGCGTGGTTTTTAATTTGGCGATTTTTTTGTACATGATGGGCTGCGTGGCGGCAGGCTCATCGGCTTCGTTATGACCCAAGCGCCGATAACAAATCAGATCAATCACCACATCCTTGTTAAAAGTCATTCTAAAATCCAGAGCCAATTGGGTTGCAAAGATGACTGCTTCGGGATCGTCGCCATTGACATGAAATACTGGCGCTTGAATCATGCTGGCTACATCCGTGCAATACAGAGTCGATCTGGCATCCTGTGGATTACTGGTGGTAAAGCCAATTTGGTTGTTAATTACAATATGCACAGTCCCGCCGGTGCTGAATCCGCGGGTTTGTGACATATTCAGCGTTTCCATCACAATGCCTTGGCCGGAGAAAGCGGCGTCGCCATGAATTAACACAGGTATGACGGTATCTTTACCTTCTTCGCCCGCTCTATCTTGTCGCGCTCTTACCGAGCCTTCGACAACCGGATTAATAATTTCCAAATGAGACGGATTAAACGCCAGAGTTATATGAATCGGTCCGCCGGCAGTGGCGATATCTGAAGAAAATCCCATGTGATACTTTACATCGCCGGTACTGACGCCTGGTGACAATGGCGAGGTGCCTTCGAACTCGTTAAATAAACTGGCTGGGCTTTTGCCAAGTATGTTGACCAGCACATTTAATCGACCTCGATGGGCCATGCTAATGACAATTTCCTTGACGTTTTTTTCGCCGGCATTTTGGGTTAATTCGTCCAGAATCGGAATTAATGATTCTCCACCTTCCAATGAAAAACGTTTTTGACCTACAAATTTATTATGTAAATGC
>JABFRC010000069.1 GCA_013141375.1 Methylococcaceae bacterium | reverse complement strand
TGAAGATTATGAATCCTAAGAAAATACTCAACGTGGATAGTTCAAACTGCTTGCTGGCAAGAATATTGGCAAACAACTTCATACTGTTGAAATATCTAAACAGCTTGAAAAGCCGAAAAATCAGCAATACCCGCAGCATTCGCAATGGCCGGTAACTGGGCAAAATTGCCAGCAAATCAATAAACGCCATCGGGGTAATCACGTAGCGGATTTTTTTTGCAACCACCTGCCACAGCACTTTGCCTGAGCGTAATGGCGCATTTAAGCTATTGGCGCGCTCGTGTTGTTCGAGTATGAATTTGTGACTGTCCGAGTAAATCCAGCCACGCGCCAGATACTCTAATATAAAGATAACCACAACGGCGTCGTCAAACCAAAGTCCCAGCAAATCGGGCTTATGCTCAACCTCGTAGACCAGTTGGGCAACACTCAGCAGCACCAGCGATATCATGAAAATATCAAAATAGCGCTTATACGGACTATTCGAATTTTCCAGCACATCGTAAAAAAAACGTTTAGTGCTTTGATAACGGTTTGATTCTTTGAGGAAATAAGCAGACCGGATGATAAATTGGGTCAGCATTTTTTGAATTTCACGATATTGTCTGAAGTGGTTTAAAAAAGAATGTCGTCAATGACCTTGCGGTCAGCAAAAGTGTGCATAGCATACTGCCTAGGCCGCATTTTTAGGAAAAATTAAATCGTCAAAATAACCAATAGCCGAGAAGCTGACTTTTTGAATTTTTAGGTGTTTATATGAGTGTTATGACCTGGGGAGTAAGATATTCATTCTTTCAGGGAGGTCAAATCATGATACGAGCAGTAAAAATCTCTGTTCAGATTAACGTGTTAAAGCTGTCCACAAATAGCCCAATGTACTTAGCAAGCTTTACGAATCGTACCCCATGCCATTAGCCTCTTTTCACCCCGCAGTTGCCCACTGGTTCCAAAGCCAGTTCGATGCGCCATCCGCAGCTCAATGTCTGGCCTGGCCTGCAATACGCACAGGCAATCCGACGCTGATTGCTGCACCGACCGGTTCGGGAAAAACGCTGGCGGCATTTTTGGCGGCCATTGATCAATTGGTACAACAGGGCTTGAATTCAACGTTGCCTGACGAGACGCAAGTCCTCTACATATCCCCGCTGAAAGCGCTATCCAATGATATTCATAAAAACCTGGACATACCGCTAAACGGAATACGTTTCGCGTTGCTGGAAGCCGGGCTGGAGGATGTCACCATCCGCGCGCAAACCCGAACCGGCGATACCTCGATTGCAGAACGCGCGGCCATGAAACGCAATCCGCCGCACATACTGGTGACGACGCCAGAATCGCTCTACATTCTGCTGACCTCCGACTCAGGCAGGGAAATGCTGTCGACAGTGCGCACGGTTATCGTCGATGAAATTCACGCCCTGGCCGGCAACAAACGCGGCGCGCATTTGGCCTTATCACTGCAACGACTGTCGCAACTTTGCGCATCGCCACCGGTACGGATCGGCTTATCGGCGACTCAAAGGCCAGTCGAATTGATGGCTAACTTTCTGACCGGTACTCAGTCTGCGCCCTGCACGATTATCGATACCGGCCATACCCGGTTGCGCGACTTGCAAATTGAAGTGACTGGCTCCCCGCTTGAGGCGGTGATGGCTGCCGAAGTCTGGGGAGAAATTTACGAACGTCTGGAGCAATTGATTGAACAGCACCGCACCACGCTGATTTTTGTCAACACCCGCCGCCTGGCCGAACGGCTCGCGGCGGCGCTGGCGGAACGCTTAGGTGAGGAATTTGTGACCTCGCATCACGGCAGTCTTGCCAAGGAACATCGACTCGCGGCCGAACAGAGATTAAAGCAGGGCTCGCTAAAAGCCTTGGTGGCAACCGCATCGCTTGAGCTGGGCATAGACATCGGGGATGTTGATCTGGTTTGCCAGCTGGGTTCGCCCAGAGCCATCTCGACCTTTTTACAGCGTGTCGGACGTTCCGGCCATCGGCTAGGCGCCGTTCCAAAAGGCCGACTGTTTCCGTTATCGCGCGATGATCTGGTGGAATGCACCGCAATCCTGGCAGCAATACAAAAAGACGAGTTGGATCGTATTGCTATCCCTAAGCATCCGCTGGATGTGCTTTCTCAGCAAATTGTCGCGGAGGTTGCCTGCCGCGAATGGCATCAAGACGAGCTTTATTGCGTTTACGCGGCTGCCTGGCCGTATCGGGATTTAACGCATGAACAGTTTGTCCAGGTCATTAAAATGCTTAGCGACGGTTACCATACCCGACGCGGTCGACGCGGCGCTTACCTGCATTACGATGCTGTGCACGGCCTGTTGCGGCCCCGCAAAGGAGCGAAGCTGACGGCGGTGATGAATGGCGGCGCGATTCCTGATCAATTCGATTACGATGTAATCATGCAGCCGGAAGGCTTGTTTATCGGCACCCTCAATGAAGATTTTGCCTTCGAAAGCATACCGGGCGACATCTTCCAGTTGGGCAACACGTCCTATCGCATGCTCAAAATCGAACAGGGCCGCGTCTATGTTGAAGATGCGCACGGCCAGCCGCCCAACATACCCTTCTGGTTCGGCGAAGCGCCGGGGCGAACCGATGAGCTGTCGCTTGCCGTATCGGATCTTCGCGGGACTATCGATGCCAATCTGGAACTGGGCCAGGATGACGCCTACCGCTATTTAACCGAGGCGCTTGCACTCCCGCATGCAGCCGCCGATCAGCTGGTTCAATACCTGGCCGCTGCCAAAGCCGCGCTGACGGTGTTACCGACGCAGCAGCACATCGTTTTCGAGCGCTTCTTCGATGAAACCGGCGACATGCATTTCGTCATCCATTCGGCTTACGGCTCTAAAATCAATCGGGCCTGGGGGCTGGCCCTGCGCAAACGTTTTTGCCGCCGCTTTAATTTCGAATTACAAGCCGCCGCCACGGAAGATGCCATCGTTTTGTCACTTGGTCCAACGCACAGTTTTCCGCTCGACGAACCGGCCCAATATCTCAAAGCTGCGACCGTTAAAGGCGTACTGATTCAGGCGCTATTAGCCGCGCCGATGTTTCCGACCCGCTGGCGCTGGGTGGCCAATACCGCGCTGGCTGTTCCGCGCATGCGGGCGGGCAAGAAAGTACCGGCCTATTTTCAGCGTAATGATGCCGAAGATTTAATTGCGGTGGTTTTCCCCGATCAACTGGCCTGTTTCGAAA
>JABFRC010000306.1 GCA_013141375.1 Methylococcaceae bacterium | reverse complement strand
TAAAAAACCGGTGGGGCATCATGGCATCAAAAAACCGCTTAATTATTTAAAAAGCGTAGCTGTCATCGCCGCATGCACATTGCTGGCGCATTTAATGTTCGGCAGGTTCGAACTGGCCAATCTAGTTATGGTTTACCTGATGGGCGTTATTTTTGTCGCCACCCGCTTCGGTCGAGGGCCTTCGATCATGGCCTCGATTGTTGGCGTTGCCACACTGGACTTTTTGTTCATTACCCCCTATTACACTTTTTCGGTCTCGCACTCGCAATACCTCTTTACCTTGGCTGCAATGCTTGTAGTCGCCATCATTACCAGCAATTTGATGGCTAATGTCCATTCTCAAGCCAAGGTGGCTTCACATCGAGAACGTCGTGCCGCCGTGCTATATGCCATGAGCAAGGAATTATCCAATAGCCAAACCGAAGAAGAAGTGGTCCGAACTGCAGTGCGGCATCTATATTCTGAATTTAGTAGCCGCAATGTGATTTTGTTTGCCGATAATAACGGCCGCGTGGCTTACCCCAGTCAACCGGGTATGGTCGAATCATTGCATGCTGCCGATCTTAGCGTTGCTCAATGGGTATTTGATCACAACGAAATGGCAGGACAAGGCACTAATACCCTGCCTGGCGCTGCCGCTATTTATTTCCCCATTCACAATGAAGACGCTGTATTAGGTGTTTTGGTACTGTTGCCAGTTAATCTGCGGCGGGTGTTTTTACCGGAACAACAAAAATTATTGGAAACATTTTTGCGGCAAATTGGACAGGCGGTGGGGCGCATTCGCTTTGCCGATCAAGCCAAGGCGACCCATTTACAAATTGAGGCAGAACGTCTACGCAATTCGCTGCTCAGTGCGATCTCCCACGATTTACGCACACCGCTTGCCACCATAATAGGATCTGCCAGTGCGCTGTCAGAAGACGACGGACATTTACAAGCACAAGATAAATTCGAATTGAGCCGCGCCATTGTCGATGAAGCTGAACGCATGTCAAACCTCGTCAACAACATCCTGGACATGGCCAAACTAGAAACCGGCGTGGTGCTGCTTAATAAACAATGGCACCCCTTAGAAGAAATTGTTGGTACCGTGCTTACCCGATTACAAAAACACCTAGCTGGTCGCTCCGTAAAAGTATCACTGCCGCCGGGCATTCCGATGATATTTGCCGATTCCGTGCTCATCGAACAGGTACTGATCAATCTATTGGAAAATGCGTTACGCTACACTCCAACCGGGAGCCCACTGGAAATAAGCGCCAAAACTGCCGAACAAACGATAGAAATTGCCGTGGCAGATCATGGGCCGGGCATCCCTAATGGCCGAGAAGAACGCTTGTTTGATAAGTTTTATCAGGGGCAACACGAAAGAGCGCAAAGCGGTGTTGGTCTGGGCTTGGCAATCTGCCGTGCCATCGTCGAGATTCACGGTGGTCACATTCAGGCACACAATCGAACCAGCGGCGGCGCTATATTCAGCTTTGAGTTACCTATTGATCTGCCACCTCCGGTAATAGAACCGGAGGAATGAAATCCAACAAGCGACGATAAATCCATGGCTAAATCCGATCCCGTTGTCATCGTCATTGAGGACGATCCACCCATACGCCGTTTTCTGCGCACGAGTCTGAGCACCCAGGGTTTTACTGTGTTTGAAGCAGATTCCGGCAAACAAGGCATTATCGAAGCCGGCATCCGGAAACCTGACTTGGTAATTCTCGACTTAGGCTTGCCCGATATGGATGGGGTTGATGTCATCAAGGCAATTCGCAGATGGTCGAAACTGCCCATCATCATCCTGTCCGCACGTAGCAGCGAGCAACAAAAAATCGATGCACTGGATGCCGGTGCCGACGACTACCTAACCAAACCCTTTGGTTTCGGTGAGTTACTGGCGCGGATACGGGTAGCCTTACGCCATTCAATTAATCCCCAAGAATTAAGCCAAACCGGAGAATTTGCAACGGCCAACCTGAAAGTCAACTTGCACAACCGAGTAGTCAGTATTGATGACCAGGAAATCCATCTGACCCCCATTCAATACCGATTGCTGACTGTACTGATCAAAAATGCCGGCAGAGTATTAACGCAGCAACAAATTCTCAAGGAAGTCTGGGGGCCGTCTTATCAGGAGAATGCCCATTACTTGCGCATTTACATGAGTCAACTTCGCCAGAAGCTGGAAGCAGACCCTGCCCAACCAAAGTTTTTACTCACCGAATCGGGCGTAGGCTATCGATTAAAAGTGTAACCACCGCATATTATCCCTGGTCACATTATTGCCACATTAGCCGCGTTACAATTCTTAGCCTTCGCTATCTGTCTTGTATCAAACGCAGCCTATCTTTTATCTGTCTGCCAGCTGTTTCAGCTTTAAGCTAGGTCGACTTTGTGCGCTCAATGTATAATTGCAGCCAATCTATTTTTCGTCTCACTTATGATTAAGGACTGATGCTCACATGCTTTCGAAAAAACCTACCATTCGCCGCCGTGGCATTTACTTATTACCCAATTTATTCACCACGGGTGCGCTGTTTGCCGGTTTCTATGCCATTACTTCAGCGATGGGCGGACGTTTTGAAACCGCTGTCGTGGCAATTTTTGTCGCAATGATCTTGGATGGTTTGGATGGCCGGGTGGCTCGTTTGACCAACACACAAAGCGAATTCGGCGCTCAATACGACAGCTTGTCCGATATGGTCTCATTTGCCGCAGCACCGGCATTAGTAATGTATTTATGGGCATTTTCCAGCCTCGGCAAGTTAGGCTTATTTGCTGCTTTTGTCCACATGGCAGGTGGTGCCTTGCGCTTGGCACGCTTTAACACGCAACTGGAAACCGCTGACAAACGCTATTTTCAAGGATTGCCCAGCCCCGCTGCCGCCGCCATTCTCGCCGGTTTTATCTGGATATGCCTGGAATACCAATATGACATTGAGATCTTTAAATACTTCGCACTGGGTTTAACTGTCAGCACCGGTTTATTGATGGTCAGTAATTTCCGCTACTCCAGTTTTAAAGAAATCGACTTAAAAGGCAAAGTTCCATTTTTTGTCGCCATCGCAGTGATGCTGGCGATTGCTTTTGTAATGGCTCAGCCGCAAACCATGCTGTTCCTGCTGTTTCTGGGCTATGCCATTTCCGGACCAGTCGTTACTCTGGTAATGCGTAAACGCCGATTACATGGCCGCAAGTTGTGAAATCTGCTTGAGAGCAAAAAATCATTCGCGTATAGTCGACACCATGTTTATTCAAAGCACGCTACGTTTCATCAATGTATTACTTGGCTCAATCGCAGCCAACGATGTGTTGCGTGCAGATTTACGCCTCAGCTTGCGACTGCTGCCCTGACGGGCACATCTACTTCGTTAATAATCACATACCAATAATTTTCCTGTTATCAGCGCTCCAGCTGATAATTCTCCACGTATGGAGCTTTTATGAAAGACCAATTAATAATATTTGACACCACGTTACGCGACGGCGAACAAAGTCCTGGCGCATCCATGACCCGCGATGAAAAAATCCGTATTGCCCGTGCGCTGGAACGTCTTAAAGTCAACGTGATTGAAGCCGGATTTCCAGCCGCCAGCCCTGGCGATTTTGAATCCGTGCAAGCCGTTGCCAACATTATCAAAGACAGCACCGTTTGCGGTTTGGCTCGGGCCTTGGCAAAAGATATCGACCGTGCGGGCGAAGCCTTAAAAGGCGCCAAACAATCGCGCATCCACACCTTTATCGCCACCTCACCGATACACATGCAAATGAAGTTGCAGATGACACCAGAACAAGTCATCGAGCATGCGGTCAACGCGGTCAAACGCGCCCGGCAATATACCGACGATGTCGAATTTTCTCCGGAAGATGCAGGCCGATCGGATGAAGACTTTCTTTGCCGCATTCTTGAAGCCGTTATCAATGCCGGTGCGACCACGTTAAACATCCCTGACACTGTGGGTTACAGCATTCCGCAACAATTCGGCGCGACCATTGCCAACTTGATTCAACGCATTCCCAATTCAGACAAGGCCATTTTCTCTGTACATTGCCATAATGATTTAGGCTTGGCTGTGGCCAACTCTTTATCAGCCGTCATGAATGGTGCGCGCCAGGTAGAATGCACCATCAACGGCTTGGGAGAACGCGCGGGCAATGCCTCATTGGAAGAAATCGTGATGGCTGTGCGCACGCGTCATGACGTGTTCAATTGCCAAACGCGTATTGATACCCGGGAAATTTTAACCTGCTCAAAACTGGTGTCGTCAATCACCGGTTTTCCGGTTCAGCCCAATAAAGCCATTGTCGGCGCCAATGCCTTCGCCCATGAAGCCGGCATTCACCAGGATGGCGTGTTAAAAAACCGCGAAACCTATGAAATCATGCGCGCCGAGGATGTCGGCTGGTCTGCCAACCGTATGGTATTGGGCAAACATTCTGGTCGTAATGCCTTCAAAAGTCGTATTGCCGAATTAGGTTTTGAATTTGCTTCCGAAGCAGAATTGAATGACGCGTTTGCCCGGTTTAAACAATTGGCTGATAAAAAACACGACATTTTCGATGAAGATTTACAAACATTGATTTCAGAAGCCAGCTTTGAAACAGAAGATGAACACATCAAACTGATTGCGTTGAAAGCGTGCTCAGAAACCGGTGAAGTGCCGAACTCAACTGTCACACTTAGAATCAACAACCAGGAAGTCTCTGGAAGTTCTGATGGTGGTGGCGTAGTGGATGCCAGCTTAAAAGCCATCGAAAAATTGGTGCAAACTCAAGCTACACTGGAACTTTACTCAGTTAACAACATCACCAATGGCACCGATGCTCAAGGTGAAGTGACTATCCGCTTGGAAAAAAATGGCCGCATTGTGAATGGATTGGGTGCTGATACTGACATTGTTATCGCCTCTGCAAAAGCCTATATCAATGCGTTGAATAAACTGCTTTCTGCCAAGCAGCGCCAACATCCACAAAAAGGTGACGTGTAAGTCCGGTCTTGGTTACTGAACTTGGATAACGCCACCCGACTTCAATATCTGCAAGCCATGGGCATCGATGCTTGGGTGCCCAGGGCAATAGCACAGCTTGAAGTGCCTGCGATAACTGCAACTTCCCTTAGCCCGGTCGAAATGCCGGAATTGGTAGACTTACCCCAACCACCTCTCATCAGCCCGGTTTCCCAGGATGACTGGGCCTTGCTGGAAAATGACGTGGCAGGCTGCCGGCTGTGTGGCTTGTGTGAAACCCGCACGCAAACTGTGTTCGGCTCCGGCAATCGTCAGCCGGAATGGCTGTTAATTGGTGAAGCGCCCGGACAAAGTGAAGATCAGCAAGGTCTGCCATTTGTAGGTACAGCCGGACAACTACTCACAGAAATGTTGCGCGCTTGCGGACTGTCTCGTGACGAAGTATTTATCACCAATATCTTAAAATGCAGACCTCCCAATAATCGCGATCCTAAACCTGAAGAACAAGCTCAATGTCACCAGCATCTCCAACGACAACTGGCATTGCTGCAACCGAAAATTATTTTAGCGGTAGGCCGAATTGCCGCTCAGGCACTGTTAAACACCGACGAACCGCTGGCAAAATTAAGGGGTAAAGTGCATCAGCTTGGCTCAACGCCGTTGATCGTTATTTATCACCCGGCTTACTTATTGCGCTCACTGACGGAAAAGCGCAAAGCCTGGATGGATTTACAATTCGCGTTACAAACATACAATAACAACAATAAAGGTTGATCATGCGCAGTTGGATGGACAGTTTAAAAGACTTGATAATTTATGATGCTGACAAAGAATTTTATGCCAAAGTATTTCCAGGCTCTGTGGGTAGAAAAGAACTAATGCGCCTCAGGAGAATGACTTCATCAGATCTTCCTGATGTGGCTAAAATCGAACAAACCTGCTATCAATTTCCCTGGAGCGAAGACATCTTCAAAGACTGTCTGAAAGCCCGTTATCACTGCTGGGTATGCGAGGAACAAGATAAGGTTTTAGGCTATGGCATTTTGTCGATGGCTGTCGGCGAGGCGCATGTCTTAAATATTTGCGTTGCCCCTACAGAACAAGGTCAGGGTATTGGTCGCAAAATTCTTGAGCATTTGATTGAGCTTTCGCGCGGCGAAGCCGAAACCATGTTCCTGGAAGTCAGACCGTCAAATCCGGTAGCCATTGCGCTCTACGAATCCATGGGCTTTAACGAAATCGGCCTCAGGAAAGGCTATTATCCGGCAGAAAATGGCCGGGAAGATGCGATTATGCTGGCTTTGCAGATATTTTAAAGGTATTGATGCACGGAGTATGGCGCCGTGCATCAACTTTGAGTTACTTCAGCTGATCGGTCACATGCGGCTCAATCAACTGATAAAGCAACTGATGCATTTTAGGGCTGGCTGCGATGATATTGCCTGATTCCAGGTACTGATCGTTAAACGAGAAATCGGTGATTACGCCGCCAGCCTCTTTTACCATCAACACGCCTGCAGCCATATCCCATTCCATCAAGCCGATTTCCCAAAAGCCGTCCAAGCGACCGGCAGCAAGATAGGCCAAATCCAACGCTGCCGAACCTGCACGACGAATGCCTGCAGAATCAATAGTCACCGCTTTAAACATTTCTACATAAGCATCCAGATGTTGCTGATTTTTAAACGGAAATCCGGTGCCGATTAAAGCACCTGTCATACTGGTATTGTTGGTAACGCGCAGACGACGGCTGTTAAGCATCGCGCCGCCACCGCGTTTTGCGGTGAACAATTCGTCCCGTAAAGGATCATAGATAACGCCGACTTCGATTCTGTTTTTATGCTTCAACGCAATAGAGACGGCGTATTGAGGAAAGCCATGCAAAAAATTGGTAGTACCATCCAGCGGATCGATGACCCAAACAAAGTCATTGCCAGCATGGACACCACTTTCTTCAGCCAGAATACCGTGGTCCGGATAGGCGAGTTTGATAATGTTCATAATTTCGCGTTCAGCCATTCTGTCGACTTCACTGGCAAAATCATTTCTGCCTTTTTGATCGATCTTCAAATGACTGGCATTTTCAGCGGAACGAAGAATTAAATCGCCGGCACTTCGAGCCGCGCGGACAGCGGTATTTAGCATTGGTTGCATAGGCTTAGAATTTTTAATGAGCGTGTAAAGAGGCATAGAATAACAAATCTCAGCACTATTCACCACGCTGAACATCAGCTGGCACATCTATTAATTCTCTAAACAACCCAAAATAATTGCCCGGCATTTGTTAAACTTCGCGTTTTTTTGCTCAGGACAAGACATTGCTAGCCGATATTAAAATCGTTTTGGTTGAAACCACCCATCCCGGAAACATTGGCGGTGTGGCCCGGGCAATGAAAAATATGCGCATGGACAATCTGTGCCTGGTCAACCCCAAAATCTTTCCCAGTGCCGATGCCACCTCACGTGCATCTGGCGCTGATGACATCCTGTCCAAGGCGATAGTTTATGATTCGCTGCAAGAAGCCGTGGCTGATTGCCAAATTGTAATCGGCGCCAGTGCCCGCTCAAGAACCATTAGCTGGCCGGAAATAACGCCAAGAGAATGTGCTGAAAAAATAATTGTGCATGAGCCCGGTAAGAAAGTGGGCATTCTGTTTGGTCGCGAGCATTCCGGTCTGAAAAATCATGAATTGGACCTGTGCCATTTTCTGCTACACATTCCCTGCAATAGCGACTTTAGCTCTCTTAATATCGCGGCCGCCGTGCAAATTGTCTGCTACGAATTATTTGTTGCCGCCGGAATTAAGCAAGAAGAAAAACTCGTCGTCGGCGATCAAGGTGAAAACCCATTGGCAACCACCCATCAAATGGACTTGTTCTACGATCATTTCTATCAAACATTGATCGACATCGGCTTTATGCATCCGGACAAATCCAAAACCATTATGCGTCGACTGCGCCGGATTTTTAATCGCAGCCATCTGGACAGCAAAGAAGTCGACATTCTGAGAGGGATTTTGCGTATGGCTCAAGGCGGCCCCAAATAAATCATCTTGTTATTTCAGATGGCACGTGAACACCGTCGTATTCAACCAGTACAATAGTTGACTATTACACTTGGTTAAGTATAGTAAGCGACTTAACCAGTACTTATGTAAGGAATATCTCGTGCGCTTGACTACCAAAGGCCGCTATGCGGTGACAGCAATGTTGGATTTGGCTTTTCACAGCCAGATTAAGCCTGTTACGTTGACCGAAATTGCAACCCGCCAAACCATTTCATTGTCTTACCTTGAACAGTTATTTGCGCGCTTGCGCCGTGCCGGCATGGTCAAAGGCGTTCGCGGCCCTGGCGGTGGTTATACCCTGAGTCAAAAAACCAATGAAATCAACATCGCCGACATTATTGCCGCTGTTGATGAACCTATCGACTCGACCAAATGCGGCGGTGAAGCCAACTGCCAAAAACATCAAGCCTGCTTAACGCATGACTTGTGGGTAGGATTAAGTGAGCAAATCAAGGATTACCTAAAAAGCATCACGCTGGCTGATCTGCTTGAAAAACACCATGTTCAGGAAGTTGCCAAAAGACAAGATCAAAATACCCAACATATCATCGAACTCACTCGGCACACCGGGTAAAACTCAAGCAAATGATCTACCTCGACCATAACGCGACCACGCCTATTGATGATCGCGTCCTTGAGGCCATGTTGCCGTACCTCGCCACCTTTTACGGCAACCCATCGAGTTTATATCGTCACGGCCGAATGGCTCGCAGTGCGTTGGATGTCGCTAGGGAACAAGTTGCAGCCTTAGTCAATGCGCAAGCCTCGCAAATTATTTTTACCAGCAGCGGTACTGAAGCCAATAACCTAGCCTTAACCGCCCTGCACGCTAACGATGGACTGGCAATTTCAGCCATTGAACACCCTTGCATTACCGAACCTGCCCAGCGCCTACAAACCCAAGGTCACGCCTTAAGCATATTGGCTGTCGATCGCAATGGCCTTATCACTCAGGATGCCATCGACCAAATTATTAAAAGCAAGCCCGCATTGGTATCGATGATGCTGGCGAATAATGAAACCGGCGCCATACAACTGATTGCCGAATATGCTCAGCAACTTGGCGAACACAACATCATGGTTCATACCGATGCTGTACAAGCCGCTGGCAAAATAGCAGTGGATTTCAAACAGCTGGGCGTACAGTTAATGACGCTTTCCAGCCATAAAATCTATGGCCCTAAAGGCTGCGGCGCCTTGGTATTTGATAAATCCGTCCCCATAAAGCCTTTGTTGCTGGGCGGTGGACAAGAGCAAGGCCTGCGCGCCGGCACTGAGAATGTCGCCGCCATCGTTGGTTTTGGCAAGGCCGCCGAACTGGCCAAAGCTGAATTGACAAGTCGCAAGGCACACACACTAAAACTACAAAACCAGCTGGAACAAGGCTTACGCGCCCTGCCCGGCCTACAGATATTTGCAGAATTGGCGCCACGCCTGCCCAACACCACCCAAATCGGCATTTCCGGTATGGATGGCGAAATGCTGTTGATGAAGCTGGATCAAAAGGGCGTGGCAGTCTCCAGCGGCTCGGCCTGTGCCAGTGGCGCCAGAGAACCCAGCCCGGTATTACTGGCAATGGGCATTGATGCCGAACTGGCCCTAAGCGCCATTCGCATTAGCTTGGGCAAAAACAATACCGAGTCTGAAATTAGTAAATTTATTGAGCAACTAAGTGCTTTAATTCCCAAACAATAACGAGGTCATTATGTCGATCACATTAACTGAAAATGCTGCCCGCCAAATCAAGAAACAATTGGAAAAACGCGGCAGCGGTATTGGCTTGAAACTGGGCATCAAAAAATCCGGCTGTTCCGGTTATGCCTATGCACTGGATTACGCAGAGCAGCTAAATGATGGCGACTTGGCATTCGAAAACCATGGTGTAAAAGTCATTGTAGAAGCGTCGGACCTCGAATTCGTCGACGGTATCGAGCTGGATTATCGCCGCGAAGGCCTCAATGAAGCCTTCCAATTCAACAACCCCAACGTCAAAGGCACCTGCGGCTGCGGCGAAAGCTTTTCGGTGTCTTAATACCCACGCACTGTATCACTGCCATTAAGTTAAGGATTTTTCCGTTCGTATTCGACTGGTATGGAGAGCCTGCCCCGCTATATCGGGCATGCAAGAGTTAGAGAACAAACAGTAGGCGCTTTAGGCGACGCAGGAGCGGTTGCCGAGAGCTGGTCGAAGTATGAATTGAAAATTCCTGAACTCATCATTAGTCTTATGGGAATCTCTAAAAATTGCACTTCGACAATCTCAGTGCGAACGGTTGTCTTATTAAATCAATTGCTTATCCGTTCGTACTGAGCCTGTCGAAGCATGAATGGATGATTTTTAGAGGTTCCCTTATTCATGATTCGACTAGGTTCTCCTGCCAAAGAGCTCAACACGAACGGCATCTTCTCATTCCCACGGACACTGCGGGAACGCAGTCTGGGCGCGCTGCGCCACTTATAGCTCGCTGCGCGCGGGAACCAACAGAAAACATGTAAAATACCGCCCTATCCATTCGCTTTGGCATTTAATCGATAACGTCGATTTAACTTACTCCCTTCGCACAGCGCCCTATGTCTGACAATTATTTTCTTGAACGCGATTTCTCGTTAGATTCACTCAAAGTCCCGCCCAACTCTATCCAGGCCGAACAATCGGTGCTCGGCGGTTTGATGTTGGATAATCAAACCTGGGACTCGGTGGCCGAAAAAGTAGGCTCCAATGATTTTTATCGCAAAGATCATCAACTGATTTTTAAGACCATTGAGCAGCTGGCTGAAAAACAGATTCCATTTGATGTCATTACCATATCAGAAGCACTCGGCGCCATCGGCGAGCTGGAAAATACCGGCGGTCTGGCTTATCTGGGTACTTTGGCCCGCGACACACCCAGTGCGGCCAACATTGTCACCTATGCCAACATTGTCAGAGACAGATCGATACTGCGTCAGCTGATTCATGTCGGCACCAATATTTCAGATTCTGCATTTAACCCCGATGGTAGGGAAACCGCCGAACTGCTGGAAAATGCCGAACGTGAAGTATTTAAAATCGCCGAACAGCGCCAACGCGGCCAGGGCGGCTTTATCCCTATCAAATCCTTACTTGCCAAAGCCGTCGACAAAATCGAAACTTTATTTGAACAAGAAGGCTCGATCACCGGCGCCGCGACCGGCTTTACCGACTTCGACCAGATGACTTCCGGCTTGCAACCTGCCGACTTGATTATCGTCGCCGGTCGTCCATCAATGGGTAAAACTACCATCGCGATGAACATGGCCGAAAACATTGCCATCAAAGGCGATAAACCGGTCGCGGTATTCAGTATGGAAATGCCTGGCGATTCACTCGCAATGCGGATGATGTCGTCATTGGGAAGGATCGACCAGCACAAGGTCAGAACCGGTAAACTGGATGATGACGAATGGCCGCGCTTAACCTCTGCCATTAATCTGCTGGCTGAAACCAAGTTATTTATCGACGATACCCCCGCTTTATCCCCGACCGAAGTGCGTTCAAGAGCCCGGCGGTTGATGCGCGAACACGGCCAGTTGGGCTTGATCGTGCTCGATTATTTACAGCTGATGCAATCACCGTCCAGCGGTGAAAATCGCGTGCAGCAAATTTCCGATATTTCCCGCGGCTTGAAAGCGCTGGCCAAGGAATTGAATGTACCGGTGGTTGCGCTCTCCCAGCTCAACCGAAACCTGGAGCAACGCCCGAATAAGCGTCCGGTGATGTCGGATTTACGTGAATCTGGCGCGATCGAGCAGGACGCCGACTTAATCGTTTTCGTCTACCGAGATGAAGTTTATAACGAAGATAGCCCGGACAAAGGCATAGCCGAAGTCATTATCGGTAAACAGCGTAACGGCCCGTTAGGAACGGTTCGATTAACATTTTTGGGTCAATACACGCGCTTTGAAAAC
This sequence comes from Methylococcaceae bacterium, assembly GCA_013141375.1. Classification (GTDB taxonomy): domain Bacteria; phylum Pseudomonadota; class Gammaproteobacteria; order Methylococcales; family Methylomonadaceae; genus JABFRC01. Next base: position 4,164 of record JABFRC010000306.1, on the reverse strand, counting down.
TTTGCCGGGCCTGCGTATAACAGTGCCGACTATGAATAACGCCAGGATTAATCAATGACCCCAGCAGCCTACGCGGTTATCAACCTGGATGCCGTGCAACATAATCTGAATAAAGTGCGCGAGATTGCACCCAATGCCAAAGTCATGGCCGTAATCAAAGCCAATGGCTATGGTCATGGCCTGCTGCGAATTGCCGAAGCCTTGCAAACGGTGGATGCCTTTGCGGTGGCTCGGGTTGATGAAGGCATTCGTTTACGCAAAGCCGGTTTTCAACACCGAATCGCCGTATTGGAAGGTTTTACCTGTTCTGAGGAACTCGATGACTTTTTATTGTACCGCTTGGATGCCACCGTCCATTGCGATCTTCAGCTTGAACTATTGGCCAAGCGGACAGAACAAGACCAGCTAAGCGTCTGGCTAAAACTTGACAGCGGCATGAATCGTTTGGGCTTCAAAAAAAATGACTTTGCCGCAGCATATCAACGCTTAAGCCAGTGCCCGATCGTCAAAAACCCCATCAAATTGATCACGCATTTTGCCAATGCCGATGATAAAAACGATCCAAAAACCCTGCAGCAAATTGACTGCTTTAACGCCTTAGTTGCCGATTACCCTGGCGAACGCAGCATGGCCAATTCAGCGGGAATATTAGGCTGGCCGACATCGATCACTGATTGGATAAGACCTGGAGTTATTCTTTACGGCATCTCGCCCTTTGCCGACATTACGGGTGAAGAATTAGGTTTAATGCCGGTCATGGAATTGCATTCACGACTGATTGCAGTTAAACATTTGGATAAAGGCGATAGCGTCGGTTACAGCGGCAGCTGGACATGCGAACAACCGACCACATTGGGCGTGGTCGCCATCGGCTACGGTGACGGCTATCCACGTTATGCCAAAATCGGCACACCTGTATTAGTCAACGGTCAGCGCGTGCCATTAATCGGCAGGGTTTCAATGGATATGCTGACCGTCGATCTGGCCAGCCAACCTGATGCCAAGCCTGGCGATCCAGTGACTTTATGGGGGCAAGGGCTCGCCATTGAAGAAATCGCCCGTTGCACGGACACCATTCCCTACACCTTGGTATGCGGCATTACCCCGCGTGTGCAAATTATTGAAGATTGAAGAAAATATTGTAACTATTCAGCGCGAAGCACAAAATCCCTCTCCCGAAGGCTAAAGTATGCACTCAACTTTGGAGCGGTGAGAACAAGCCCTCTCCAAAGGGAGAGGGTTGGGTGAGGGGAAAATAAATTGGAAAAAAGTCATTATTTAATCCCCTCATCCCGTCCTTCTCCCTCTGGAGAAGGGGCGAAAGGCGAGCATCAATGAAGAAAAATTCTTGTTCTTCGTAGTAAAAAACCCATTAAATAAACCCACCATGGATTTTCAGGCTGTAAAAAACACCATCACTGCCACGCCTGCATTCATCATCGACCAGGATGCAATTATTGACGCGGCAAAGCTCTTGCAGCAGTTGAAAGCCGACAGTGGCTGCAAGATTTTATATTCGGTAAAAGCTTTGCCATTGAGTTTTATACTCGAAACTATAAAACCTTATGTCGATGGTTTTTCGGTCAGCTCACTCTTTGAAGCACGACTGGCGAATGAAATATTAGCCGGTGCAGGCAGTCTGCACTTGACCACACCCGGCATCAGAGCCGATGAAATATCAGAGTTGAGTGAGCTATGCAGCCACATCAGTTTTAATTCACTTAGCCAGCATCAGCGTTACGCCGAATCCATCAATAATCAGTCTTCGATTGGCTTGCGCATTAATCCCAAACTATCAGTTCTTGATGATGACCGCTTCAACCCCTGTCGCCCGCATTCAAAACTGGGCGTTGATATTACGGAAGCAAAGCCCTTCCTGAATCAGCTGCAAGGCATTCATCTGCATAATGTTTTCTCGGCGACAGACGTGTCGCCGTTACTGCTTACTCTGGATAAAATAGAGCGACATCTGGGTAACAAGCTGGCTGATTTACAATGGATTAACCTGGGCGGCGGCATTTTATTTAATCAATGCCAGGATTTAAGCCCTTTGATTGAGCGCATCAAACGGCTCAAAAGCCGATTTGATGTCGAAGTTTATATAGAACCCGGCAAAGCCGTCGTTGGCCAAGCCGGACATTTAGTCAGCAGCGTGATTGATGTTTTCGAGAGCGACGGCAAAACCATTGCCATTTTAGATACCTCCATCAACCACAACCCGGAAGTATTCGAATATCAACGCCAACCGGTCTGCCACGCACATGACAACAATGGCAACCATAGTGTCACTTTGGCAGGCAGCACCTGTCTGGCGGGCGACTTGTTTGGGGAATATCGATTTAAGCAGCCGATTAACATCGGCGATAAGATCATCTTTAAAAATATCGGCGCATATAGCCTGATTAAAGCCAATCGCTTTAATGGCTACAATCTGCCTGACATTGTGCTTGCCCAAAGGAATAAACTGACGCAACTAAAACGCTACAGCTATCAGGACTATCGCAGTCAATGGCTGAGTGAATAATCAAACAAAATAGGATAAAACCAATGAAAGCCATAATCATGACCGCCGCCGGCAACACCGATGTATTAACCTTACAAGACATTGCCGAGCCACAAATCACCCAGCCGACACAGATTAAAGTTCAGCTAAAAGCCGCCGGCATCAACCCGGTTGATACCAAAATCAGACGTCATGGCCTGTTTGGCAGTGGCGGGTTGCCTGCAATATTAGGCTGCGATGGCGCGGGCGTAGTAACTGAAATTGGCAGTGCCGTCGACAAATTTAAACCCGGCGACCAGGTCTGGTTTTGTAATGGCGGCCTAGGTGATGAACCCGGCAACTATGCGCAAACCACAGTCCTTGATCAACGCTGGGCGAGCTTAAAACCGACTTCACTTTCCTTTACCGAAGCCGCCGCTGCGCCGCTGGTATTGATTACTGCCTGGGGCGCGCTATTTGATCGCGGTGGCCTGCAAGCAGGGCAAACCTTGCTCATTCATGCCGGTGCAGGCGGTGTCGGCCATGTCGCCATACAACTGGCTAAAATTCATGGTGCCCGAGTCATTGCCACTGTGAGTAATGAAGAAAAAGCCCAATTTGTTAAATCGCTGGGCGCGGATGATGTCGTGATATATCAGCCAAACGGTTTCGCCGATGAAGTCAACCAGCTAACCAACGGCAACGGTGCCGATTTGGTATTTGATACCGTGGGGCCCGCGGTATTCAAAGAAAGCATTGCCGTCACTGCCCATTTCGGTCGACTGGTAACGATACTCGACTTCGGTGATACGCCATTAGCTGAGGCCAGAATGCGTAATTTATTAATCGGCTTTGAACTAATGCTGACACCCATGCTCCGAAGACTGGACACGGCCAGAGACAAACATGTTGATATTCTTGACCGATGCAGACAATGGATTGATGAAGGACAATTAAAAATTCATGTCAGCCAACAGCTCCCACTTACTGATGCAATGAAAGCGCATCAAATACTTGAGGGCGGCCACACGACCGGAAAAATTGTCTTAACTATTGCTGACTAGCTACAAGCACAAATACCCAACCATTCGGCAAACTGACGATTTGGATTAAACACAATCCGTAACAATCGTGATGATTTTGCCGAATGAATCAACTCAAGGGGCCAATTTCCTCCGCCTTTTGTGCCAGCCGGAGGACTGCTCAAGAAAATCGTCCGTGAATTTGCCCCACCCACATTAACCTTGGCGGTTACCCCTTTCATGACAGCTATGACAGTGTCATGTCAACTATGTCAGTTTATTTTGTTCCCTATTTGGCGGTGAAACCAGTTCCAGGGATTTGGCAATAATTCATTCAATCAAGTGCCAACAGGCATTTCCGCCTGGCGATAATCTAAAGCCCCCGATATTCATGCTTGCTATCGCCGTCTTATCTATTGAAATCGCTACTGAGCAAGCGTTCAATCAATCTGGCAAGCTGACAAAAAATCTAACACAAGTCGCTGATAATACCGCTTTTTTACACTTGGCACGCATACTGCTTTGTATAAATCGGTACTTTACCATCTCACCTGTCTGGCACGCCCTAAGCCCTTCCGCAATTTTTGCGTAGGCAATACCAGAATTCGAACCTATTTTGGAGTGACTCATGAAAATGAAAAAAAATTTGACGGCTGTCAT
>JABFRC010000357.1 GCA_013141375.1 Methylococcaceae bacterium | reverse complement strand
GGCCCCAATACACCAAATCGGATTCCCAATCATCTGTGCGGCCGCCGGCAAAACCATAGGTTTTGAAGCCCATCGACTCCAGGGCAACATTACCGGTCAACACCATCAAGTCGGCCCAGGAAATTTTACTACCGTATTTACTTTTGATCGGCCAAAGCAAACGTCGTGCTTTATCCAGATTGGCGTTATCCGGCCAACTGTTGAGTGGCTCAAAGCGCTGCTGACAGCCACCGGCACCGCCTCGCCCGTCAGCTACGCGATAAGTACCTGCACTGTGCCAGGCCATTCGGATAAAAAATGGACCATAGTGTCCGTAATCAGCAGGCCACCAGTCTTGAGGCGTTTTCATCAACTTCTCTATGTCGGCTTTCACCGCCTTGAGATCGAGTTTCTTAAATTCTTGTGCGTAATCGAACTTTCTATCTAACGGACTGGACTCAGCCGAGTGTTGCCGAAGCGGCGATAAATCCAATCTGTCAGGCCACCAGAATTGGTTCGACGTTGCTTGTAGCTTCGGAGCGTTTGTTGACGGCACAGGATTTTCTGCGGCGTAGCCAACATGAGAAAAGGCTAGCGCTAACAGCACGGCACTGGTTAAGTTTATTTTCAACATGCTTGTTCTCCTGTTTTATGCGTGAATACAATCTGTGTAGGCCATCGAGTTTTTTAAGTGCCAACACGCTTAAACAAACACAAAAAACCTAGCTAAACGCTTAGAAAATACAACTACTCATGCAAAGTATTCCACCAAATGCGATTATGACAAGCGGCCTTTTTGACAACTTTCGGGCGGCTACAGCGTGGCGGTTGGATTCACGTGTTCTGTGCGACATTGCAGTTGGCTTGGGCTGGCGAAAATGCCGACATAAATACTTCGGAACTTGAAGGTACCTTACTCCAGCACGTTCAACTGATATTTACGCACCCGGTAGCGAAGGGTTTCCCGAGTGGTGCCAAGTGCTCTGGCTGCGGCAGTTAAATTATTATCGGCGCGTTCCAGCGCCGTTTTAATGATGAATCGGTCCATATCATCCAATGCCATGCTGCCATCCAACGGCAAACTCAGGCTGTTTTCAGGGTCGATACCGATCGGGTGATGCTGTTGGCCAGGCAATTGCAGCCATTGGCCTGGGAATACCGGGCCATCGGCAAACAATACGCAGCGCTCAATGACATTACGCAATTCCCGCACGTTGCCCGGCCAGTTGTGAGCACGCAGTTTGCTCCAGACATCTTCGGTGATTTCTTTAACTTTGCGACCGGCCTTGGCGTTATATTCATCGACAAATAACGGCACCAATTCGTCGAGGTCTTCGACTGCCTCACGCAGCGGCGGCAACAGGACTTTAAATACACTCAATCGGTGATATAAGTCGGCGCGAAAACTGCCTTCCTGAGCCATGGCCTCCAGATTACGATTGCTTGCCGCGACGATTTGCACATCGACATTGATTTCCTTTTCCCCGCCCAATCGACGGACTTTATGATCTTCGATGGCCTTTAACAGCTTTGCCTGTAAATCCAACGGCATTTCGCCGATTTCATCCATAAACAAGGTGCCGCCGTCGGCTTGTTCCAGCAAGCCTCGATGCCGACCGGAAGCACCGGTAAACGCACCGGACTCATGGCCAAACAGCTCGGACTCCAGTAATTCGCGCGGCAATGCGGCGCAGTTGACTTCAATCATCGGCTGTTGCGCACGCGGCCCACCATAATGCAGGATGCGCGCCGTCAAGCCTTTGCCAGTGCCGCTTTCACCACCGATAATCAACGCACTGAAGGGCACTTCGGTCAGTCGAGATAATAATTGTCTGACCTGTTGCGCTTGCAGACTATGCCCGACATAAGCATCTGGACCGTAACGTTTATGGCCTTGACGGGTTTGTTCGACCACCCTACGTTGGACCGTCGCACTGCGGGCAGCACTGGTGATAATCAGGTCGAGTCTATCCAGGTCACAGGGTTTTTCCAGAAAATCGTAGGCGCCCAATCTTAAGGCTCTGACTGAATCCGGCACACTCCCGTAGCCGGTCAAGAACAGCCAGGGCGTCATACTGCCCAGTGTTGCATTACTAGCCGCAGGTTTTTTTAAACCTTCCATAAAATCCAGACCATTGCCGTCGGGTAAATTCATATCCGACAAGATCACCAGTGGTTCAATGTTTTTTACCAACAGCAAATGTCGCGCATCGGCAATGCTGTGCGCCCATTGCACATCCCATCCCAAGGCCTGATAGTGTCGGGATAATTCCGACCCCAACAGTTGCTCATCTTCAATAATTAACAAGGTTTCCATCTAGGCAACTCCCGAAGGGATGGACAATATGACTTTGGCACCATGAGGCTGAATATTTGCCAGACTGATGCTGCCACCTAAATCTTTAACGTAGCGTTGCACCATAGCCAGCCCCAAGCCTGTGCCATGCGCGCGCTCGGTTCTAAATGGGCGAATGCCTTGGGTCAAGAGCTCTTCAGAAAAACCTGAGCCGTTATCCACGATTTCAATTTTTAAACTTTTTTGTTCCTGCTCTGCATAGATGATGACCAAGCCACTCCGCCCCTCAAGTGCATCAGCCGCATTCAACAGCAAGTTTAACAAGGCCTGACGTAGGCCGCTTTCAGGCAAATGTACGACTAAAGGTTTATCAATATTGCTACGCAGCTGAATGGTATCGGGCAATTGATAGCGAGTGAGGACTAATAAATCCCGCGCCAACACAGCCAGGTCAAAATCGCTGGCTTCTTCAGGTGCATGGCGACTTTGATCGAGCATCTCATTGAGCAGGCGCGCCAGGCGTTTTAACTCGGAGTCAATCAAACCCATACGTTCACATTGCTGCTGGTCATCAATCTCTCGACGCAAGTTATTAAACGCCATCTGGATACCAGCCAGCGGGTTGCGTATTTCATGCGCCAGCTTTGCCGCCACTTCGCCAATGGCGGCCAGTCGCTCCGCCCTTGCCAAACTGTATTGTTGTTCCAGCAATGCTTGCGTCGCCAAGCGCACTTCATGCTGCAAGGATTGTGCATGCAGACGCTTAGCTTCTTCCAACTCGGACAGATGAGTGACCATTTCGTTATAACTTTTGAATACGGGGAGTAATAACGGGTCTAAATGGTCCGTGGAAATCGGTGTATAGGTTTCATCTATCAGTCGTTCCAGCAATTGCCTGAGATCGTTCAATGGATGCAGAATTCTTCGATAAAAAAACAATAC
>JABFRC010000155.1 GCA_013141375.1 Methylococcaceae bacterium | reverse complement strand
CTTTGCCTTTGCCGATGCAATACACCTCGGGTTCATGTAGAGAATAGATTTTATCGTGGTCTTTGGGTTGCTGATGGAGCACGCGTTCGTAGAACAGGAAGTCTTTCTGGTAGCGTTCGAACAGGGCGTAGCACGGCAAGCTTCTGCGCAATTCCCGAATCAGGGTATGGGCAATCGTGCGCAAGCGTTTCAAGGCTTTCTTGGCCTTGGCGCGGCGGCTGGCGTGACGAAAGTGTCGCAACTTTAAACGCAGGTCTTTGATTTCTTTGCCGTAGGTGCGCCGCTGTTGAATGCCGTAAGCCTTGGCCAGTTTGTTCAGACGATTGATGATTTTGATGGCCAGTTTGCCGTCGGTGGGATAGGTGATGTTTTTTTCCTGCACCGTGGTGTCGATGTTAACGGTCTCTTCCAGCGCGGCATTGCCGTGCAGTTTGACGCTGAGTTGAAACAGCTGATCAACGCCTGCCGCGCCGATGCGCTTTCTGAAATGGACTAATTCGCTGCTATCGCAAGGCAGTTTGCAGCTGAATTCCATGAAACCGCAGAATGCCTGGTAGTAAGGATTGCGTTTGAATTGCAAGACCACGGCTTCGTCGCTTAAATTTTCCAATTGTTTGAGAATCAACAGCCCTACCAGCAGCCGAATGGGTTTCGCGGGTCGACCTAAGCCTTGGCTGTAGTGTTGGGTAAAGGCCTGATCTAACTCGTGCCAAGGAAGCACACTGGCAAGGCGAAGGAGTGGATCGCTCGGATCCAGTTGCTGAAGCAGATCGTTGCCGAATAAATTGGTCTGATGACCGGTACTGGAAGCCATTAACATTTTTCACCCTATCGACCGGAAAACGTGGGTATATTTTAACATTACCGGTCGAATGCAGCAGGCTAATTTAGCTTTATATCATTATAAATCAAGTACATGAGGTGTTTTTCAGGGCTGACTAAATAATACTTGCGGGCGTTACTACTGCCCTGAGCTTCCGCGTAAACAATATATTCTTGAATGGCATCTGTGAGGACCCCGCGCATGTCTTTACTTGCGGCTATAAATGGCATGGATAATTGATTAACATCTGGTCTGCAATTGTCTTGTCGAGCCGCTGCAGTGTCCCCACACTGGGCGGTTTTTTTGTTTCTAGTCAGCGATAAATCGTTTTCGTAACAATGACGAAAAATTGATTGTTCCTGCGCCACCTGACTAGGTGGCGTAATCTTCATAATTAATTTCATATAAACCTTTTGTCTTAGGCGCATTTCCCGTTCGATTTTGCCCGTCGAATTGAAGTCTTTTGATTTAAAACTGGGAAATTGCGCCTAAATGATTGGAATCCTATTTGATAAGGCTATACACGGCATTTAATATGCGAATTAGGTTGAAATTTGCGAATCGATGCACTCTGCCAACACTTGCGTATTTACAAACAGGTTTTTACCGACTTTGCGAAATGCTCTAGCAAGCCCGTTGTGTTGACGCTGTTTGACAGCCCAGGCCCAGCTTTTTTTGCTGTATAAATGAGGGAATTTTTCTGGGATATATTGATAGGGGACAAGATTGTCCAGGGATGTGGTTAGTTGCACTTGCATAGCTTTCGTCCTACTTAAGGGTTGTTTGAGAAAGAAAAGCTATGGTATGAAGTAGTAAGTCTGGAAAATATCTATTATTTTTTTAATAAGCTAGATAAGCCAATTTTGTTTTGATCTGGATCGGGTGTTGCATTTTTTTTCATTTCTAGTTCAAGAATATTTCTATTTGATTTTTCAATAAAATCATATGTAATTTTGTCAAGTAGATTGTTTTGATCGGTCAAAATCTTTTCATACTCGGGTATCTTGATTTTATTTTTATATTTACGATGATAAGTTTCAGTGGTGCTAGTTGAAAGTTTAAGGTCTTTGGCGACTTTACCGTACGCACTATTTCCATGATTTCCATCTCGGTCTATGGCTTTATGTTTTTTATAGCCATCTTTTAATGCGTTATCTACGGCTACACCAACTTTGTTGATTATGCCGTCTTTGCTCATGGTTCCATTTAATAAAAAGGCTTTTTTGGCATTAAATGAATTTGGGTTTTCAGCAATTGCATCAATCGCTGAAATCAAGTAATCAGCTAATGCACCTTCTATTGGTTTTTTATTAAGGATTTTTTTCTTAATCAGCTTTAGGAGGAAAATAGATGAACGCTTATCGGATTTAAACTTTGCTCTTGCTAATAGGGTGGTCCCTACATAATTTTGTGTCGCCAAATTTATATTGAATTCATTTGTATTTTTGGTTTTGTTGAGAGCTAGTGCATCTGCGACTAACTTCATTAGATTCTCAATAATCTTATCTCTCTCTTTAATTTCATACATTAAATCGCGATAGAATATACATAACTCTTGATTTTGATCATCGTTATCAAAATTTGCCATTTTTACACCCCATTAAAATGCAATGCATTAAGAAAGGTTAGTTAGGTAGTTAATGCCCCGCTCTCCATGCTGGCTACAGCTGAATTATAAGCTAAACGCCTGAGCTAACTCGTTAACAATCTGGCGTTTCTGATCGCGTCCTTGATGAATATAGCGCATGGTGGTTTGAATGCTCTTATGTCCGGCTAACTTGGCAATCTGGTTGATCTCCTTGCCCGCGTCGGAAAGAGCAGAACAAAAACCGTGTCGTAGGCAATGAAAGGTGAATTTTTCCAACTTAATGCTGCCATCGGCATTAAGAACATCTTTGTCGGAAATGTTCGCTGCCGTCAACGCATTGCGCCAGGCTTTACGAAAGTCCATGGGCTGATTTGGCTTTTCTGCCGATGGAAATATTAAACCACTGCCGACTTCCTGAAAGCGTTTTAACTCCGCCATCACCACCGGTGGGAAATGCAATTCCCGACTGCTGCCGTTTTTGGTGTCACCCAGGTATCCTGTAGACTCTTTGAAATTGACATCGCTCCAGTGCAGACTCATCAGTTCGCCTTTACGGGCGCCAGTGACCATGGCCATCAAAACCAACAAATAGAGTTTATGCCAATGCGACGCTTGGCAGGCTTTAATTAACCGCTGCCTTTCATTGTCGCTTAACACCCGATCACGGCGTTTCGTATCGTCTAAAGTGGACCCCGCCGTCCAGACAAATATTCAGCCAGTTTAAGATAGAGGCCTGTTTACATTACAGCTGAATGGCGCTGTCCCAATTCTTCTGCACGAGGGATTTTCATTTCCTTCGCGCTATTA
>JABFRC010000188.1 GCA_013141375.1 Methylococcaceae bacterium | reverse complement strand
CTCCAGCTCCGACGCCGGTCCCTACCCTCTGTCCGGCACCTCAAGCAGCAGCCATTCCGAACCTAACCAAGGTCAGTTCAACCGGCATCCCTCTTCCGGTAAGTAGCATTCAATGGTCCTGCGTGCAAGACAACAACAGCGGGCTGATGTGGGAAGTTAAAACAGACAATGCTGATTTACATGATAAAGATTGGACTTACAGTTGGTATCAACCCAATAACTTGCCAATTACTGAAAACAGTGGAAAACCAAACGGCGGCGATTGCGGTAAGCACGGAATTGATTGTGACACCGAAAGCTATGTTCAAGCAGTCAATACCGAAGGCTTGTGTGGTCAAAATGATTGGCGTATGCCCACAGATGAAGAACTGCTTAGCTTGGTGGATCATACCAAAACTAACCCGGTTATCGATGTTACTTATTTTCCGTTCACTCAAAAAAGCATGTACTGGTCATCATCAACTGCAGAAAATAGTAATTACGCCTGGTATGTCACATTTGGTAAAGGCTACCATGCCTGGAATTTAAAAGAATCAGCCAGATATGTGCGTCTGGTAAGGACAATCAAATGATGTAAGGTAGGCATCTCTACTGTTAAAATCCTGCCGGGATTGTTCCTGAGCAGGATTTTTTATTTCCAAGTATTCTGATAACTGCACTCGTCCACTAACGTCAGATAGACAGGACGTTCAAAATAAATACTTAGTTATACCGTTAGTATTTAAATCGATACCCTTTTCAATTAGTAGCTGGACTGGCTCTACTCTAATGGAACCCGTTAATACACAAAACTAATTATGTTATTTGGCCGAGATAGGTTAAATAACACAGTTTAATTTAAAGCATTCCCACCAATGCTCTTAAATAACTAATTTGAATTCACATTAAATCTTCCTGGTGTAAAAAATTTTTCATTTTAAGCCAGCTTTGATATAACTTATAAACAATTGATAGTATTGTGTTTCTTGCTAATAAATAAAATTTACAAACCAAAATAAATTTTCAAACTATAGCGCTTTTAATATTTTGGCACGATATATGTATATTAATTCATGACAAAGCCACACTTACTGAAAAGTAAGGTCGGAAAGCTACGGGTCTTGTAGTGTTACGAGATAGCCGAGCCGCCATTAACCTAATCAACTAAAGCTATTAGTTGCTTTTTAAACTCAATGTCTTGGAATTATTTAGGCTTTCAAAGCCCTAAAAATTCAAGCGTGAAAATGAGAGGATACCCTATGAAATCTTCACAATTGCTTTACAGTGCTGTTATCGTCGGTTTAACAGCAATGGCGGGTAATGCCAGCGCAGCGCTGACTGGCACTCAAACTGCCTTACTCGACTTTGAAATTATGGCCTTGGGAGCATCCCAAGGTGGTGGAGCTGCCTATTATGGAAAAGCGAATACATTGGGCGGTTGCCCTGCGACTAACGCCTCCGGTAAGTGTTACGCGGAAGAGGGATTTGTTGTAGGCTCCGCCTTTGATCCTGATTTTGCAGGTTCTGCAGGTCATCTTCATCGTGGGGATTTGAATCCTCTTGATATTGATCTTCATCACCACGCTGATGCGGCCGGTATCTACGTCAGGGCGGCAGATTCTTCGGCATTTAGCCTTGATTCGTTTCATGCTGACATCCTTGCATCAATAAATCCAGTTGATACTGGATATTGGGAAATTTTAGGGTTTAGTACTGCCTTAAACGGTGACTTGCACACATGGGATTGGGCAAATAACCAGCAACCACTTGATATAGATGGTCTTCCTCGTGTGTACACCGGATCTGGCCCTTATCCAACACAAGTGGCTTACCAACGAATTAATAATACCGGAGCCGGCTTCCTTGACACTGTGCTATTAAACAATAGCTTTAAAGACATCAAAGCGTTCTGGATTCATTATGGCGGCTATCCCAATGCACCAATCGACACAGCAACATTTGATTTTCATTTGGATAATGTCGCTCTTTCTGCACCAAAAGCAGTCCCCGTTCCAGCCGCCGTTTATCTGTTCGGCACTGGCTTGATGGGCTTGCTTGCAGTGGGTAAAAGAAGACGCTTCATTTAAACCACCATTTAAGGATGTACCCACCTGTGCAATGCAGGTGAAAAGCACAAAAGCCCTGCCGCTGAATGCAACGGCAGGGCTTTTTTATATCCAGCTTAACCTGGTGACAAGCTAGAGTTTTGTAACTTTTACCCTGGCAAACTTTCTTTTACCGACCTGGTAAACATGATCGACATCCAAAGCCAATTCTATTTTGGCATCTGTTACTTTTTCACCGTCTATTTTGACAGCATCCTGATTGATCATTCTGATGGCTTCAGAGGTGCTGGCAACTAATCCTGCTTCCTTTAATAGGTTAGCCAAGGTGAAGTGACTGCCTTCAATTTTTAATTCAATCTCCGGCATGTCATCCGGTAATGCACCACGCTGAAATCGGGCTTCAAAATTTTCCAGCGCTTTAACTGCAGCGTCATGATTATGAAACCGTTCGACGATTTCCTGCGCCAATTTCACTTTGTAGTTACGTGGATTGGCACCTTGCTCACACTCGGTTTTCCAGGTATTAATTTCAGTAATCGGTCTAAAGCTCAACAATTCAAAATAGCGCCACATCAACTGATCAGAAATGGACATGAGTTTTCCAAACATATCATCAGGGGCGTCGGCGATACCGATATAGTTATTCAGAGACTTGGACATTTTCTGTACGCCATCCAAGCCTTCCAGAATAGGCATAGTGATGACTACTTGGGGTTTTTGTCCGTACATTTCCTGCAATTGCCTGCCAACCAGCAAGTTGAATTTCTGATCGGTACCGCCCAGCTCCACATCGGCTTTCATAGCGACTGAGTCATAGCCTTGTACTAAAGGATATAAAAACTCATGAATGGCAATAGGCTGGCCGCCTTTAAAACGTTTATTGAAGTCGTCACGCTCCAACATTCTTGCCACGGTATGTTTTGCGGCAAGCTGAATTAAATCAGCCGGAGACATGGCATTCATCCAGCTGGAATTAAACATAACCAAGGTTTTGGTCGGGTCCAAAATTTTGAAGATTTGTTCTTCATAGGTTTTGGCGTTTTCAATGACTGCGTCACGCGTTAATGGCTTGCGTGTTACATTTTTACCGGTTGGATCGCCAATCATTCCGGTAAAGTCACCAATTAAAAATAAGACCTCATGACCCAAGTCCTGAAATTGTTTTAACTTGTTAATTAGAACGGTGTGTCC
>JABFRC010000261.1 GCA_013141375.1 Methylococcaceae bacterium | reverse complement strand
CGTTAACACGGTTGAAGCGAGTGCGGCTTCAACATCCGGTAATGGGAAAGCAAGTGTTACTGAATCCACCATGACACCGACCGGACTGCTGCCTAAAGGCCACTTGTTCAAACCGTTATTGGCCGACACCCGTTGGGCGCATTTTTCAGCGGCTTACCGCAATTATCAAAGCAACAACTTTGATGGCAGAGATATTGCCTCTGTGAGCTTTGGCGAAACTATTCCTGTTTATCGCAGCAACTTTGGGCATTCTTCAGCGCAATGGGAAGCGGGTCTACAAGCCGGCGTGTTCAGTGACTTTAACCTGGGGGCATCATCGTCTGATTTGCTCAATACCGATTTTATTGCGTCCATCTATTCAAGCGCGCGGGTCGGTCAGTTTTCAGCCTTTGGTCGTATTTATCATCAAAGTTCGCATTTGGGTGACGAGTTTTTGCTGCGCAAAATTGGTACGCAGTTCGAGCGCATCAATCTCAGTTATGAAGGTGCGGATTTGAAGGTTTCTTATGAATTGCCGTTTGGCGTGCGTTTATACGGCGGAGGCGGTGGCTTGTTTCACAAAGAACCCTCAGAGCTCAAGCGCTGGTCGGCTCAATACGGCGTTGAATTTCGCAGTCCATGGCGCATAGATTTTGCATCGATGCGACCGATCATTGCTGCAGATATCAAGCATTATGATCAAAACAACTGGAGTACGGATGTATCGGCCAGAGCCGGTGTAGAGTTTGAAAACTCTAAGGTATTAGGTCGTAAACTGCAGATTCTTGCCGAGTATTACAACGGCTACACACCGAGTGGTCAATTTTATAAAGAGAAAGTGGAATATATTGGCTTGGGTGCACATTATCATTTCTAGCTAGATCGCTTAGTAACGCCGTGATAACAAACGGTGTTACTAAGCTACTGAGCGGATTTAAACAGACCGAATCGGCACACTGTAGGCTTTAGCCAGATACATTGCCGCATCGGCCTGCTTGATCAAATCGCTACAATCTTGGCCATCATTACGGTAAACCGCACTACCCATACTCGCGGATAGTTCAATCGCCTGGCCGTCCAATTCATAAGCTGCCGACAGCGTTGCGCGGATTTTCTCTTTAACCACCGCTATATTTTCATGGCCTTCCATTTCCGGCAGCATGATGACAAACTCATCGCCGCCGTAGCGACTTGCAGTATCTCCATAACGAAGACAAGCGCTTAAACGACCGGCTACCTGCTGTAAGATTTTGTCTCCACCTTCATGGCCAAAATTGTCATTAATGTCTTTGAATTTATCCAGGTCGATAAATAACAGCACTACTTGTTTATGTTGGCGTGCTGATTGAACTATCGCTTGTTTGAGTCGGTCCATCAGCAAACTACGATTGGGTAGTCCAGTCAACTCGTCGTGATAGCCGAAGTGACGTGCATGCGCGCATTTTCTAGCCAGTCGAATCAGCTTTTGTTTGAGCTTTGCATTGGTTTCCGCAAACGATTCAATTTGTTCTTGCGCGTCATTTGCGAGCCCTTGACTGGTTGTCAGTGCTTGTTTGAGGCTATTAATTTCTAAAATCGAGTGTTGCAATTGCGCATAGACTGAATCGGTATCGCCTTCTTGTCTGGAACTTTGCGGAATTAAATTGTCTGGCTGGCTGGAAACAAAGTTATATGAGCCACTGTTTAAATTAAGTTTTTTCATATTTGAGCCTATTTAATTGATTGTAAACGTCCATTTTTCTCACAGTGTTGCTTCCCTTTGGACTCAAAGATACCGTGCAGTGCGAACTCGTTCAGTACGGTGCCGCACGCAGTAAAAAAAAGACGGATGCGATGGCGTTAGTTTGATGAGATGACTTTTCTTAGGCGCTTTTTAGGCTTGACGGACCGGGCACTAGCGACTTTTTTAGCGGATGATTTAGTCTCAATTTTGACCTGAGTGGTGCCGTCCTTTTTCATGCCAAGTTCTGTTGCGGCCGCTTTGGAGACATCGATAACGCGATTTTCAGTAAACGGTCCACGATCATTGATGCGCACTTCGACATTTTTGCCATTTTCAAGATTGGTTACTTTGGCGGTGCTTCCCATCGGTAAACTTGGATGCGCGGCAGTCAGGTCTTTTTGATCAAAATGCTCACCATTGGCTGTTTCCTGGCCTTGAAATCCGGGCCCATACCACGACGCCTTGCCGACTTCTTTATGCTGAGGTTTGTTGATACTGCCTTGATCTTGCGGTGCGGGTTGGGTTTGTTCCGTCGTTTCTTTTTGTGAGCAGCCCGAAATAGTCAAGGCGCTGATCACGCTTAAGACTGATAGGGCGTACAAGCCGTTGTGAAAAAACACAGCAGCGTTCGGCAGAATGTTGTTCGTTTTTTTATGTGACATATTGTTCTCCTGATAATACTTACTACCCCAAAATCCGCGAATAGATGGCTTTATCGGCTCGGTAGCATCCACAAGAAGCGGCCTCTAATCCGGTTCGATTAATAATCGTAATGTTGCCGCGTTGATAGCTGATGAGTTTTTGTTTTTGCAGTGAATGCGCGGCTTTGGTAATGCCGACGCGGCGTACTCCCAAGATGTAAGCCAGGAAGACATGGGTCACATGAAAATTCTCGGAATGTGCCCGGTCTTGCGTCATCAATAACCAGCGGGCAAGACGGGCTTCAACGACATGAAAGCGCGTACAGGCCGCGGTCTGCGCAAGCTGGCTCATCGACACATAGAGATAACGCTTTAATGCTTTTTTTAACGCAGCGCTTTGTTGCAGTGTTTGTAGAAATAATTTTGCAGTAATACGCAGAGCCGGTCCGGCGCCCTGAACCAACGCTTGAAACGGTGCAATGTCGACTCCCAACATTAAGGTAATACCAAGTATGCCTTCGTTTCCGACCAGCCCGACTTCCAATCCTGCACTGCCATTGATAGGGGCGATCAAAGAAATAAAGCTGCCGGTAGGGAAGTAAACATGGGAAATCGGCTCGCCTGCACGGTAAAGTACTTCGGTAAACTCCAGTTCAATGTGTTCGCAATGCGCGAGCAATTGTTCGCAATCTTCATGCGGCAAAGAATTAAGCAGGAGATTGGTTGCAGGTACTGCTTGATTTGGGGACAAGGAAGCTCTCCGGAGATATTTTTAAAATCGGTAGAGGGCAAAGAAATTTGTTAATGTCAGCAATGCCAATGCCGGAACTTGCTGAAAAGAAATCAACTTTATCAGCATGGCGTTTAGATTACGGAGGCAGTGTTCTATTGTCTGTCTGATAGCGTACATAG
>JABFRC010000210.1 GCA_013141375.1 Methylococcaceae bacterium | reverse complement strand
GATTACAAAAAAGTTATCGACGAAATGCGTGCTGAATTAGCTAAGGCAGGTTGATTATTTTTTGCAGGTTGGGTTTATTCAAGCCCAACCTGACGAGCTCAATAACTTGAGGTTTAGCCATGAAAACGTCGCTGAATTTACCTGATGAATTAGTCAAAGAAGCCATGCAACTAACCGATGTTAAGACAAAAACTAAAGTGATTGTTTTAGCGCTGCAGGAGCTGATTAAAAAAAATAAAGTGGCTGATTTAAAATCTTACAAAGGCGCATTTGATCTGAATCTGGATATAGATACGCTAAGAAACCGCAATGCGCGTCCTGATTGATACGTCTATTTGGATTGATTATTTTAAAAGCGGCAATAATTCGAACGAGTTGGATGGGTTGCTGGATGATAATTTGGTTGTAATCAACAATATCATTCTTGCAGAATTGGTTCCTTTTTTGGTCGTCAAGAAACAATTTAAAATTATTGACTTGCTCAATAACATTAAGCTGTTGCCTTTACAGACAGATTGGCCGGAAATTATTCGCTGGCAAACTCTTTGTTTGAGTACAGGGAATAACGGTATCGGTATTCCTGACTTAAATGATTGCCCAAAATTCCTTGCAACATAATTGTAAAATTTATTCTCTGGATAAGCACTTTCGTCTTTTAAACGAAGTGATTGAAGATATACAACTATTCAACTGACGCCATGACCCCCGAACAATTCAATCAATACGCCCAGCAGGGCTTCAACCGCATCCCTGTCAGCAGGGAAGTGCTGGCTGATTTGGATACGCCCTTAAGCGCGTATTTGAAATTAGCCGACGGCCCTTATTCCTACCTGTTTGAATCTGTTCATGGTGGTGAGCAGTGGGGACGCTATTCCATGATTGGCTTGCCCTGTCAGGTGATCGTCAAAATCACCGGCAACAATATCAGTCTGGAAAAAAACGGAGAAATCCTGGAATCTCTCACCCACGATAACCCGCTCGTCTGGATCGAAGAGTTCAAGGCACGTTACCGAGTGCCGGATATTGACCGGCTGCCACGCTTTAATGGCGGCTTGGTCGGCTATTTTGGCTACGAAACTGTCGGTTATATCGAACCCAAATTGCGATCAACCGGCAAAAATGATCCCTTGGGATGCCCTGATATTTTGTTGATGGTATCGGAAGAAGTGCTGGTGTTCGATAATCTGTCCGGCAAGCTGTTACTGTTGACCCATGCCAATCCTGAGCAACTTGATGCTTATGACCAGGCGATGGCAAGACTAAGCGATTTGTCGACCAAGCTGCGTGAGATCCAGGCCAAGTCGGACAAACATACCAGTCCTAAAAAAGTGGAGGAAGCCGACTTTATTTCCGGCTTTACTCAAGAAGGTTTTGAAGCGGCAGTCGTCAAAGCCAAAGAATACATAACCGATGGCGACATCATGCAGGTGGTGTTATCGCAACGTATGTCGATTCCTTACAGCGCGTCGCCGCTCAATTTGTACCGGGCTTTGCGTTGTTTAAATCCATCGCCTTACATGTTCTATCTGAATCTGGACGACTTTCATATTGTCGGCTCATCGCCGGAAATTCTGGTCAGGCTGGAAGACAATACCGTCACTGTCCGCCCAATCGCAGGTACTCGTCGTCGCGGCGCAACGCCTGAGCAGGATATTGCCCTCGAACAGGACTTGCTGGCTGATCCTAAAGAATTGGCCGAGCATTTAATGCTGATTGATTTAGGCCGTAACGATGCCGGTCGCGTTGCCGAAATCGGCACCGTCCAGCTGACCGATAAAATGATTGTCGAGCGTTATTCGCACGTGATGCATATCGTCTCCAACGTTACCGGGCAATTACAAGCCGGTAAAAATGCCTTTGATGTCTTGGCGGCAACGTTCCCCGCAGGCACCGTTAGTGGCGCGCCGAAAATTCGCGCGATGGAAATTATCAACGAACTGGAACCCGTCAAACGCGGTATCTACGCCGGTGCGGTTGGCTATATTGCCTGGTCAGGCAATCTGGATACCGCGATTGCCATCCGCACTGCAGTTATTAAAGACAAAATGTTACATATACAGGCCGGTGCCGGTATCGTTTACGATTCCGTACCGCGTAGCGAATGGGATGAAACCATGAACAAAGGTCGGGCAATCTTCCGTGCCGTCAGCATGGCAGAAGCAGGCTTAGAAGGAGAGCAAGCATGAGTGCCGTAAAAGTGGTCATGGTCGATAACTATGATTCGTTCACCTATAACCTGGTGCAATATTTTGGCGAGCTCGGTGCGGATGTCACCGTAGTCCGTAATGATCAAGTGACAGTCGACGATATAGCACAATTGGCACCCGATAAAATCGTTATCTCTCCCGGCCCATGTACTCCTAAAGAAGCCGGGGTGTCGGTGGAGTCCATTTTAAAATTTGCCGGAAAAATCCCTCTGTTGGGCGTCTGTCTGGGTCATCAAAGCATCGGTTACGCTTTCGGCGGCAATGTCATCCATGCCAAAAGCATCATGCATGGTAAGACCTCGCTGGTTTATCACCATGATCAAGGTGTATTCAAAGGTCTTAGCAATCCGTTTACCGCCACCCGCTATCACTCGTTGGTCATTGAACAATCCAGCTTGCCCGATTGCCTGGAAGTGACCGCCTGGACTCAGGATGAAGCAGGTAACATTGACGAAATTATGGGTGTCCGGCACAAGACTTTAGACATCGAAGGTGTGCAATTCCACCCTGAGTCGATCTTGACGGAACATGGCCATGACTTGTTGAGAAATTTTTTGGAGCGATAAGTCTTCATCAGCAGCTTACATAAAAAGTTCATAAGCGCATGACTATCCAGCAAGCCCTACAAACCGTACTCAATAAGCAAAACCTTTGCGCTAATGAAATGCGCTCGGTGATGCGCTTCATCATGACCGGACAGGCGACGGATGCCCAGATTGCCGGTTTTTTGATCGCGCTGCGCTGTAAGGGCGAAACGATTGATGAAATCGCTGCGGCGGTGGAAGTGATGCGCGAATTGGCGAGCAAAGTTGATGTTAAGGGCGAGCATGTCATCGATACCTGCGGTACCGGCGGTGATGGCGCGAATACCTTTAATATTTCCACCACGTGCGCCTTTGTTGTTGCGGCTGCCGGTGGACAGGTCGCTAAACACGGCAACCGGTCGGTATCGAGCAGTTGCGGCAGCGCCGATTTACTGGAAGCGGCGGGTGTCAATCTGGATTTAACCGTCGAACAGGTCTCACGCTGTGTTAATTACATTGGCGTCGGATTTTTAT
>JABFRC010000175.1 GCA_013141375.1 Methylococcaceae bacterium | reverse complement strand
GTGTATAACGCTTAATTATCTTTAATAATCATTAAGTTACCATGTTATTTAGGCTGTTGTTAACTACTTTTCCAAGTTGTGATTAATCTGTAGCTAAATCGAACAGCAAAGTTGCAACGCTATTTATACACAGCCTTATCCCCATCAATGCGACAGGGTTCTCAACAGGTTGGAATAATCTTCGGCAACCTTGGTGTCGGCCTCTTTGAGTTCTGCAATGCGTTTACAGGCATTCATCACAGTAGTGTGATCACGCCCCCCAAAAGCATCACCAATTTCAGGAAAACTGTGCGACGTTAACTCTCTCGCTAAACACATAGCCATCTGACGAGGACGGGTAATCGATTGTCGGCGGTTTTTTGAAGATAAATCAGCCACTCTAATTTTGAAATATTCGGCAACGATTTTTTGAATATTATCGATATTGACCAATTTGTCCTGTAAGGAAATCAAGTCATGTAAGGCTTCTTTGGTAAATTCCGTAGTGATCTCTCTGCCAGTAAACTGTGCATTGGCAATAACTCGTCGCAACGCACCTTCAAGATCACGCACATTGGAAGGAATCCGTTTCGCCATGAAGAAAGCAACTTCTTGAGGAAGCTCCACATTGACCAACGCCGCTTTGTTCATCAGGATAGCCGCACGGGTTTCCAAATCTGGTGGCTCAATGGATACCGGCAATCCCCAGCTGAATCTTGATTTCAAGCGATCTTCAAGACCGACAATTTCTTTTGGATATTTGTCGCAAGTTAAAACAACCTGATGCTTTTTTTCCAACAGCGTATTGAAGGTGTGGAAAAACTCTTCTTGTGAACGTTCTTTACCGGCAAAAAACTGAATATCGTCAATCAACAACACATCAATACTGCGGTAATAGTCTTTAAAAGAACTGATAGCGTTTTGCTGTAATGCCCGCACCATATCCTGAACAAATTTTTCTGAATGCAGATACACAATGGTTGCAGATGGATTGCGTTGCAATACAGCATTACCAATAGCATGCATCAAATGGGTTTTTCCTAATCCGGAACTGCCATATATAAGAAGCGGATTGTAAGCTTTACCAATATTTTCGGACACTTGCATTGATGCTGCACGCGCTAACTGGTTGGATTTACCTTCGACAAAATTATCGAAAGTGAAAGCCTTGTTCAGAAAGCTAGGGCTGGATTTTTTTATCTCTGCCGATTTGACAGGATTGACGGCAGCTGTTGCAACGGATTTAGTACCAATTTCAAAAAGCAGATCCAGCGAACCATTAGAAAACTCGTCAATGGCTTCTTTAAGTTTTTCAAAATAATGTTCTTTGACCCAGTCCAACACAAATCGATTAGGCGCCAATAAACGGAGTTGTCCTTCAATCTCAATTGCCTGGAGCGGGCGTATCCAGGTACTGAAATCAGATCCGGAAATTTCATTTTCTAATTTTGCCAGGCAATTAGACCAAATAGAGCTCATATATAGTTATAACTTTTTGATTTATTTGATTAAAGAAATATGGGTACAATCTCTGTATTTGTCCTATCGGGGGACTACAGAATTGACAGGGGTAGCCCTTTATCTTATCATCCGCTGTCTTTTTTATCCGTTTTTGTTAAGACCCGTTTTATCTCGATTTATTTTAAGGAACAAGTGCAATGAAAAGAACCTACCAACCCAGCAAAATCAAACGCGCCAGAACTCATGGCTTCCGCGCCAGAATGGCAACCAGAAATGGTTGCAAAGTGATAAATGCGCGTAGAGCTAAAGGCCGCGCCAAATTAACTGTTTAGTTGAAAATGTCGTGACCGAGGAGTCGTTTTGCTTTATTCCAAGGTTACGATTAAAAAAACCAATAGAATTTAAAAAGGTTTTTTCCAAGCCCGTAAAATCATCTGATCAGTATTTTACTTTGTTAGCGATCAAAAATGATTTTGACCATCCTAGATTGGGCTTGGCAATAGCCAAAAAAAATATAAGAAAGGCAGTACACAGGAATGTGATTAAACGAACTGTCCGGGAAAGTTTCAGATTAAAACAACAAAATTTGGGGAATATAGATATTGTTGTCTTGGCTCGCAAAGAAGCGGTAGATGTACCGTCTCAATTACTAAGACAGTCATTGGAAAAACATTGGCTCAGACTGGTAAATAGATGCGCTACTTGCTCATAGTGCTGGTAAAGTTCTACAAATTCTTTATTAGCCCATTTCTTGGCAATAATTGCCGTTTCTATCCCAGCTGTTCAAGTTATGCCTTAGAAGCCCTTCAGCTTCATGGCGCCATCGTTGGCTCCTACCTTACCCTCAGAAGATTATCGAGATGCCACCCTTTCCACGAAGGCGGCATTGATCCTGTTCCAGAAAAATTTGGTAAAAAAAATGGATAACATAAGATTTGTACTTGTCGTAACTTTTGCAATGCTTGTTTTCATGCTACAACAAGCGTGGGAAGCGGACTATGGCCCCAAACCTCAAGTGGCTGCGGTCACCAATTCAGAAGCGCCAAGCCATAAAGAGGATCTCCCCATCACTGCAGCAAATGCTGAACAGTCTGAAGGAGATGAGCAATCCCCCGCAGCGACTCCCGCAACCAAACAATCCAACAATCTGATCACCGTAAAAACAGACGTGATTGCCTTACAGATTGATCTTCAAGGCGGCAGCATCACCAATCTGGATTTATTAAATTACCCGGTTGAAAAAGAAAACACTGTTGTAAACACCATGCGCAGTCTGGTTGGCTTGTCTATTCCAGAAAAAAATACTTCACCGGTACGCTTATTTAATGACAGCCAGGAAAAACTGTTTCTTGCTCAAAGCGGTTTAATTGCCGGTCAAGGTGTGACAGCGCCTAACCATTACACGCAATTTTCCAGCGAACAAACCAGTTACACTTTACAACCCGGTCAAAATAGCCTGATCGTGCCAATTACTTGGACAGATGGTAAGGGCCTGGTCGTCACCAAAAGCTTTACCTTTACACCAGGCAGTTACGAAATTACCCAAAGCCAAAAAGTTACCAATAACTCATCAAGCGCATGGACTGGCAGACAATATAACCAACTGGTTAGAGCGCCTGACAAAGCCACTGGCGGCATGTTGACCGGCGGCATGAGAGCCTATACCGGTGGCGTGATTTATACCCAGAAAGAAAAATATCAAAAGATCAGCTTTGATGACATGGCCGATGAAAATCTGGACGTTGCCAACCAAGGCGGCTGGACGGCTATCATTCAACATTATTTTGCTTCTGCATGGATTCCACCTGCAGACCAGGAAAATCATTTTTACACCAAGGGACTTTCTGATGGTCGTTATGTCATCGGTTCTTATTCCCCTACCACAACCGTTGAACCCAACAACAATGTTGAATTTGTTTCCCGCTTATTTGCCGGCCCTAAAATCCAGCCGATGATGGAAAAAGTTTCACCCGGTTTGGAATTGACTGTTGATTACAGCGTATTAACTATTATCGGCAAACCTATTTACTGGTTGCTTAACCAAATTCATAGTTTCGCCGGCAACTGGGGCTGGGCCATCATCGGTGTCACGATGGTGATTAAGTTACTGTTCTTCCCGCTATCTCAAGCCAGTTATAAATCAATGGCCAAGATGCGCAAAATTCAGCCGCGTTTGAAAGAACTGCAAGAACGTTATGCTGACGACAGACCACGTTTCAATACTGAAATGATGGCCTTGTATAAAAAAGAAAAGGTCAATCCGCTGGGTGGCTGTTTACCGATACTCGTACAGATTCCGGTGTTCATGGCCTTGTACTGGGTATTAAGCGAAACCGTTGAATTCCGGCAAACACCTTTCATTCTGTGGATTCAAGATATGTCCATCGAAGATCCTTTATACATCTTGCCGATTATCATGGGCATCACCATGAAAATTCAGCAAAGTTTAAATCCTCCACCGATTGACCCGGTACAGGCAAAAGTGATGAAGATGTTCCCAATTGTATTCACCATCTTCTTCCTGTTTTTCCCAGCTGGTTTGGTGCTGTATTGGGTAGTGAACAACACCCTGTCGATTCTTCAACAATGGTTCATTACCAAACACATTCTTGAAGAAGACGCACATCCTCACCATACCGCTCCCTAACCGACTATGCTGACCAACGGCGGCACCATAGCCGCCATTGCGACACCGCCCGGTAACGGCGGTGTCGGCATTATCCGAATCTCTGGCCCTCTGGTTTCCCAGATAGCCACTCAACTGCTCAACAAATCCTTAACGCCTCGACTTGCGCAATATTCATCCTTTAACGATGAACACGGCGCAACCATCGACTCCGGCATTGCCCTGTATTTTCCCGGCCCCGCTTCATACACCGGCGAAGACAGCCTTGAACTGCAAGGCCACGGCGGCTCAGTTGTCTTGGATATGCTTTTGCGACGGGTTCTTGCGCTAGGTGCCAGACTTGCCAACCCCGGCGAATTTACCGAACGTGCATTTCTCAACAACAAACTCGATCTGGCCCAGGCCGAAGCCGTTGCCGACTTAATCGAAAGCAGCACCGAACAATCCGTGCGCTCCGCACAAAAATCCATGCAGGGTGTTTTTTCCACGCAAGTAAATGAGCTGGTCGAAGAACTCACCGAACTCAGAATTTATGTAGAAGCCGCCATTGATTTTGTCGATGAAGAAATCGACTTCTTATCCGACGGAGTGGTTAAAAATCGCTTAATCAGATTGCAGCAAAAACTCACTCAAATTCAGGCCACCGCACAACAAGGCCGATTACTCCGCGATGGCATGACCATCGTGCTGGCGGGCAAGCCCAATGCCGGCAAATCCAGCCTGCTCAACGCGCTGGCAGGCCACGAAGCCGCCATTGTCACCGACATCGCCGGCACTACTCGCGACGTCTTAAGAGAACGCATCCAGCTGGACGGCATGCCCTTGCACATCATCGACACCGCCGGTTTGCGTGAAAGTGACAACGCAGTAGAAAAAGAAGGCATCCGCCGTGCCCATGCAGAAATCCAAAAAGCCGACAAAGTCTTATTGCTGATCGATGCCCGCGACCCCGAAACCCAATCTATCCTCGATACACTGCCGCAAGATATCGACATCGTTAAAATCTACAACAAAATCGACTTGCTCGGCATCGCCCCGGAAATCAAACAAAGCGAACACGACACCAGCATCTACCTGTCTGTTAAAACCGGCACCGGTATGGAGCTGTTAACCCAATATCTCAAACAAAGCGTCGGTTTTAATGCCTCGGCCGATAACGTCTTCATAGCCCGCCGCAGGCATATTGAAGCCTTAAACAAAGGCCAAGAATATGTCGAAAGCGCACTCGCACAACTGCAAGTCCAAGCCGGAGAACTGGTCGCGGAAGACTTAAGACAAGCCCAACACAGCCTTGGAGAAATCACCGGTTTTGTCAGTTCCGATGATTTGCTGGGTAAAATCTTCTCCAGCTTTTGCATTGGAAAGTAAATAGGTAAAACAACCGAAAACAACAACCAAACAAAGTCAGTAAAATAAGGGTTTATAGCGATACAAGCCCTTTTTTGTTTTCTTATTCTTGCCTTTACTTTACCCTTTCTTACCCTATAATCACCCTATCACTTTTTAGAAGGGTAAAAAAGGGTAAAAATGAAGATAACAATCGAGAAAATCACTAACAAAGCTGGCGATAAGCAAAGTATCCGCCTTGTGTATTGGTACGGAAGCAGAACCGACGAAAACGGCAAGATTAAGCACGATAGAAAACGTGAACAGCTCGACCAATACCTATTCACCAACCCCAAAACCAAGCCAGAAAAACAGCACAACAAAGAAACCTTACAGATGGTCGAGGCCATCAAATCAAAACGCATTGCTGAAGCCGCCGCCGGTCAGCATGGTTTCACTGATACCAACAAGCTAAACGCCAACTTCTACAGCTATTTTAAGAAGGTGCAAGAAACCAAGAAAACACAGAAGAGCAGCTCTAATTATGGCGTTTGGGAATGTTGCTTTGTGATGCTGAAAAAATACCATCCAGATGAAAGCCTGACGTTTGAACAGATCACTGTTGACTGGCTGGAAGGCTTGCGCCGGTTTTTAGATACCCAAGCAAAAACCAAAACCGGCAACCTGATAAGCAAAGGCACCGCGTCGAGTTACTTCAACAAAGTGCGCGCGGTTATCAATGACGCATTCGCAAAAGGAATCATCAACAAGAACCCTTTGCAGCAGGTTAAGGTTATAAAATACGAGGCCACCGAACGCACCTACTTAACCATTGAAGAAGTCCGGGCGCTGGTCAAAACAGATTGCCGCTATGACATACTAAAACGGGCCTTTTTATTCAGCTGCTTAACCGGCCTTCGATGGTCAGATATTAACCGGCTCGATTGGTCACAAGTCAGTCAGCTGGAAGGCGTTCACCGGATCACCTTTAATCAACAGAAAACCGGCACCTTGCAATATTTGGACATCACACCGCAAGCATTCGCATTGATGGGAAGCCCGGCCACCGAGGGCCGCGTGTTTTACCCGTTAAAATACAGCGCCTATATGAATGTCGAGTTGTTGCGATGGACAACCGCCGCCGGGATCACCAAGCATGTGACCTTCCACGCTGGCCGACATACCTTTGCAGTCAGCCTGCTTTCCAATGGCGTTGATATTTACACCGTGTCAAAACTGATGGGCCATAGCGAAGTAAAAACGACACAGATTTACGCCGATATTATCGACAGCGTTAGAAAAGATGCTATGTATAAAATCCCAGACATTGACCTTTAACTGGTTAAGCACTATTAGCTGATACAATCGAATTTAACCGGATAGCTCGACGGAGCAACAAGCGGGATTCGTCCCCCGTTTCCGGTTAATCCTATCAGGACGGTTTTCACTTTGACGGAGTGTTGATTGATGAAATATACAAGGAATTTATCAGGGTTTGAACAATTGTATTTTAAGTATCAACGAGACTTTGCAAAACGGGCGATAGAAAAATACGGTTTAAACGGATATAAGGATTTAAGGCGTAAATTAAGAGGAATGCTCCAGCATGATGGTTTCTACATTATCCCTCATTCCTATGAATCAACATCTCATGAGGTCTTGCCTTATGGGCATCTTGCAATTTCTTGGTTTGTAAGTATGGCTAACTTTTTAGGGGCGAAAAAGGATCATTATGCAAATAAAAGCGATGATGCAAACAAATCCCTAATGGAGGCAGTTCATGCTTGTGGGGTTTTTCAGGGTTTTGCAATATGCAAAGAAAATATAAATGATGATGTTAATTTTGCTGCCAAGGAAATGGTTTCTGAGATGGCAAGAAAGTCAGCATTTATAAGGCATTCCGAGAACCATGCAATCAAAAAATATGCTATGAATTATTATGCTGAAAACATCGAGACCTTTCCAAGTAAGGACAATGCTGCTGAGCAAATAGCTGGGAAAATAGTCCCCGCAAAATTTAGAACAGTCCGGCAATGGATAACAGAATACCATAAAAACTTACGTTCTACGGGCACACTGTAAGCAATGCTAGCATAACGCCCGTCTTGCCAGGAAACTGGCTTTTAAACTTATCTTCGATGTAGATAATAGATAACCATGTTAACTAAGCACAAAGGAGTGCAGCAACATGGCAACTACAACAACACTTCAGGACGTCATCCAAAAAATAGACATCCTGACCAACGCGGTATTGAGCAACAAGCAGACCTTAAGTATTGAAGAAGCGGCAATCTATACCGCTTTGTCTGTGTCATATCTTTACAAACTAACATCTACCCAGCAAATCCCTCACTTCAAGCCGCGCGGCAAAATTATCTATTTTGATCGTTCAGAACTTGATGAATGGTTAAGGCAAAACCGAGTAAAAACCACTGAAGAAATCAAATCCGCGGCAATGGATCATGTTTTGAAGGGCGTATAAAACATGAAAGAATTTATGCGAGGCACCGCCCACACAGCGAATGCGGGCAGCACATACCAAAAACAACACAGCCGATATTTTACCATAACTATCAATCGGTTATGTGCCTATTCTGTGCACATATTGGAATGGCTTTCAGTGCTTGGAAGTGCGCTATGACCCAATTTGTTGTTATCAATCAATTCAAAAGCGCCATGCTTGAAACCATTGGCGCGGCACCTGAAAACATTGTTGCAGATGGATTACTTCATCGATTCAAGATTGATGGCAAGTTGAACGGTGCGTATTGCTTACACTTGGATGGCAAGCCAGCGGGCTATTTTGAGGACTTCAAACAGGGTATAAAAACCAACTGGAAATCATCCGTTGGCTTTATTCCATTATCTGATTTTCAAAAGCAGCAACACGCCAAAAAGCGATTGGAAGACGAAGCCAAGCGCCAAGCAGAAGGAGCCGCCAAGCATCAAGCAGCAGCTCTTAAGGCGGCTTCTATATGGCAGGCATCAACGCCAGCAGATGCAAATCATCCGTACCTTATCGCCAAACGTATTAAGCCGCATGGCGCAAGGCAGCTTGGTTCTGATCAGGCGTTAATCATCCCCATCTACAACGCCAAACAGGAATTGGTCAATGTTCAGTATATCGCCAGAGACGGAGCCAAGCGGTTCTTGTATGGCGCTAAAAAGAGAGCCTGCTTTTCTGTTATTGGTGATCATAATCATGGCGACAAGTTCTTAATTTGTGAGGGTTTCGCAACCGGCGCAAGTTTGCATGAAAACAGCGGCTATGCGGTTGTGGTGGCGTTAGATGCGGGCAACCTTGAACCAGTCGCCAAAGAGATTAAGGCGTTATATTCAACGGCTGAAATTATCATTGCTGGCGACAATGACTTAAGCGGAGTTGGGCAGAAGGCTGCAGAAGCGGCGGCGTTAGCTATTGGCGCAAAATACATATTGCCGCCAGTGTCAGGCCAAGATTTTAACGATGCCTTAAATAGCGAGGTGACGTTATGAACATTGATTTAAACGCCATCATTGAAAATCCGATAATACCAACAACTGCTAATTTTGCTAATCCTGCTAATTACGAACCTGAACCACTAAGAGCGCCATTGCCAAAAGCTGAAGCCTACCCGGTTGATGCGTTAGGCGATATTTTAGGCAAAGCGGCTAATGCTTTACATGAAACCATCAAGGCCCCCTTAACGCTATGTTGCCAAAGCGTATTGGCTAGCGCTTCATTGGCGGCCCAAGCGCATTATGATGTTGTCTTGCCGTGGGGCGAGAAAAAACCGCTTTCTTTGTATCTTTTAACGGTCGCCGAATCAGGCGAGCGTAAATCAGGTGTTGATGATGTGGTGCTAGGTGCAGCCAAAGCCCAAGAACGGCAGCAAATGGAGCTTTACGAAACCAATCAGGAGCAATATACCAATGACCTTGCGCTATGGAAGGCTGCAAATGATGAGGCGAATAAAGACGCAAGCAGGAAAAAAGGACAGGCAGCCAGTGATTTTGGCGCGGCAGCAAAGCATCAAGCAGAGCAGAAGCCAGAGGCCCCGATAATGCCGCTTAGGTTTGTATCAGAACCAACGGTTGAAGGCTTATATAAACTGATGGCAATAGGTCAACCGAGTATCGGATTGTTTAGCGACGAAGCAGGCTTGTTAATCGGTGGCCATGCCTTGAACAGTGACAACGCCTTAAAAACCATGGCGCGTTGGTGCAAACTTTGGGATGGTGCCGCGTTTGATCGTGTTCGTGGCGGCGATGGTTCCGGCGTTCTCTATGGCAGGCGGCTAGCCTTGCACCAACTGGCGCAACCTGATGTTATGGCGCAATTGTTAGGTGACAGGATGGCCAACGGTCAAGGTCTGCTTGCGCGCTGCTTGGTGGCCTGGCCTGAATCGACGATTGGCATTAGACACATTAGCAGCTTTGAGCAACCCAGAGACCGACCGGAAGTTAAAAGACTTTTTGCCAAACTGAAATTACTAACAGAAGCCGAACCCAGAACTGGTAAATCCAAGCAGGAATTAGACCCGGTTGAATTGCCATTGTCAGATGATGCAAAGGCGCTTGCAATTGAAGCAATAAATCAGTTTGAAACATTAATGCAAAAGGGCAATGACCTTTCGGAATTGCGAGACAGAACATCAAAAGCACTTGAAAACGCATGTCGAATTGCTGGTGTTTTAACCGTTGTTGAAGCGGGGTTATCGGCAAGGGTGATTGATGCTGATCGACTCGGAAGAGCGTTAATTATTGTCCAATGGTATTTAGCAGAAACCTTACGTATTAGGGGTGCAGCCGTTATTCCTCAATCTGTAAGCGATGCTGAATCATTGTCTATTTGGCTTCAAAATCGTGGCTACAAGGCATTTAGAACAGCCCCCATATTGACTAAAGGCCCGAGCCAATTACGCAACAAAAAGCGATTGGATGGTGCCATAAAAGAGCTTGTTGACAATGGCTATATCCAGCCCAATGAAGTTGGAACCATTGTTGATGGTGTTAGCGCTAAGAAGTCATGGAGCGTGCTTCATGTGGTTTAACCCTGGCGTAACAATACAAGCTTCACAAAGCCCCCCAATTAGCAAAATTAGCAGGATTAGCAAGCCGGTAAATTCTGAAGTATTAATTGTAGATTGCTACACGCCCAACGGCCAATTGTTCAAGGTTGAAGCCAGAGACGCTGAACATGCGGCATTTTTAATCAGAATGAATCCCAAGCCAATACAGGAAACTTACTCATGACCACCTCATTGATCCAAATAAAAGCCAACCAACTCAATGCCCAACAATCCACAGGCCCAATTACCGATGAAGGCAAACAGATAGTTGCTAATAATGCGATTAAACACGGCATATTTTCAAAGCATTTACTGCTAAATGATGAAAGCCCGGAAGACTATCAGTTGTTACTGAATGGACTACAAACGGAATTAATGCCCGTGGGCACGCTTGAACAATCATTGGTTGAGCGTATTGCCGTGACACTATGGAGGCAGAGGCGTTTGGTTAGGTCAGAAACGGCGCATATTAATTTAGCCAACTCGCCTAGCTCTATCGTTTCGGCGGTTAATTCCGAACTTAACCTAACATATTCAGAGCAGGCAATAACAAAATATGACTTAACCGAATTTGATCAGGACCATTACCAATGGTGTCAGGCCGTCATTAAGGAATTTAAAGAAATTGCCGAAGACAAGTTGTTCGATATGGCTGTTTTGCAAAAAGAAGCACCCTTAATGTACAAACAGTTGGCAGAAGAGGCGGAGCAAGATGAAGAATCCATTGAAGACTATCTTAAAAACTGGGACAGCCCGTTGGAGTTTTTTTACGATCAAATTAAATACTGCGAAGATG
Organism: Methylococcaceae bacterium; assembly: GCA_013141375.1. Taxonomy (GTDB): domain Bacteria; phylum Pseudomonadota; class Gammaproteobacteria; order Methylococcales; family Methylomonadaceae; genus JABFRC01. The sequence goes on along the minus strand of JABFRC010000175.1, from coordinate 5,216 downwards.
AAATTAAAGCCGCCAAACAACGCCCTTTAGTATTGGAAATTGCCCAAACTGTGAGAAATAAAAAGTCGATACTGCAAGGGCAATTACGTGATGTATTAGCTAAGTATCAAGTCATGCTTGATAACGAATTGTATAAGGCGATTAAAGTCTTAAGAGAAACTCAAGCGTGGCGGCTGGATTCTTTAAATGGCTTTGTTTTGGAAAATGATAGTGATTCTGAAAAATAGCCTGAACTTACGCTGTTAATTTTTAACAAATACATTCATGCCGGAAAGCATGGGTAAAGGACTTAAGTTGACCATCATAACTGTTTAAACCATAATCCAGCACAATTAATGCCCCTGAGAGTAAACACCTGCAAATCTAGTCGGGTGAAGAAATCAGGGGTTTTTTATAGGACTGAGCAGCATGACCACACCAAATAATAACTAATCAAGCATTAATGTCCAAGGCGCCACAAATAACATTATCTCAAACTGATGAGAACTATATTTGCATTACGAATACCCTGTTGTACTGATGGATTTCATCAAAAGGCTTTAGAAACTAGCTAGTTAATATTACAAAACCTGTTGCACAGCATATCCCAGCGGATTACTTTTTTAAGGAAGAATATGTCGCTTTCCGAACAAGAAAAACAACGCCTGATTCAATTGATTGAGCAAGGCAAGCCCTTACCTGCCCATTACAAAAACTTGCTATTTGCGGATGAAGCGGATTATGTCGAACGCACGGCGGTTTATGAACTGCAATATAAAGGCAAAAAATCCGAGCCGGATATTTTAAGCCGCACACCCGCCGCGCCATTGCAGGAAATGCGTAGTTTCAATAGTGACAATCCGTTTAACGATGACTGGCGCAATTTGCTGATTTTTGGCGACAACCTGTTAGCCCTAAAAGCCATCTATAACGACCAGCGCGGCGCGAACCGTTACGGCACTAAAAATAAGATCAAACTGGTTTATATTGATCCGCCGTTCGCCACCAAGCAGGACTTTATGAAAGACCGCGAGAAGGCTTACCGGGATAAAGTCATGGGCGCACAGTTTATTGAATTTATCCGTGAGAGGCTGGTGTTGTTACGGGAGATTCTTGCCGATGATGGTTCGATTTATGTGCATTTGGACTGGAAGAAAGGCCACTATATCAAGGCGGTTATGGATGAAGTGTTTGGCGAATTTAATTTCCAGAATGAAATTATTTGGAAACGCACCTCAGCACACAGTGACTCTAAGACTTATGCCAACGTGCATGATTTAATTCTGTATTACTCCCGTTCAGAACAGACAAAATTCAAACCTCAATATTCTCAATATTCCGAAGAACATCTAACAACGCGATATAAGCATGTTGACCCAGATGGAAAAAGGTTTACCGATGGCGATTTAGTTGGAGCAGGTTTAAAAGGTGGTGGTTATGAATATGAATGGAAAGGGGTAGTAAAAATTTGGCGTTGCCCTCAAACAACGATGCAGCGTTACGAAGCAGAAGACCGTTTGTACTATACAAAAAACGGTGTGGCTAGAATAAAAAGATATTTAGATGAAGTCCAAGGTGTTTCACCTACCGATTTGTGGCTAGACATTTACCCCGTCAATTCTCAAGCGGCTGAACGGGTGGATTACCCAACTCAAAAACCAGAGCAATTTTTAAATCGCGTCATTACTTCCAGTTCCTCAGAAAACGACATTATCCTTGATGCTTTCGCCGGTTCAGGCACTACCCTCGCCACTGCTGAAAAACTAGGCCGCCGCTGGATAGGCATGGATTGCGGGAAGCTGGCCATTTACACCATCCAGAAACGTTTGCTGAATTTGACCAGCAATGTGGGTTCAGCAGCTAAAGATGACCGCCGTGACTATGAACGGGTCAGCGATTTTGCCGAACATTCCAAGTCCGGCAGTCGTGGTTTGCTGATGGTGTATGACAAAGCGCGGCGCGGCGATTTACTGATTACCGATGCCTTGCTGGAAGACCTTGCCGAATTTACCACTAAGCACTTGAGCGGCAACCAAGCCGAGTTTTTTTCGCTGGTGTGTCCCGAAGACAAATTGCAGTTGTCCCGCTTGGACTTAATTGAAGACACCGACGGCTTAAAAGCGGGTGAAAAAGCTGTGACAGTGGGCCGTATCACTTTCCTGATTTCTTTCGTTGAACCGAAAACCCCGACACCCAAGTCCAAGCCGCTGAAAGCCAAAGAGTTTGTGTTGCTGAATGCGGGCATTTACGACAAACAAAAGCTCTATGCCTTGCCTTGGGAAGATTACAAGCCATTTGTCATGCAGTTGTTTAGCTTGCGTGACGCGCCACACAAAATCAAAGCCTTTGATGTTGATGGCTATATCGGCGGTGATTCGGCGTTTGTTTGGGATTACCCGAATAACAAGGACATGGTGCTGGAAGAAAGTTTTGTCGAGAGCCTGCACACGGTCACGGGCGGACAGGCGGGCGACCGCTTTTATATTATCGCTCCGATTGTCGCAATGGGTTTTATGCAGGATGAAATTCAGCGCGGCAACACCCGTTATATTTTCCTGAAAGTGCCACTGTCGGTCTTGCAACGCTTGCTGGAAAACAATAAGGCAGGTGCATTGCAACAACCGTCATCCGAGGATGATGTGAACGCGGTGATTGATGCGGTCGGTTTTGATTTTATCTCGCAGCCACTGGTGGAATGGTCGTGCCTGACTTCGGCGGTTGAAGATCAGGATATTTTCAGCATGGGCAATCAGGAACAGGTTGTTCGGTTGACGCAATTTCGCGCCAATACCTTAGCCACAGACCCCGAAGATTTCCCCAATTTCGCCACGCTGTCGATGGTGCTGGTGGATCTGGATTATCAAGATGATGTGTTTAAGTTGGCGCAAGTTTTTTGGGCGGAAGATTTGGTGTCAGAAGAGTTAAAACGCTTGAAAAAAGAGGTTTCGGCTGGCTTTGAGCAAAAGGCGGCAGCTTGTGAAAAACTGGATATTCGTCTACCCATTGAGTCATGCGGCGATACGGTGATGTTGATTCTGGTCGATAAATACGGCAATGAGAAAAAAATAACTTTAAAGGGAGTTAGCTAATGGCTGTCACTTATCGTAATGATGATTTTGTTTTGCAGGTTCGGGATAACGATGCCGCCGTTAGTAATATTGTCAATAAATATGATGCGTTTTTGGAAGCATTAAGCGGTACGCATTATGCTTTTCAGACCGAAGCCATAAAAACGGTGTTGAAGTTTTTACTGTCCAGCCACTATAAAAATACAGGGGATTTGGCGACTGAAAATTTTGACCATAACACCAAACTGCAAAGCTATTATGACCACACATTGCACAATTATTTGAGCAGTTTTGCCCTAGCGGATAAAAAATCAGTGAGCATTGATTTAGCCACAGGTACGGGTAAGAGTTTTGCTATTTATGGTTTGGCAAGGGTAATGCTGGCAGAAGGCTTGGTGGATAAGGTGTTGGTGTTATGCCCGACGCTGACTATTGAGGAAGGCTTGAAGGATAAGTTTTTTCAGCTCAGTGCCGATCCCAATTTAACGGCAATCCTGCAAGAGCTGGACGCGGTTTATCTCAATCCTGGCATTAAAAGCGCGAATGATCCTATTTTGGCGGGTGATATTTGCGTGGAAAATATTCATGCTGTTTATGACCGCACAGGCTCATCTATCCGTGACAGTTTTACAGGTAAAGGTGGCAGAACGCTGGTGCTGAATGATGAAGCCCACCATATTTTCAGCAATGCCGATCAAGCAACCAAACGCTGGCTGGATTTTCTGCAAAATCCTGAGTATGGTTTTCATTTTATCGTCAATTTTTCAGGTACGCCGTATATTGGCGACCGCTATTTTCCTGATATTGTTTACCGTTATAGTTTGAAAAAGGCGATAGAGGCGCGGGTAGTCAAGCAAGTCGATTATGCTTTGGAGCGGTTAATCGGTGTAGATTGCGGCTATGAAGAAACCTATCAAAACCATCTGTTGAATCAGCAAACTTACGGCGGACAGCTGAAACCGATCAGCATTATTGTCACGGAAAAAATCGCTTCTTGTGTGGAAGTCTGGAATGAATTGGTTAACTTCATTGCGTCTAAAGAAAACCTGAATCGTCAACAAGCCGAAAAAAAGGTGATTTGGGTTGCATCCGGCATTCCCAGCGGCAATGATGGCATTCGTGTAAAAGCCCTGGTTGATAAAGCCGATAAAGTGCGCCGTGATAATGTGCAGTTGTTAAAAACGGTGGATGATGCCCAGAATCCGGTGGAATGGATTGTTTCGGTCAGTATGTTGACGGAAGGTTGGGATGTAAAAAACGTGTTCCAGATTGTCCCGCATGAAAATAAGGCTTTTAATTCCAAATTGTTAATTGCACAGGTGTTAGGGCGTGGTTTGCGGATGCCGTCGGGCTTGGGCGGAAATGCAATGGTTAAAATCAACAATCATGAACGCTGGACACAGCAAATTGCCGATTTATACCGTGATGTGCTAGAAATTGAAAACCGCTTGTCATGGGGCTACTCAGAGGCACAACAAGGGTTTGTATTTGAACTGCACAACATTGATTATCAGGTTGTCCAGCAAACCGAAGAGGTTAAATCAAAACTTGCCAGTGAGCCGGAACATATTGATTATTCGCCACAATCGCGCCAATACGAAGAGTCAACTACCTATATCCGTTCTGGCAAGGTGACTACCTTAATTGATAATCGTGATATTTTTACGATTGATGAGGCCGTCAAACGTATCAAGCTATTTTTAAAGGATAAAGATGAAGAGTTATCCATCCGTTGGACAGCTCAACGCATTACTGGCTTAATTCAAAACAATTTGGCACGCACCCAGCAAGAGACTGATTTTATTTCTCAGGTGAATCTTTTAAAAACCCAGTACGCCTTCGGGCCCATGTTTCGGGATTTGGGTAAGGTATCACCGCGTTATGAAATGAAGCCGAACAATTTGATCTTTGCCGATATGCATAAGTTAAATCGGCAGTCATTTTCTGAAAGCGCGTTAAAAAACCATACCCATGTTTTTTATTCCGATAATCAGGAAGCTGATTTATCGGATGATGAAAAACCGCTATGGAAAAGTTTTCTGGCAGTCAGGGAAATTGCCGCCAAATATGGCAATGATCGTATTAAAGACGATGAAGAGTATTTGTTAAGCAACTTACATCCTACCAGCAAAGCGGATTTTAAATCACCGACTAATTTCATCGTTACAT
>JABFRC010000360.1 GCA_013141375.1 Methylococcaceae bacterium | reverse complement strand
CTACTCAAACCACAACTCAACCCGCGTACCACCCAATTCATTCACTTGGCTGAGTTGTAAGCGCGCTTTATGCAGGTCGGCGATTTCTTTGACGATAGCCAGACCCAGGCCACAGCCAAGGCCAGACGTGCCGGGAATGCGGTAAAAGCGTTCAAAGATGCGTTGGCGCTCGGTTTGCGGAATGCCGGGGCCGTCATCTTCGACAATCAGGCAGGGTGAGGGCTGGGCGAGTAGTTTTACCAAAATATTGCCCTGTTCATTGCCGTAAGAAATAGCATTGTCCAATAGATTGATCAGCAATTCGCGCAGCAGAATGGCGTCACCGGTGACCGTTAACACTTGTTCGCTAGTTTCAAAGCTTAGATCGATATTTCGTTGTAAAGCTTTGGGCACAAATTCGATGCAGGTCGAGCGGGTTAGCTCAAGCAAATCGACAGGGCCTTTTTCATAATCGCCTTCGATGGGTTCGGAGCGGGCTAATACCAATAGTTGCGCGGTCAAGTGTGCCATGCGATCGGCGCTGTTTTGTATCTGTAATAACGTCGGTTGCATGGCGGTGACATCATCTTCCCGTAGTGCACGCGTGGCCTGTAACTTAAGCCCGGCCAGCGGCGTGCGGAGTTGATGCGCGGCATTGGCGATAAAGCGTTGCTGGCTGGCGATGGCATGGGCAAGACGCTGCAATAAGTCATTGATGGTGTTGGTCAAAACGCGTACTTCTTGATAGATATGTCGTTCGGGGATAGGGCGCAAGTCACGGGGAGTGCGCCGGGCTATTTCGTCGGCTAGTCGTTGTAACGGCAGCAAACCGCGTTTGATGCCGCGCAGTAAAAACAGGCCGACTAACAACACCAGCAACAGCTGCGGTACTAGATCGGCCAATAAAATATCAATCATCATTGCCCGGCGTTTGTTGATAGTTTCGGCCACATGCACAAACACAGTTTCGCTGCCGGGGTCTGAAGGTAATAACATCGACACCACTCTGACCGGTTCGCCGTACATCATCTCGTCAAAAAATACCGGCTTCGACCAATCGGTATCCTCCGATAAGGGCTCGGGCACGAATTTGTCACCGGCAATGACGCCTTGTTGCGCAGAAATGATCTTGAAATAGGTTTTGTCAGACTCATCCCATTTGAATATTTCCAGTGCTTCGGGCGGCAGGTCGACCTCGATCTTGCCTGCCGGAAATTTGATTTCCTGAGTCAGTGATCGGGCAGAATCGAGCAGCCAGCGATCATAAGCATTGTCGACATAATGCAGGGTGACAAAATAAGACAGCAGGGTTTCGACGGTCATGAAAATGATCAGTGGTACCGCTAGGCGTAGCAGGATGACGCTTTTGATGCTGCGTGGTTTAGGCATCGGTGGTTGCCTCCAGCAAATAGCCCAGACCGCGTACAGTGCGGATCATGACGCCAAAAGGCTCCAGCCTTTTTCGCAGGCGATGCACATAAATTTCCACGGCATTATCGGTGAGGGCATCGTCATCATTGGTCAAGCGCTGGGCCATGCGGTCCTTACTGACTACTTTGCCGGCCTGCAGCAACAGGATTTCCAGTACGCCATATTCTCTTGCAGAGAGCGTCAGCGGCTCATCGTCAACGGATAATCGGTGATTTCTGGGATCCAGAGTTAATCGGCCAATCACAATCGCATCATTGAATCCGCCATAGCAGCGGCGTATCAGTGCATGGATTCGCGCTTCCAGTTCTTTGAGCTCAAAGGGCTTGGTCATATAGTCGTCGGCGCCTTGCTCGATGCCGCTGATTCTATCGTTTATGTTGTCGCGTGCAGTCAGGATCATGATGGGCAGCGCCAGTTTACGCAGCCGAAGTTTACGCAGCAATTCCAGGCCATCCATATCGGGCAAACCCAAATCCAGCACAATAAGATCAAAATCTTGTGCTCTTAGAAGTTGTTCAGCGTATCCGCCACTGGTGGCAACTGTTACCAGATAACCCGATCCATTTAAGGTATGGCTCAGGCCGTCGCCGAGTACGGCATCGTCTTCGATTAATAGAATTTTCATTAAAAATGATTGTGAAAGCTAACTGAAAGGTTAACAGGCTAGGATGGTTGCACTCGACATGTTGTGGGCGGGTATTTGTAAGCATAACACGCACCTCAGCCATTAAAAATGTCGAGTGTCTGTCACTGAAAGTAAGGAGCATCACCATGATTCACAAGCATGTTCAATATTATGTTAAACATTTAAAGCACGACTTGCCTGCGGGGCTGGTTGTATTTTTAGTAGCGCTGCCTTTATGCCTAGGTATAGCCCTAGCTTCCGGCGCCCCGTTATTTGCCGGTTTAATAGGTGGTCTGGTCGGCGGTTTAGTTGTTTCTTGGCTGAGTGGATCGCAACTTGCGGTTTCCGGCCCGGCTGCCGGTTTAACTGTCATTGTATTTAATGCGATTGAAACGCTGGGAAGTTTTCAGGGCTTGCTGGTGGCTTGTGTTTTGGCGGGATTTTTTCAATTGATATTGGGATTTTTACGGGCGGGTATTATCGGGGCTTTTTTTCCTTCGGCGGTCATTGAAGGCATGTTAGCGGCCATTGGTTTGATTCTGATTATGAAACAAATTCCACATGCCACGGGTTACGATAGCAGTTACGAAGGTGATGAGAGTTATATGAAAGAAACAGCCGGGTCGAGTTTTCATGAGTTTCTGGATGCGTTTGGCGGCTTATCTCATAGCTCTGTGGTCATTAGCGGTGTTGCCTTGGTGTTGTTGGCCTTATGGACGACCAGTTGGGTTAAGCGACAAAAAATACTTAAATTGATCCCCGGTCCTTTAGTGGCTGTGCTTTGGGGCGTGATCTATAACGAGACTGCCAAGCGCTTTGCGCCTGATTGGGCGGTCAAGAACGACCACTTGGTTAGCTTGCCCGTTTCTGAAAAGGCCAGTGATTTTTTCAATAACTTTACCTTGCCTGATCTTAGTTATCTTGAGCATTTAAGTAATCCGGCCACTTATACCGTTGCGGGCACTATCGCGATTATTGCCAGCCTGGAAACCTTGTTGAGTTTGGAAGCCACCGATAAGCTCGATCCATTCAGACGCATTGCGCCGACCAATCGGGAACTAAAAGCTCAGGGTATTGGTAATATTATCAGCGCCTTGATCGGCGGCTTGCCGATGACGGCGGTTATCGTGCGCAGCGCCGCCAATATCAATGCTGGTGGCATCACCCGGATGGCTTGTTTTACCCACGGTGTATTTTTGTTGCTGAGTGTGATGTTCCTGGCTCAATATCTCAATGCCATTCCGTTGGCATGTTTGGCAGCTATTTTGCTGCAAACCGGCTATAAACTGGCCAATCCGGCCTTGTTCAGAAAGTTTTACCATAAAGGTATCTGTCAGTTTCTTCCATTTGTTATCACGGTGATCGCTATTTTGGTGACTGATTTACTTAAAGGGATGGTGATTGGTATGGTGATCGGGCTGTTTTTTGTCATAAAAGCTAATTACCACGCGGCTATTTCCCTGGTTCAGGATGGTTCGCATTACGTGCTGACACTCAACAAAGATGTTTCTTTTTTGAATAAAGCCCTGCTACGCAAATTCATTTTGCACATTCCCGCCAATAGCACGGTAGTTATTGATGCCAGCAAAGCCAAGTTTGTCGATCATGACATTCTGGAAACGCTTAATGATTTTCTGGCCGCCGCGCCTGATGATGACATTACTGTTGAAGTGATTGAACTTCACGGCAAGGAGAAAATCGTAAAACATGAACCCTTGGTGATCTTAAACGATAGAGCTGCAAATAAAGCTTAGGCCGATTGAAGGTATTTACAATGACTGAAACTAATAATCAACACACCTTGCCGGCGGGCGTTTTGGCCAATTTGAGCTTCGATATTCCTGCCGGTATCACGGTATTCCTGATCTCAATTCCCTTGTCATTGGGTATTGCCTTGGCTTCCGGTGCGCCGTTACTATCTGGATTGATTACCGGCATCATTGGCGGCATTGTCGTTGCGCCATTAAGCAAGTCGGCCTTGGGCATTAGTGGTACGGCAGCGGGCTTGTCGACTTTGGTCTTGGCGATTATTCAAGAATACAGCTTCAGCGGTTTTTTGCTGGTTGTGGTGCTGGCAGGCTTAATTCAGATTTTGATGGGGCTGATACATGCGGGTGTCATTGCCTATTACTTTCCGTCATCAGTGGTCAACGGCATGCTCGCGGGTATCGGCATTATCCTGGTGTTGAAGCAGATTCCGCACGCGCTGGGATATGACCGAGATTACGAAGGCGATTTTGGCTTCATGCAGCCGGATAGCTATTCCTCTTTTTCAGAACTAGCGCACATGCTGGATTATGTCTCTCCCGGCGCTATCCTGATTTCGTTGGTTTCACTGATCATCTTGCTGGTGTGGGAGCGGCCATTTATCAAAAGACTGGGCGGCGTCACGCAATTTTTCAAGAGTATTTTGCTGGTCGTCATGGCCGGTGTGTTACTCAATCATTTTTTGCAACAAACCTTTCCGGAACTTGCTCTCAAACAGTCGCATCTGGTTAATTTGCCGGAAATGCTTTCAGCTGAGGATTTGCTCAAACAATTCCAGTCGCCGGACTTTTCCCAATTGACCAATCCCGGCGTGTATCTATCGGCATTAACTTTAGCGCTGGTTGCCAGTTTGCAAACCTTGTTGACGGTTGAAGCGGTTGACTCATTAGATCCTTATAAACGCGTTACCCCCACCAGTCGTGAATTGATGGCTCAAGGCTTCGGCAATGCCTGTTGCGGACTATTGGGCGGCTTGCCGTTGACTCAGGTTATCGTGCGCAGCTCTGTCAATATACAGTCGGGTGCTAAAACAAAAACGGCGGCTTTCGTGCAAGGCTTAAGCTTGTTACTGGCGGTACTGGTTATCCCCAATTTGCTCAATCAGATTCCTTTGGCCAGTCTGGCGGCGATATTGCTGATTGTCGGTGAGCGGCTGGCGAATCCCAGTATTTTTAAATCCATGTACAAGTCCGGGATGTATCACTTCATCCCCTTTGTGGCGACAATTTTGGGCTTGATTTTTACCAATATGCTGATTGGTTTGGCGATTGGTTTAGCCGCCGCATTGTTTTCAATTTTGCTGGAAAACTACAAAACCGGGTTTTATTTTAATGAGCTGCACTGGGGCAATAAGACCATTATTCGGCTTTCGGAGCATGTGTCATTTCTCAACAAAGCCAATATTTTAAGAACTTTGCGCCATTTACCGGATCATTCAGACGTTGTGATTGATGCCACGCGCTCAAAATACATCGATTACGACGTCTACCAGATCATTGAGAATTTCAAAATCAAAGCCGAACGCAGGCATATCAACTTGACCGTGGAAAATCTTAGAGGTTACGGCACCCTGCCGCCGCTGATAAATGCCAGACCACCCACTTACGACACCCAAAAGTCCTTAAGTCCGGCCGATGTGTTAGAGCTGTTGAAAGAGGGGAATGAACGTTTTATCAATGCGCTGGAGGCCAATCGAAATCTGCTTGAGCAAGTAAACGATACTCGTCAGGACCAATTTCCGATGGCGATTATTTTAAGTTGTATGGATTCGCGGACATCGGTGGAGCTGATATTTGATCAAGGACTGGGCGATATTTTCAGCACACGGGTCGCAGGCAATATCATTAATGACGATATTCTCGGCAGTATGGAATATGCCTGTAAAGTTGCCGGATCCAAACTGATTGTGGTCTTGGGGCATTCGCATTGCGGGGCAATTAAAGGTGCTTGCGCCCATGTTGAGCTGGATCATTTGACCGGTTTGCTGGAGAAGATTCAACCCGCGGTCAATGCTGTTAGCCTGGAAGAAGCGATGCCTATTTCGGTGGATAACAAAATGCTTGTGCAAAAAGTCGCTGATAAAAACGTGCAATTGACCGCCCGGCAAATCCGGCAAAAAAGCGTGTTGCTGGATGTGATGGCAAAAAATGGTGAAATTGCGATTGTCGGTGGTATGTATGACATTGAGACGGGAAGGGTAAAATTTTTTGATGCGGTCTAAATTGCCGGCTTTGATATACAATCAAAGCCCAATTAAGGAATTTGAACCGGCATGCTAAAAAATCCTTTTCTCAGACAATTATTCAGCAGCTTTCTGGACTTGGTACCCATTCTGGCGGTGGTGCTGATTTTTCAGGTGCTGGTGATTCAAAAACCTATTCCCAACGTTGTCGATTTAATGACCGGTACCCTGTTTGTGGTGATTGGTCTGACTTTGTTTGTTCAGGGTCTGGAACAAAGTCTGTTTCCGCTTGGCGAATCCATGGCTTACGCGTTTGCCCGCAAAGGCAGTTTATTCTGGCTGCTTGTGTTTGCTTTTTGTTTGGGTTTTGGCACGACAGTGGCGGAACCTGCGCTGATTGCGATTGCTCAGGAAGCCGCCAGCATTGCCAGTAAGGCCGGTATTATTGAGCAAACTACTGACGCTCAGGACAGTTATGCATTGGGGTTGCGTCTTACCGTGGCGTTGTCGGTCGGGTTTGCGATATTAGTCGGCGTGCTTAGAATCATTCGCGGCTGGCCGCTGTATTACTTAATTATCGGCGGTTATATCGGCGTCGTAGTGATGACCCCGTTTGCACCTCCGGAAATTATCGGCATCGCCTACGATTCAGGCGGCGTGACCACGTCAACGATTACCGTGCCTTTGGTGACGGCTCTGGGTGTCGGTTTGGCCACCGCAATTAAAGGCCGTAATCCGGTGACTGATGGCTTTGGATTGATTGCCTTTGCCTCATTGACGCCGATGGTGTTTGTCATGACTTACGGTATGCTCAGATGATTACCTGGAGTCAGCATTTTCTGATGGCCTTGCTATCTACTTGCAGGGATATTTTGCCGATTGCGGCCATTATTATCGGCTTTCAATTACTGATCATTCGCCGTCCGTTGCCTCATCCCAAGAAAACGCTGATTGGCTTTATCTATGTGCTGCTGGGCATTACCTTCTTTCTTGAAGGCCTGGATATGGCGCTATTCCCATTAGGCAAGCTGATGGCAAGCCAGCTCACTACACCTGAGTTTTTAGGCATTGATATCAGTAAGCAAGCGATTGTTTGGCAGTCCTATGTTTGGGTGTATGTGTTTGCCGCCAGTATTGGTTTTGCCACGACCCTGGCTGAGCCCTCGCTTCTGGCAGTGGCACTCAAGGCCGAACAAATTTCCGGCGGCACCATTCATGCGTTCGGATTGCGTATTGCCGTGTCAATCGGTGTCGCATTTGGGATTGCTTTAGGTGCCTTCCGTATCGTGACCGGCACTGAGCTTTATTACTATATCGTGGTTGGCTATGTGATCGTGTTAATCCAAACATTATTCGCCCCCAAGCAAATTATTGGTTTGGCCTATGATTCCGGTGGTGTGACGACCTCCACAGTCACCGTGCCACTGGTTACTGCACTAGGTTTGGGCTTGGCGTCCACGGTGCCGGGCCGCAATCCGCTGTTGGATGGTTTTGGCCTTATTGCCTTCGCCAGCTTGTTTCCCATCATTGCTGTCTTGAGCTATGCGCAAATCGCGCACTGGCTGAATAAGGACAGTCGTTCCACTAAATCTTGAGAAAAACGCATGCATTTCAAACTCATTATTGCTTTTGTCGAAGATGATAAAACTGATCTGGTGCTGGAAACAGCACGCAAGAATGGCGCAAAAGGAGCCACAGTTATTAACAACGCCCGTGGTGAAGGCTTAAAACAATCCAAAACCTTTTTCGGTTTGACGCTGGAAACGCAACGTGATGTGTTGATGTTTTTGGTCGAAGAACATCTGAGTCGGCATATTCTGGAAACAATTGCCGCCGTGGCTGAGTTTGACAGTGCGCCGGGCACCGGTATTGCCTTTCAGATTGATGTTGAAGATGCCATCGGCGTGACTCGCCAAGTTGAAGAACTTACCCAAGAATTGGAGGATAAAATATGATCGAAAAACGCGCTTTAATTCGGGTTCGGGATGTCATGAAAACTGATTACGGCTCCATTGATGGCGTTGCCACAGTCGCCGATGCCCTAAAACTGATGAAATCCCTGAAAACAGCGGTGTTGCTGGTCAACAAACGCGATGAAAACGACGAATACGGCATGATCAATTGTGGCGATATTGCCCGACATGTCTTGGCTAAAGACCGTGCACCGGATCGAGTCAATGTCTATGAGATCATGAGTAAACCGGTTATATCGGTGCATCCGGACATGGATATTCGTTACTGCTCGCGATTATTTGCCGAATATAATTTGGTGAGAGCGCCGGTATTGGAAAACAATCAAATTGTAGGCATTGTTAGCCCGAATTCGCTGGTGTTGGATGGTTTATTCCAAATCTGCTAATGACAGAATCATAATAAAACCATTACAATACACCGCGTCAGAAACCAGCTGTTGAGTTAACGAGGTTCCTAAATGTTAGGTGGTCCGGTTATCAATGTTGTGTGGTTCTGTGTTAACCGTAAGTTTTTATTTAGGAGTTCTTAAAATGTCAACAGGCACTGTAAAGTGGTTTAACAACACAAAAGGTTTTGGTTTTATTGCACCTGCTGAAGGTGGCGAAGATGTTTTCGTTCATCATTCAGTTATTCAAGGTGACGGATTTAAAACATTGACTGAAGGTCAAACCGTAAGTTTTGATATCGAGTCTGGCCCAAAAGGTTTAACCGCTACTAACGTTCGCCCTAAATAAGCGACAAGGTTAAATGCAAAAAAGGCCCTGGTGATTACTCACCAGGGCCTTTTTTTTGTCTGTCGTGAGTCTATGGTTTATTTCAATGGACGACCTTTGGCGTCCTTATTGATATTGCCGGAAAAAATCAAAACTGATTCAATAAAGCCCCACGCAGCGCCAAATCCGGCGCTGGCAACTGTTAATGCCAGTTGCGCGAGAGCCAGTTTGTAATATCCCAAGTAGATTCTGTGGGCACCTGCAAAGCCCAGCAGAACAGCCAGAATACAGGCTACATTTTTAGACTTAACCGCTACAGGTGGTGCCAGATAGGCACCGACTAGCTTGATGTTGATTGCTTGGTTGGCTTCAGCGTCAAAAAAAACTTCATCGCCTTCATCCGGTGGGACGCCCGCCTCCCAATCCTGGATATTAAAATCAAACAGAACGCCTTCGCCGGCAATTAAACCTGTCAGTGTTTCTGGGTTATAGCTTTGTACTTGACCAATCATCTCTCTACCTTTTTGTAATTATTTTTAGGGGTATTATTTATTTATCTTTGATTCGAACGGCTAATACATCACATTGCGCATGATGCAGTACGCCATTGGCAGTCGATCCTAATAGCAGTGCCAGACCATGGCGGCCATGGGAGCCCACCACAATTAAGTCAACGCCGTTTTCTTCGGCGATTCTGATGATTTCCAGTTTGGGACTGCCCACCTCAAGCCACTGATTTTGATCCGGGATGCCCAGTGTTTCAGCCAGTTTTGCCAGTCGAGCACGGGCGGAGGCCATGAGTTCGGCGGTCAAGTCAAGGTCAAATGGAATGGTTGATCCATAAGCCGCATCGGTGATGATCAAGTTGTCCATGATATGGACAAGGCTCAGTTTCGCTTGAAATTGATGGGCTAATTCCTTGGCTTTGTTGGCCACATGTTCACAATGCTCTGAAAAATCCGTGGCTAATAATATGTGTTTATAAGTTGTCATGACTATTCCTAAATTAAAGAGTTCCCGCGTCAGGAAATAATAAGGCCATCACCTGATAGGACGTAAAGACATATAAAAATGCCAGACCAAAGCCAAAGAGCAAGGGTTTACCTAAGGCGTTGCGAATGATATGTCCGGTAATTGCCCATTGCCAGATAATCAGTCCGGTCATTGTCAAATACACCAAGATATTGTTTTGACCGATGGACATCGTCGCTGTGCCGGGTATGGCGAAAAAACTGATTAAAGTATCGGCACCTATGAGTGCCGTTGCTGTCTGTATAAAGCGAGCCGACTTTCCGGCAATGGCTAAAACAACAGCCGCGAACGTCATCAGTAATAGCACACTGGCGAATGCTTGCAATAAAGCCCTAAACCCGTCGCCAGTCAGTCTGCCCAGTAAAAAACTGACTGCGATGTCAGTGACCAGCAGCAGCCGTAACAGCCATACGGAGTAGGGGACTGCTGCCGGTCCTTTTTTAAAAAGGCAAATGTCGAATATCAGTTTGATAAGTTCATACATAGAAAGCCTCAATTGAGAATTAGCGGTTGCTAAAAAGTCTACTCAGACATCTCAAGCTTGATCTGTTCCAGTTTTTCTTCAGCCTCCATCCAGGCGCTTTCAGCCGTTTCCAAGGCTTTGTCAATTTGTACCTTGCGGGCAAGAATTTGCTTGAGGCGCTCTTTTTCCGAATCGTCGTAAATTTCCGGGGCGGCTAATTGCAGTTCGATCTGCTTTTGTTCCTGATGGTACTTTTCTACCTCGGCTTCGGCTTTTTTTATTGCATCATAAATTGGCTTGTGCTTTTGCCGGCGATCAGCTTCCAGTTTACGCTGGTCTTTACGTGATACTGCCGGCGCATCATCAAGCTGCGGCTTTTCCTCTGTTCTTTTTTGATCGACCAGCCATTGGCGATAATCTTCAAGATCGCCATCGAATGGCTGGGCTTTGCCGCCCGCGACCAAAACCAGTTGATCGGTTACTGAACGCAGCAAATGTCGGTCATGCGAGACGACGACGATGGCGCCTTGATAATCCTGTAATGCCACACTCAAGGCGTGACGCATTTCCAAGTCCAAATGGTTGGTCGGCTCATCCAGCAATAACAGGTTCGGGTTTTGATACACCAGCAGAGCCAGCACCAGTCGCGCCTTTTCGCCGCCGGAGAATGGCTTGACCGGCTCCAGTACTTTATCGCCGCGAAAGTCGAAGCCGCCCAAAAAGTTTCGCAAATCCTTTTCGGAGGCTTGTTTGTCTAGTTGCTGGCAATGCCATAACGGACTTTCATCAACACGTAATTGCTCCAGCTGATGTTGGGCGAAATAGCCGATTTTAAGGGCGTCGGATTCCAGTATTTTGCCGCTTAACGGTTTCATTTCGCCCGCTAGCACTTTAATTAAGCTCGATTTTCCCGCGCCATTGGGACCTAACAAACCAATGCGATCACCCGGCGAAATAGACAAACCGGCCTGCTTGATAATCACAGTCTGACCATAACCTATATCGGCTTTTTCCAGCGTCAATAGGGGGTTGGGCATTTTTTGCGGTTTGGCAAAGCTGAAGTCGAAGGGTGAATCGACATGGGCTTGGGCAATCAATTCCATGCGTTCCAATGCCTTGATGCGGCTCTGTGCTTGTCTGGCCTTGGTGGCTTGCGCTTTGAAGCGGTCAACAAAGCTTTGAATATGGGCAATTTCCCGTTGCTGCTTTAAGTAGGAGGATTGCTGTTGCGCCAGTTTTTCTGCGCGCATACGTTCAAATGCTGAATAATTGCCGGTATAAATTTCCGCCTGATTTTGTTCGATATGCACGATGTGATCAGTGATGGTATCCAGAAAATCGCGATCATGAGAAATCAGCAATAAGGTGCCGGGGTATTTGCATAGCCAGTCCTGCAGCCAGATGACCGCATCCAAATCCAAGTGATTGGTGGGTTCGTCCAGCAACAAAACATCCGAGCGGCACATCAATGCCTGCGCCAGATTCAAACGCATCCGCCAGCCGCCGGAAAAGGAGCTGACGGCATTGTTTTCCTGATCGGCACTAAAGCCCAGTCCATTCATCAAACGCGAGGCTCTGGCCTTGGCGGTGTAGCCGCCGATAACATCGAGCGTGGCATGCAGCTCGGCTTGTTTTAAGCCGTCGTTAGCTTTCTCGGCGGCCAGTAAGGCTTGCTCCAAACGTCTTAAGGGCTGGTCGCCATCAATGACATAATCGATAGCGGAGCTGGAGACCGCCGGTGTTTCCTGGGCGACATGGGCGATTTCAAGTCCGGGGGACATTGAGAAATCACCTTCGTCGGGATGCAGCTCGCCTCTGACCAATGCAAATAAGCTGGATTTTCCCGCGCCATTGGCACCTGTAAAGCCGACTTTTTGACCTTTATGGATAATAAATGACGCATTCGCGAAAAGTACCCGAGCACCACGGCGTAGGGTTAAGTCTTTGAAATTCAGCATGTGCGCTCTGCCGGATTGATAATTAAAGCAGACGTAAGCATCAACCAAACCGCTCGAGCATGGTTTCAACTTGATTGGCAAATTCCTTAAGATCGCCTTTTTTCATGGTTTCCAAAGGGATTACTAGCGCGGTGCTTAAATCAACATAGATGAATACATATTTCTTGCCGCGCTCAATCCTTACCAAATCACTCCACGCCATTTTGTGTTTGCCGCTGGGTGATTTTTCGAATAAATATTTGGGGTTGGCAGGATCAATACCCAAGGTATACGTGCCAAACATATCGGCTTTTTCTTTGTGGGTGTAATTTTTAAGAATTTGTCGGCGAAAATCCAGCATCATGACTCGTGGAGATAACCAAGCCCAAAGCAGGGCTATGGCAATGATGTATGCAGCTGAATTTCTGTCGCCGTAGTAAAAATAATAAAAAGATCCGATCAAAAACATTATTCCCGGCACGAACCAGCGATTTTTCTTGATGTGGTTTTGAACGTCTTCATTTCTTTCCAGCTGTTGTTCATTAAAATGAATTAAATCTTCTTCGCGGAATTCGTATTCAATTTCTAACATATTGATATTGTTGTAGGTTGGGTTAGCGCTGCTTAACCCAATGCAATGATCGGGTTTCAGCTGACAGAGGTATTGGGTTTTGTGTGAAGCGTTTAATGCATTTTTATTTTGGCGTGGGTGCTGCGTCTGAACAGGTTCGACAGTGTTAACATCGCAGTTCTAAAATATCCATGGATGGCTACTTGGTGCATTTTATAGAGGGATAAATACACTATTCTCGCGATAAAACCACCGACACTGACAGTGCCCATCAAATTACCCATAAGATTACCGACAGTGGTGTATTTACCCAATGACACCAGCGATCCGTAATCTTTGTAGACGTACTCAACCAAGCTACCACCACGTAAACGATTGGCAATCGATTTGGCTAAAGTCGATGCTTGTTGATGCGCTGCTTGGGCTCTGGGCGGAACATTTTCTTCGTGACCGATCCATGCGCAAGCCGCACAGTCACCCAAGGCAAAAATATCATCATCACTGGTTTTTAAGGTGTTATCGACAATTAATTGATTGAGGTGATTGGTTTCCAAGCCGTCCAGCTCTTTCATCCAATCCGGTGCTTTAATGCCGGCAGCCCATACTTTGAGATCGGCCTCAAGCATTTCGCCATCATGAGTCAGAATGCCGGCTTTGTTGACTTCGGTGACACGACGTCCCAGTTTAAGATCAATGCCCAGTTTGACGAGTTGTTGCTGTGTAGCAATAGCTAATCGTGGGGGCAATGCGGGTAATAATTGTGTTGCGGCTTCGATAATGGTGAGCTTTACCTTGCTGGAGCCTTCCAGGCCGAATACCGCCAGCATGTCGGTGACTTCATGCAATTGTGCTGATAACTCGACGCCGGTAGCGCCTGCGCCAACTATGGCGATGGATAAAGGTTTATCTCTGGCAGCATCTACGCCGACATGGGTTTTAATGTAAGACTCGACCAATTGCTTCTGAAATTTAAAGGCTTGAGGCGTGGTATCCAGAAACATGCAATGCTCGGCAACGCCTTTAATGCCGAACGTATTGCTGACACTGCCGACGGCTATCACTAATAAGTCATAGCTGAATGTGCGTTTGGGAATCAGGACTTCGTTTTGATCATTTAAGGTAGGGCTGACAAAGATTTCTTTGGTTTGACGGTTTAGACCTTCCATTTTCCCTAATCGAAAACGGAAATGGTTACGATGCGCCATCGCCAGGTATTCGATTTCTTCTGCTTCGTCCAATGTCCCGGCCGCTACTTCATGTAGTAAGGGTTTCCAGATATGTGTTGACGAAGCATCCAGTAAAGTAACTTCCGCCAAACCGTTTTTAGCCAGCTTGTTACCCAAACTGATTGCCAGCTCAAGTCCGCCGGCACCACCGCCGACAATCACTATTTTTTGTTTTTCATTATTATTCGGCATGCTTTTCCCTCCTCATTCATTATTATTTTGGTACTTAGATTGTTGTTGGTTACACCTCCAAAGACTGATTGGGATAGGTTAACAATCTGGCATCGATAGTCGTTGCCCAAGGTATATAGTTACCCAAAAAAGGATTAGACACAACTGCAGTGCATTTAGACATGGATGGCTTCTGCTTGATTTCTTTTCGACGCAAACGTCAAAAACGCAAAATATAACGCCCGGGGTTCTGCGACAATTCGCCGCGCGGCAATCAGTCACATTTTCTCGGGTTGTTTTATTCAGTAGACTTTCTCCGACCCATAAAGCACTGCTTTATGAATTGTGTTCCTGAAACTCTAAGTGGAGAAAATCAATGAAAAAAAATAACTTAATCGTACTTGCTGTAGCTTTTGCTATTGTGGTCGTCGGCGCTGTTAACGTTACCAATGCAGAAAACGCCAAAACTGAGCCCGGCAATAAAGAAGAAGCATCGGTTGCCTGGTTTGTTTCGAACATGAAAGAAGCCAAAGAACAAAATAAACTGTGCCACGATAATCCATCAATTCAATCGAGTCCTAGTTGTGTCAACTCCCTGCATGCCTTGCAAATCAGCTTTGCGGGAGGCAATAGAACGCGTTAAATAAGGGATAAGCTTATGATGAAGTGAGGCCGCTTGGTCAAAGAGGAATTGAATTGTATGGATTAAAGATTTTGAGTCGTTTTTTTGCAGGGGTTAAATAAAAAAGTCCCGGTGGATAATTAACAATCTACCGGGACTTTTTTTATGTCTTTAAAAAGATTTCGATTTAACCCAATAGGCTTTCACGAATGAAATGAAGAGCTATATGCAATGTGCCGAAGTTATCAGCAATATTGATTTCAGCATCTTCATTAGGTAATTTCAGGCTAGTATGACCTTCTTGGTCAAATGTAAACTCGCCAAATTTAATTTGTTTTTGTTCTGGGAATTCTTGTTTTACATAAGTTTTTACATTTCCAACCAAGTTGCCATTCTTTTCAAGCACTGACGTGAATACGAAAGTAACAGTACGATTCGCAAAGGTGGTTGTGAAGTAGCCGTTGTCAAGGTGTTGCAAAGATGCGGTAATGTTGTGGCTTGAAATTGATGGTGTTTGTACGCAATCTTTGACGAATCTGGCAAATTCCCGAAATTTGGAAGCTAGTGCTGCATGTTGCGGTGATAATTTATTAAGGCTTTCATGAAGTTGAATCGAATAAGGCATGTTATTTCCTGATGATGGGTTAAGCAAATCGGATAATCGGACCAATGTTAGTCTACAAGCCTGAAAGCAATCAACTCTAACTTAGATTTATGAGAACCAAGTCCGTGTATAAGGCTCATTTGTGCTGAGATGCTGATTTTCATTTTGCTGCAGGTGCAGCAATGCATAGGAAGCGTTGAGAATGGTTGCTTTCAAACGAAACAATTCGCTCGACAATATCATCAGCACTGCTTTCACCGATGGGCCCTGCGGTAATGCGATCAGCTGTTGTGCTGACTAGGTGGACATAGCTTAGATGTGGGCCGCCGGCCAGAGTCGAGTTGATTAATAATTCTGTTTCATCCTTTGCAATAATGCTTTTCGGTGCCGCGCTACCTGGATTACAGGCTCCGAAAAATATTAAGCCATCTGCCGACGTCAGTGAGTTAAGTGAGTCCGTAAAATGGAAAAACCGTTCCGGCGATATTTCAACGCTGGATTTTAATTCGAACAGCGGTTCACGGCATATCAGTTCGCATAGCTTGAGTCTGTTTTCTTGATTTGTTGGTAGTTTATCCGCAGCACAGTAGCGCTTAAAACAAGCTTGATCCAGCGGCTGCAACTGCTTTTCGATAGATTTAAGTTGGTGCCAAATATCAGTTGAACTCATGGGTAGCAATTCCAGCCAATGCGAGGCCATATATTCGCTAAAAATAGGATTTTTTGCGGTGTCATAAGTAATGGACAGGACGTTTTTTAAGCCTGGTTGTTCTTCGGAAAACTGCAGCACATTGGCGTGTCCCCCGTTTATTTGCAATTCTTGCCAGTAGGCCTTATTTGATAGTACCGGGCCGTCAAAGCCGCCATGGCTGATAAAAATTACCCGATCAAATGGCTGGGACTGCAGGGTCATCTGTTCTGCTTGGTGGTAATAATCTGCCCAGCTCCAAACATCAGTTAACTGTTCAACGTCGGCGTTAAATTGATTTTTGTAAAACGCGGCCAGCGTGCGCGCCGGTTGTTCGGCCCATCTTTGGCTTTCTGTGGAATGTGGCTCGCGGCTGAGTAATGGCACCAATAACACACGTTTCGGTGGCTGTTGCAGCTTTAATTCGCCTAGTTTGTCATAGTAGGCGCCGCAAGATAAAAGCGGATTTTGGTCGCTACTATAGGATTCGATCGTATTAAATAGAAGTACC
>JABFRC010000307.1 GCA_013141375.1 Methylococcaceae bacterium | reverse complement strand
CAAAAAAATTATTAACCCTAGAATCATGAAGAACTCCATTGATTCAATAGCGAAGAAAATTTGTTTGATTTATATTGATGGACAGTTTTCATGAGTAGTTTTTCCCCAGAAATAAATTACAAAAAAATGTAACTTCAATTTTCATCTTATAACTCCAGAATCAGATATTGCATTTGCATAAGTAGTAATAAGTAATCTCAATACAATTCTGTTTCTAATAAATTTTCATTACAGATAGTCTGTGAAAAACCCACAGTTATTTCAGACAAAATAAAGGTTTTCAATTGATTTCAGCTGGCTTTTCGAATTTCAGTATTAGGTTGAATCTCGATTCGTTACGTAAGGAGACCTAAATCACCAAGGAGAACCTCGAAAAACCCTGCACTTCGATAAACTCAGTACGAACTATATCTTATAAATCAATAAGTCCCGTCCGTAGTGAGTTTGTCGCACCATGAACAAAATAAATTTTTCGAGGCTTCCCAAGGATTAAAGATGAAGTTCTATACGAGTCGGGGTATCAGCCCGACTAAGAAGATAGTGAGATTTATTGGGCAATACAGCTAGATGCGTCACATTTCTAAGTTAACTCGGAAGTTATAAGTGATAAGGGTCTCACTTTTTAATCGTCAAACTAATGAATCTAATCTAACACCAAAAAATAGCTGCAAATCTTAGGTCGTGATAAAAACATCGAGCCATTCATCATCTGATGATAATAAATCTATCCGTTACTGATTTTTGAAATTGACCTAAAGTCAAAATAAACAGATTTAAGACTGCACTTTACTTGCACATTTCCCACAAACCCCATGAATTTCAACTGCCTTGCTATGAATAACAAATCCGGCCTGTTCGGCTTCTTGGGCTAGGGTTTTCATGACATCAGCAGCTGAACGCTCTTCGACTTCTTGGCATTGGCTGCAAATCAGCAGTAATTGTTCATGTTGTTGGTCTGAACAACGACAGCCAACAAAGGCATTCAGACTCTCAACACGGTGAATTAATCCCTGTTCAATTAAAAAATCCAGCGCACGGTAAATAGTTGCTGGTTTTGCTGCTTGTTGCAGAGGCTTAATGAGATCGAGTAGATCATAGGCTTTGACCGCCTTATGACTACTCCATATAAGCTCCAGAACCTGGTGTCGAATCGGGGTAAGTTGAACGCCGCGCAACAAACATAAGTGCTCGGCAGTGCCTAATGCTTTGCTGACACATTGTTGATGGTCATGTTCCGGAGCAAAAGTAGCGGTAGTCATTGTAAAAAGCCCTTGTTATCTGTGACTGTTACAATATAACACACTCAATAATTTGCCCCGGCGGTCTGAATGCAGAAATTAAAGGTAAAAGTTGATCACTAACTGCTAAAAATCAACTTTCACGAAAACACTATTCTTTATCTGGCGCAGATAATTTCAACAAATGTTTAACCGGTGGTAATCCGGAATTATCGGTTTGCGGTGGTAGATTGTTATTTTGAACCGCGCTGTTTTGGGCTGGACTAGTCGACTTAGGCGATGATTTGCTGGTCGAAGGCTCATCGATATCTTCTAGCTGAATTTCATCTTCTTCCGAAACATTGCCATCATGAACCAAGTTTTCACGACGTTGCTGGTAAGAGTTTTTAATGAAGCTGTAACGATCCACTGAAGCCTCATCAACCAATTTTTCGGTCGTCAGCAATCCTGCTCGTGTATCGGTAACATCAACCGCCTTTGCGCCTGCATTAATTGCACTGACTGCAGCACCGCCCCCTGCAAAAACGAAGGTATAGGTCAGCGGATTTAACAGCGCATCGCCAATACTTCCGACAGCTTCTCGCGGTGAGCTAGGCCCCATAAACGGTAAAACCAGATAAGGCCCGGATGGAACTCCCCAAAAACCCAATGTCTGCCCAAAATCTTCGTTGTGTTTAGGCAAATCAATCATCTTGGCGACATCAAAGAAACCGGCAACGCCAACGGTAGTGTTAATCAAAAACCGACTGGCGTCCATCCCCCCCTGAGTCAATTTAAACTGCAGGAAATCATTAACAGTCACCCCGATATCATTTAGATTACTAAAAAAATTGGTTATGCCTTGATCCACCGGTTCAGGAGTTACCTTCAAATACCCTTTTGCAACAGGCTTCAAAACAGCTTGATCCACATCATCATTAAACGAATGGACGCCACGATTCCATCCTTGCCAAGGATCGTCCTGTTTGACATCTTCTGTAGTACTTGCGCAACCGGCAAGTGCCGCAGAAACAGCCAAACTGCTTAATAAAATACGGGGCTTTAAGATGGTGATGAGCATGTTCATTGTTTGTAATGTCGATTTTAAAGTATTAATAAACGGGGTTTAACTATACGAACAGCATTATAACTTTTTAACTCCATTTGGTCCTAAAGATCGGATTCTTTTCCTCTGATTGGTTTGGAAAAATATAAACAGAACGATGTATACAACATGCAACAACACTACTGAGAACCTCAAAAAACCCTGCACTTCGATAAACTCAGTGCGAACGGTGTCTTATAAATCAATAAGCTCCGTTCGTGGTGAGATTGTCGAACGTTCTCCTGAGCGCAGTCGAAGGGCATGACCGGAGTAGGTTTTTCGAGGCCCCCTACTATTGTTTTTTTCAAAAATAACAACCAACACAAACAACTTAAAATACTTTAAGCTAAAAATTAAATATGAATCAATAACTTAAATCAATCAATCACGACAAACCTTAATGCATAACTCAGAAATAGGTTGCTAATCCTGACAGAGTCTTTATAATGCACCAAATCAATCGCGGGGTGGAGCAGCTTGGTAGCTCGTCGGGCTCATAACCCGAAGGTCGTAGGTTCAAATCCTGCCCCCGCTACCAGATAAATTAAAGGCTTAGGTAATTTACCTAGGCCTTTTTTATTGCCTGAATTTCTTCACGTTGCACTCACGTTGCAATTGAAAATAAAAAGTCATAAAACACCCGCAATGATTGCCGGAAAAAATTTCCCGCTATTCAACATCATTCCAGTCTCTGAATAATCAAGCGCTTCTTATTAGGCGCATGTTCTTGAATGTTGGCTTCGAGAAGTAATCATTCTTGCTCGGACACGGGGCAAACCATTGAAGAAAGCGTCAAGTCCATACATGGCGTTACTGTTATGATTTCTGAAAGAAGTTTTGTAAAGTGGACCCCGCCGTCCAGACAAATATTCAGCCAGTTTAAGATAGAGGCCTGTTTACATTACAGCTGAATGGCGCTGTCCCAATTCTTCTGCACGAGGGATTTTCATTTCCTTCGCGCTATTA
>JABFRC010000077.1 GCA_013141375.1 Methylococcaceae bacterium | reverse complement strand
TCTTCGTTCGGATTGGCGCAACAATTGGGACTCTCGCGCAGCCAGGCACAAGCCTATATCGACTTATATTTTGCTCGCTATCCAGGGGTTAAAAATTATATGGATAACATCCGCGAGCTGGCCCGTACACAGGGTTATGTAGAAACCCTGTTTGGAAGGCGTTTATACTTGCCGGAAATCAATTCCAAAAATGCCCCACGCCGCCAATACGCAGAACGCACGGCTATCAACGCGCCGATGCAAGGCACTGCTGCCGATATTATCAAACGTGCAATGATTGCTACCGACCAATGGTTACAAGAGACCAAACCGGATGCACAAATGTTGATGCAGGTACATGACGAACTGGTGTTTTGCTGCGCCGAAGCGCAAATAACGGCGTTTATTGAAAACGTCAGAACCCTGATGTGTTCGGCTGCAGAGTTGTCCGTGCCGCTTGTGGTCGATATCGGTGTCGGCAAAAATTGGGACGAGGCTCACTAAAATCATGTTTTATCTCTGTACATTGGCCGTTACATGACGCAATTGGAAAATGACAAATTAATCGCCTGCGTCGATAAAATGCCGGCCTTCCCGCGCAGTGTGCAACAAGTCGTGTACTTGACCTCCGACCTCAATGCCTCGGCCAAGGAAATTGTGCGGGTGATCGAAAATGATCCGATCATGACCCTGAAAATCCTCAAAGCAATCAATTCCGCGTTTTATGGCTTACCGAATAAAATTACCTCGGTGCAACGTGCGGTGGTGCATCTGGGCTTGAATACCATTAAAAATCTGGCGCTGGGTGTGGCAGCCATGGGCATGTTGAAAACCCAAAATAAAGCCAATTTCGATACATCCCTCTTTTTATTGCATTCACTAACGACCGCGGCGATGAGTAAGAAATTGGCTGAGCAGATAGGCTTATCCCAAACTGAGTGCAGTGACAGTTTTGTTGGCGGCTTATTGCATGACTTTGGTAAAGTGGTCTTTGCCGAGTTTATGGCTGATGAATTTAAGCTGGCATTGGAAAAAAGCAAGCTCATACAAAGCCCGCTGCATGAGGCTGAAGTCGAATTTATTGGAATTAATCATGCCCAAGTAGGCAGAATGCTGGCGGAAAGATGGGGCTTGTCTGAACAATTAATTGATCTGATTGCTCATCATCACGACCCTGCCGGCAACCAATCAGCTCTAAGTGACTGTGTTTTTGTGGCCAATCAACTCAGTAAGCATTTATGTTTTGGCGATGGTGGCAATCCTGTAGTGGAGTTGCTGTCCGACAACGCTGCTGAACGCTTTGGCTTAAGTATTGAACCAACTCCGGCGTTAACAATGGCGCCACTGATAGAAAACTTGGGCGATCTCGATGCAATCAAGTCCGAAGCACAATCGTTTATTCACCTTTGACAAAAAAGGATCACGATGAAATTCAAATTTTGGGGCGTTAGGGGATCTATTCCTACACCCGGCGCTAACACGGTTAAATACGGTGGCAATACCACCTGTATTGAAATTAGAACCCGCGATAACGATCTGATTATTTTTGATGCCGGAACCGGTATCAATGCGCTGGGCCAGAGTTTGATAAAAGAAATGCCCATCCATGCCCATATCTTCATCACTCATACCCATTGGGATCATATTCAAGGCCTGCCTTTTTTTACGCCGTTATTTATTTCAAAAAATCGAATAGATCTTTATGGCGGACAAGACCCTGTCACCGATGAAGGCATCAATCGAGCACTGGGAGTGCAGTTGCAATATAGCTATTTCCCAATTCGGGAAGCGCAACTGAATGCGAAAATCTGCAATCACACCATCATTCCCAGCACACCGGTTCAGATAGGCAAGGCCAGAATTACCTCTGTGGTGCTGAGTCACCCTGTACTGAATTTTGGCTATCGGGTTGACTGCGATGGAAAATCACTGTTTTTTACCGGCGATTATGAGCCTGAATTTAATATCTATGCGCCTGAAGATCAGGAATATATACAGTATCAGTCGCTAGTCGATGAAAAATGGCAGGAAGTTGTCAGCGCAGTTTCAGGGGTGGATGCGTTGATAGTTGATTCTTCATACACCGAAAATGAATACGCCAGTAAAACCGGCTGGGGGCATGGCACTTACGACTCTGCTATTAAGTTAGCCTCAGAGGCCAAGGTAAAACGGCTGTTTTTAACGCATCATGAGCCAACCCGAACCGATGCCGAGCTGGATACTATTTATCAAGCCTTGTTGAAACAACACCCATCTTTGAGCTTTGAATTATTGCTTGCTCAGGAAGGCGTAGAAATTTCGCTTTGATCGACTTCAGCCGGGGTAAATAAGCGGTCTAATGCCGCATGAACCTCATCAATGCCAATTTTTTTTAAGGCTGAAAATAACTGAATGGTCACAGGAAAGCTAACGTTGCTTAACTCTCGCTGCACTTGCAACAGCGTATTTTTTGAAGCCCCATACGCCAGTTTATCGGCTTTCGTGAGTAAAACATGCAAAGGTAAGCCGGTGTGCTCGCACCATTCCACCATTTGCCAATCAAATTCGGTGAGCGGATGACGCACATCCATCACCAAAATAATCGCACATAAAGACTGCCGCTTGGTTAAATAGGTTTCCATCAGTTCATGCCATTTTTTCTTAACTTCTAACGGCACTCTCGCGTAACCGTAACCTGGTAAATCAACAAATCGTTGTTGTGCGTTTATCTCAAAAAAATTGAGCATTTGGGTTCTACCCGGTGTTTTACTGATTCGGGCAAGGGAGTTTTGTCGGGTCAATGTGTTGATTGCGCTTGATTTCCCGGCATTGGAGCGCCCGGCAAAGGCAACTTCCAGTCCGCGATCCGGCGGCGTATCTTTTAAATGCGGCGAACTGTTAATAAATTTTGCTTGTGTGTAGATTGGATTCATCGCTGTCTCGCTTAGCTGTGGCAATTAGAGTAGAATTCGGCCACGATTTGTGGCCTGTCATGTATTACAGGCTAACATAACTGATCACATTATTCCGAAGGGGAACCTGATGAAGAAACATTTGCTGGCACTTTCAATAACTCTGGCGTTTACCAGTGTACCGGGCATTTTACATGCTCAAGGCAATCTCGACGCGGGAAAGCAAAAATCAGCCTCGTGCGCAGGTTGTCATGGTCAAGATGGCAATAGTCAATTGCCGACTTATCCAAAGCTTGCTCAGCAACATGCTTCTTACCTGATTCAGCAACTCAAAGCCTTTAAAGAAGACAAGCGCAAAAACCCGATCATGTCTCCGCTGGCTAAGACTTTGTCCGATGAAGACATCACGGAGATTGCCGATTTCTATGCCGCGCAAAAAGTGTCAGTCAATCCTGACCCAATATTGAACGCCGATGACGAAGATGAAGCAGCTGACGATAAAACAAAAAAGTCGGTTACCGTCGAATCACTGGTGGCCCAAGGCGGCAATCTTTATCGTAACGGCGATATCCAACGCGCCGTTTCTGCCTGTATCGCTTGCCATGGCCCGTTCGGGGAAGGCAATAAACCTGCTGATTTTCCTGCGCTCAAATCTCAACATGCGGATTATCTGATAAAGGCACTGAAGGACTTCAAGTCCGGCGAACGCAGCAATAATCCGGAAAATATGATGCACATGATTGCTCAAAAGATGACAGAAGAGGAAATCAAAGCAGTTGCCTACCGAATCTCTACAATGAAGTAACGTATACATATATACAGCCAAGGAGAATTTAAACATGTACAAAAACTTTATCGCCCCCGTTTTATTCACATTTTTGGTTTCATTTGCAAGTATCGCAAGTGCTGAATCGTTAGGGTATGAAACCATTTCGCCGGCACAACCCACCAGCAATCCCGACAAAGTCGAAGTCATTGAGTTTTTCTGGTACGGCTGCCCACATTGCTACAGTTTTGAACCCGTTCTCGAAAAATGGGTAAAAGCATTACCAAAAAATGTTGAGTTTATTCGCCAACCCGCTGTGTTTAGCGACCTATGGGGCAAACACGCCAAAGCGTATTACACTGCCGAAGCGCTGGGTGTGGTCGATAAAATCCATGCGGATTTTTTTGATGCGCTCCAAGAAAAGAAACTCAAATTGGAGACGGAAGATCAGTTGGCCAAATTCTTTGCTGAACACGGCGTTAAAGACAGTGATTTTCGCACAACTTTTAACTCATTTTTAGTTGACGCCAAAATTCGCCAGGCAACCGGCATGGCCGCACGCTATGGTGTGACCGGTGTACCCGCCATCATTATCAATGGCAAATTCAGAACCAACGGTACACTAGCAGGCTCTCACGAGAAAATGATCGAAGTAATGGATAAACTGATCAAACAGGAAAGTGGCAAGAAATAATCCCAAACTGAGCGACAGACAGGTTTTATATGTTTTTCTCGAAGAAAGAAGCCGAAACTCCTGACGAGTGGCGAGACAAATATGTCGCGCTCAGCGAAGAGCGCAAGCAAGTCGACAAAGCACATTTAGAACAGGAACAGCTGCTGTGCCGGGCTGTCATTCGTTTGTCGCTCGCAGCCACCGGATTTGATCGTGAATTAGACCCCCATTTACGACGTATCAGAGAACAGCTAAAAGCCGGCATCGATTCCGAAAAACTCAAAGCAGAACTGGAAATTTTTACTCAAGCTGTTACCCAACTGCAAACGGTACCCGCCAAAAAACAACCACTGGACGTTGAGTTATTGTTTGCCTTTTTGCTGCAGCAATATTCCTCACCCAAACAACAGCGTTTATTACAACAAATCAAAGAGCAAGCAGAGAACGATCGGTTTGCAACTATCGCCCAACTCTTTTCTGCACTTCTACCCGCCCTGGAGGCGGAGCATAATCCGCATCTGCTGCCCGATGACGCCGAACTTAGTCATCACATTGACACTGATATTGTCAGCAAACAACTTTTACATTTGTTTGAAAGCATTCAGATTCCGTCGGTATTCGAACGGCAAGCGCAAACCGTCAGGCAACTGTTGGTGGAACCTTCAAAATCAACGTCCATATTCGAACCTGTTTTAAACAGGTCTGTTGATTTACTGCTCAAAATTACCCAATACAATCAGGTTGAACAACAGGATGTTGATAAGTTTCTAAGCGACTTGACCGATAAGTTGGCTGAGTTAACCTCAGTTATGGCCGGTGTCAGCTTTGTTGCCACAGAAACTGCGGAATGTCGCAAACAGCATGACCAGTCTGTGACTGCGCAAGTTGAGCAGTTGCAGCTCAGCTCGGCCGGGGCAACCTCTCTTGATTCATTGAAAGATGCTATTACTGATCGCTTAAGCAAAATCACCAAAGAAATTCATTTTAATAGCGAAACAGAGCAGGCACAGCGTCAAAAATCCGAACAGCAATTGGAAGAGCTGAATGAGCGAATTGCGAATATGGAGTCTGAATCTTCGGAGCTGAAGTCAAAACTCATTCTTGCTAATATTCAGGCGCTTAGAGATTCGCTGACCGGTTTGCCAAATCGCACGGCTTATGATGAGCGCATGGAAACTGAAATAGCCCGCTGGAAAAGATATAAATCTCCACTGAGCTTGATCATCTGGGATATCGATCATTTTAAGCGGATCAACGATACCTTTGGGCACAAGGCGGGTGATAAGGTCTTATTATTGATTGCCAGGCAACTGTCCGCCCATTCCCGCGAGACCGATTTTATTTCGCGCTTTGGCGGTGAAGAATTCACCATGTTGTTGCCTAATACTTCTATAGACTCGGCATTGATCTTGGCTAATCAGCTACGAACAACGATAGAAAAAACCGGCTTTAATTCCAACGGCAAGGCGGTCGAAGTCACAATTTCCTGTGGCATTGCTGAGTTTTCAGCTGGTGATACCGATGAAACCGTGTTTGAGCGCGCTGACAAGGCACTTTATCAAGCCAAGCAGCAAGGCCGAAATCAATGCTGCATAGGCTAACTAAGCGCTAAACCTTGTTACCAAATCAGATCATCCGGGACTTCATAGGCCGAATAGGGGTCTTCTGAATTAACAGCGTTGTTGCTTTGTTCGTTGAAAACGATAACGCTAGCGTCATCTCTCATTAATATTTTCTTGGCAATGTCAGCCGATACAACCTCATACTGCTGTGCAAATTTGACAATGGCAAGTCGGCCTTGAATCAGTTGATCACGCATTCCGGTTGAAACGTAGATCGTTTTAATCTTGTTAAGATCATTAAAGTTATAAGCCATACCGTTTTCATCTTTGGGTTGGCGATTCAACTCAATTAACTGCTTTACCTGAGCGGCTAACTGTTTCTGTTCATCCTGCTGTTTACGCAACTGGTTCAGTTCTTTGTCCCGTGCGATTTTTTCAGCCTGCGCCTGTTCGGCCAATATTTTGGTTTCATCGACCGCGACAATATTATTTTTTTGCTGCTGGCGGACTTGCTTATGCTTGTCAGTCTTGATGGTTTTGGCTTTTGCATTGCTGATCAAGCCTGATTTTAACAGCTGATCCTGTAATGATAATTTCTGCTTACTCATGGTCAATCCGGTGTGATTCGTAAAGATTAGTTGTTGGTATATTGTGATACACAAGGAAATCTCGCGCCATCAACAGATTGGGGGTTAAACCAGCAACGTATAATTTACGCATTGAATTTTTTACGTATTACCCCAACCGACAAATCTGGAAGCCGCTACCCCTAAGTAGTTTTTTTAATGCTTCACATTCCCTGCATGCAAGCCGCATTCTTTTTTAGTACCTTCTTCCCACCACCAGCGCCCTGCCCGTTCATGTTGATTCGGCAATACCGGTCGAGTGCAAGGTTCACAGCCTATGCTGATATAACCTTTCGAGTGCAGCTCGTTATAGGGGACTTGATAAGCCTCAATGTGATCCCAGACTTGTGCGGACGTCCAGTTGGCGAGCGGATTGAATTTAACCAGCGGATGATCTTCGCTGCCAAAGGCGGTATCCCATTGCACTTCAGGCAAGTTCTGGCGGGTATCCAGACTTTGATCTTTACGCTGACCGGTAATCCAGGCATCCAAATGTGCCAGTTTGCGTTTTAACGGCTCTACTTTGCGAATACCGCAACACTCTTGGTGGCCGTCTTCATAAAAACTAAATAGGCCTTTGTTTTTTACAAACGCGTCCAAAGTATTTCTATCCGGCGTCAGCAACTCAATATCAATATGGTAATGTTTGCGAACTTTTTCTATAAAACGGTAAGTTTCGGGATGCAGTCGGCCGGTATCCAGGGAAAATACCTGAATATCCTTGCGGATGGCAAGTGCCATATCAATCAAAACGACGTCTTCAGCACCACTAAATGAAATGGCGATATTGTCGAATTGTTGCAGAGCCTGTTTAAGAATGGCGCGGGGATTTTTTTGCGCCAACGTAGTTTGTAACTCAGAGAGATCAAGCTTAGTCATTGTTAGTGTTGTGCAAAATAGTGCTGTAAAAAATCATCAAAGGGGATTTGCGGTTTGCTTTCCAATTGCTGCTGTTTACTTTGAGATTCCTTTGCCATGTCGACAAACAACTTTCTTGCAACCTCATCCAGTGGGTCTGCGGACAGACCTTTGGCGTGTTGCGCCGACATTGTTTGTGCGAATTTTGAAAATGGCTGCCCGCTAAGACGCATGTTTGCCAAAACTCGCGCTGATGGCGTCAAATCTGGATTCGCCAACAATTCATACTGGGCAGCTAATGCCGCACTGTAAGGATTGCCGTTCTGGTCTTGATCAAGTATTTCGCAAACCGGTTGCATCGCGGCAAAAACATCACCCGCCCAAGCCGTTAGAGTAATTTTGTGGTTGTCTCTTACCAATTCCAAGCCGGGTTTTCTACCGAAATTAGCCACGGCCAGCTGGTTGGCATTATTAATATGATGATCCGCTTGCGATATTGGCGGGCTGTCATTTAATAAACAAGTAAGTAGTAAGGCTTCTATAAATCTTGCAGTGTTCGGATTAATGCCGATCGGTTCGAACACATCCAGATCCAACGAGCGCATTTCCACATAGCGAACCCCGCGACGCTTTAGCGCCAGCGTTGGCTTTTCGCCGGATTCGGCAATTTGTTTGGGCCGAATGATGCTGTAAAACTCATTTTCAATTTGAAGAATGTTACTGTTCAGCTGGCGATATTCCCCGCCAACCTTGACGCCAATTTGTTCGTATTCAGGGTAAGGCGTTGCAATCGCCTGCCCCAAACTGCTGACATAGCCTTCAAGCGAGTTGTAATCGATATTCAGGCTGGCCTGGTTTTTACTTTTGTAGCCAATATCACTCATGCGCAATGAAGTCGCATACGGGTGAAAGAGCGTGCCATTATCAAACTCTTCAAACTTATCCATTAATGCCGGGCGAGTTTTGAAGAAGTTTTTACAAATGGCAGGCGAGGCGCCAAACAAATACAAGATAATCCAGCCGATGCGCTGGAAGTTTCTGATCAGACCAAAATAGCCTTCATTGGTCAGCTGTTCCAACGAGATGTCCGGTCGCTCTTGATGTAAAACCTGCCATAAAGACGGCGGCACAGAATAATTAAAATGAATGCCGGCTATGGCCTGCATAGTCCTGCCGTATCGATGCCATAGCCCATGCCGATACACATGCTTCATCCGGCCGATATTCGACGAGCCATAATCGGCAATGGGAATGCTTTCGTCGCCATCAAATCCGCACGGCATGCTGGCGCCCAAAAGTATTTCATGGTCCAGCTGTTCATAAACGAACTGATGCAGTTTGTGCATGTAGCTGAGGGTGTCTTCAATATCCGCAAATGGTGGGGTAATCAGTTCAATCAGGGCTTCCGAATAATCGGTGGTGATGTACGGATGGGTTAACGCCGACCCCAGCGACTTCGGATGAGTGGTTTGCGCAATAAAGCCTTTGTCGGAGATGCGCAAACTTTCTTTTTCTATTCCTTTCAGACCGCCACTAAGATGATGTTGTTGACCATTTGCCAGAAGCTGATTAAGGCGCGCATAAGTCTCGGAGTTAAGAAGTGTCATGGTGTGGGCGGTCTACCTGTGAGTCCTGATATAATCGCACCATTATAAAAGCTTTAACTGCTGCGGGCACTGGCAAATTTCTAAAGAAACCATAAAAAGCATGGCTGTTGGATCATCTAATGCACCACTGGGTGTACTAAAAACAGTATTTGGCTATGACCAGTTTCGTGGTCAGCAGCAGGCCGTCATTGAGCACCTGCTTTCCGGGCAGGACGCATTGGTACTGATGCCCACCGGCGGCGGCAAATCGCTGTGTTACCAAATTCCAGCATTGTTGAGACCCGGCCTGGGCATTGTAATTTCGCCATTGATTGCGCTAATGCAGGATCAGGTCACGGCGTTGCTGCAATTGGGTGTGAAAGCGGCATTCCTCAATTCAACCTTATCGCTCGAACAGGTGCGCCAGATTGAACAGCGCGTTCTTCAGGGCGATCTGGATTTGTTGTACATCGCACCTGAACGTCTGGCCTCAGAGCGCACCATGGCGCTGTTCAAACGGCTGAATATCGCACTGTTTGCAATAGACGAGGCGCATTGCGTTTCACAATGGGGACACGATTTTCGGGCGGATTATTTACAATTATCGGTGCTGCATGAGCATTTTCCTGAGGTGCCAAGGATTGCGCTGACGGCGACCGCTGATCATAAGACTCAGGAGGAAATCAAACTACGTCTGGGTTTACAGCAAGCCCGACATTTTCAAAGCGGCTTTGATCGTCCCAATATTCGCTATCGCATCGTCCAAAAGCAAAATGCCCGGCAGCAATTGCTTGAGTTTATCCGTGCTGAGCATGACGGCGATGCCGGCATTGTTTATTGTCTGTCACGCAAAAAAGTCGATGCCACGGCCGAATGGCTGAGCACCAAAGGCATCAAGGCCTTGCCTTATCATGCTGGCATGAGTAACGACTTGCGGCAGCAACATCAACACCGGTTTTTAATGGAAGAAGGCTTGGTGATTGTCGCCACTATTGCTTTTGGCATGGGCATCGACAAGCCGAATGTGCGTTTTGTGGCGCATCTGGACTTACCCAAAAGCGTTGAGGCCTATTATCAGGAAACCGGCCGCGCAGGCCGCGATGGCCTAGCGGCGAATGCCTGGATGGCTTACGGTCTGCAAGACGTCATCACACTCCGGCAAATGCTGGCTAGTTCGAATGCCGACGAAGCGCATAAACGCATTGAATATCACAAACTAGAAGCCATGCTGGCTCTGTGTGAGCAGGTGCATTGCAGGCGTCAGGCCTTATTGAACTATTTCGGCGACATTCTCGAGCAAGCTTGCGGTAATTGTGACACCTGCCTGAAACCGGTCGATACCTGGGATGGAACACTCGCCGCCCAGCAAGCCTTATCCTGCATTCACCGCACCCAGCAACGTTATGGCGTTGCTTACCTGATCGATGTATTGCTGGGCAAAACTACTGAACGCATTCTCAATGCCGCCCATGACAAGCTATCGACATTTGGTATCGGCAAGCAATTGGATGAGAAACAGTGGTATTCGGTATTTCGGCAATTGGTGGCCCGCAATTTGGTCTCGGTAGATTTTGATAATTTCGGGGCACTGAAATTGACGGAAAGCTGCCGACCGATCTTGCGCAGCGAGCAAACCTTGATGTTGCGTAAAGATATTCAGCCCGAAAAAATCAAAGGCATCAAGCCAGGCAGAGACTTTGCAGGCAATCAAAACTCACAGCTCTGGAATGCGTTGCGCGCCAAACGAAAAGCCATTGCCGATGAGCAGGACGTGCCGCCCTATGTGATATTTCATGATGCCACCTTGATGGCCATGCTGGAAGCCAGGCCGGCATCACGTCAGCAAATGGCAATGTTGTCAGGCATTGGCGAACGCAAGCTGGAATTGTACGCCGATGACTTTTTGGCAGTGATTCGCGAATTTACCGAGCCCACAAGTCATGGCCCCATCGGCTTGTCTGATACCACGGAGGAATCGGTAGCCTTATTCCGGCTTGGTTACAGCGTGACGCAAATTGCCCAACAGCGTGAATTACAGGAAACCACCATCTATGGGCATCTAGCAACCTCTATCGGTCAGGGTATTTTACCTTTAGCCGATGTGGTGGAATTACCGGAACAGGAAATTTCGCAAATCAAGCAAGCGATTCTGGATCTATCAGAAGCTCATAACTTTGCAGTCAAACCGGTCTATGAGCATTTTGATGGGCGTTATAGCTACGGCGTCTTACGTTGCATTCGGGCTTCATTGGCGCAGTAGTTTTTGTGCTAGAATAATTCAGCTTTAAATTTAAGGCTCTTCGCATCGATTTTTTGTCAGATTCATTCAGTTTTATTAATCTGCATGTGTTGAACCCGTTAAAACCGCTGACCCAAATAACTCCCAATACTTAAATCATGGCTAGAAGAAACCACCACAGCCTCATCGAGATCAAGAATATGATTCTGGATTCAGCAGAACAAATCATTGTTCGTGATGGTGTTGCCAAGTTAACTGCCCGACAAATCGCTACGGATATCGGCTATACGGTGGGCAGCATTTACATGGTATTCCCAAGTATGGCTGATGTTGTTATGCATTTTAACGCCAGCACCTTAGATAGTATTGCTGACAGATTGGCGATGGTCAGGGAGCAAGAGCAGGTCGTTTTAGAGCAATGCTTGGAAGAGCTTGCCAAGGCATATTTAAATTATGCTAGCCGTAACTTTAATCGCTGGCATATTTTGTTTGACTATCGCCCGAACGAAATTAATAAGATTGAAATAGACTGGTTTCAGCAACGAATTGATGCCCTCATCATTCAATTTGCCATTCCATTACAAAAACTGGCGCCCCATCGGCCTACCGCAGAAATTACGCTGGCCGCAAAAAGTTTATGGGCGAGTATTCATGGCATAGGCGTGCTTTTTCTGGTGGGCAAGCCCATTGCCAGCCCACCTGAGCAGCTCCATGAGAGTGCTGTACTTTTGGTCAGAAGCTTCATCCATGGCTGGAAGCATCATTTCAACGATGAGCACGTCGAATTACATCTTGCCTGATCGTTACGATAAATTGTTTGTACTTTCCTGCTCAGGTAATTTCAGCGCGACGGCAAAAGTCGCAACAAACACCAATACGCCAAGCCCCAACATTGCGGCAATCGGGTCCACCTGTTGAGAAGCCGCATAGGTATAACCGCCTACAGCCGCCAGCATGGCAAGATTCTGGAAAAATCCCTGCAAGGCAACCGCACTGCCGCTGCCGATGCTAAGCTGCCCTAATTCCTGCAATGCCGCGTTGATCGGCACAATAAACATGCCGCCCATCATCCCGATGAAAAATAATGTAAAACGAGCAGGCCAAAGCTGATCCAGCAGGCTTAAGACGACAATGCATATCGCCATTAAATAAGCAGGGATTCTGGCGCGACGCAAATGCTCCAGCGGAATGATGCGCGGCACCAATGCAGAACCGGCAATAATGCCGACGGCCAAAAACAGCGTCAGCTGGGCAATATCGGTGGCATTTTTCAAAGCCAGTACCAATGGCGCCCAGGCGACCAGGATGACCCGCAAGGTTGCTGCCGCAGCCCAAAATAACGAGCCACCGAGAATCGCAAATCTTGACCGTGGCGTATCAAAAAACTGTCCGATCTGCCGAGCAAATTCCAGGATTTGCAGCTTGGAAGTTGCGGCTTTTTGGGGGATATCCCGAGAGGGCAGGCGCAAAGTTACCAACGCAGACACCAAAAACAAAGCAATCGTCATCGCCAGAGCTGCGGTTGTTGAGTAATCCGCCACTCTGGCACCAATTACCATGCCTAACAAAATCGCCAAAATGGTCGAGCCTTCTATCCAGCTGTTGGCTTTCACTAAAAAATTATGCTCGACTAGCTCCGGCAGAATGCCGTATTTTGCCGGGCTGTAAATGGCCGCACCCATGCCGACGATGCCATAAGCCAGTAAGGGTTCGATATGTAGCAGCAACAAGCCCGCGCCGGATGCCTTGATCAAATTGGCAATTATCAATACCCTGGATTTTGCATGATGATCCGCAAAACCACCCACCCAGGGCGCAAGTAAGACAAACGCGAGTAAAAATGAACTTTGCAAAGCCGGTACATACCAACTGGCCAGATCCGATGACTGCATCACCAAGGCGATGACGGTAAACAAAATGGCGTTATCGGCAAAGGCGGAAAGAAATTGCGCGATCAACAAGGGGTAGATTTGTCTGCTCATGGTCAACTCAGGATTTTGTCGAGACCAGCGCTGTGACTGCCGGGTAATTGGTTTTTCCGGTTGCCAGCACAGGGATAGCGTCAACTTTTACGATTTTTCGCGGCAGACTGATTTGGGCAACGCCGCCGGATTTTGCGGCTAATTCAGCGGTAGTTGCCTGGTTTTGCGTGGTCACAAGAATGATTTGTTCGCCTTTTTTCTCATCCGGCAAACTGACGGCGGCATGATGAGCATCGGGCCAGGCGT
Source organism: Methylococcaceae bacterium (assembly GCA_013141375.1). Taxonomy (GTDB): domain Bacteria; phylum Pseudomonadota; class Gammaproteobacteria; order Methylococcales; family Methylomonadaceae; genus JABFRC01. The sequence goes on along the minus strand of JABFRC010000077.1, from coordinate 3,216 downwards.
TGGCAGCCAGTTGTTCAACGACGGTCAGCGATACCATTTCGCCACCGACTTTGGCAAAACGCTTGCTGCGACCACGAATGCTGATAAAACCGTCATCATCGACATGGACGATATCACCGGTATCGTACCAACCCTTACCGAATATCGACTCAGTTGGCACCAGTTGCCCTGGATTATCTGACAGCAGATAACCCAGCATGATGTTCGGTCCCTGCACATGCAGTTTGCCCGCTTCTTCAATGCCGGGAACGGGTTCGAGTTGGTAGTGCATTGCCGGCATCAAGCGGCCGACCGTTCCGGCTTTAAAATCCATCGGCGTGTTCACTGCGGCAACCGGCGCAGTTTCGGTCGCGCCGTAACCTTCCAGAATGCGAATGCCGAATTTTTCGGACCACAATTGGCGGGTGCTTTCTTGCAGTTTTTCGGCGCCGGCCACTACATAGCGCAAAGAATAAAAGTCGTAAGGATGGGCTTTCTTGCCATAGGCAGCAAAGAAGGTGTTCGTTCCGAACATGATGGTGGCATTGATTTCGTAAGCAATTTCCGGAATCACCGCGTAATGCAGCGGGGTAGGATAAAAGAACGTGGTCATACCATTGAGTACCGGCAACAAGGTGCCGATAGTAAAGCCGAAAGAGTGAAACATTGGCAGGAAATTGAGCACGACATCCTGAGGATTAAAGGAGATGCGCGCGGCCACCTGGCGATGATTGGCCAGAATATTAGCATGCGATAACACGACGCCTTTGGGTGCGCCTTCCGAACCGGAGGTAAACAAAATCACTGCCGGACTGTCGGCGCTGACTTTATTAGGTTGATACCAGCATGCACAGGTTTTGCTTTGCAGCAGCGCTTTAACTTTATCCCAACGAGAAATTTGCTCTGCCAAATCTTCCAGATAAAGCAAGCGTAATTGTTGTCCCAACAGCTCGGCTTCGTTGCCTAATTTGCCCAGCTCAATAAAACGGCGAGAGGTCAATACCGTTTTTACCTGAGCCGTTCGGCATGCCGACAGCATGCCGGCAGCACCAGTCGAGTAGTTCAGCATCGCCGGTACTCGGCCATGCAATTGCAAGCCGAACAGGACACTGAGAGTCTTGGTCGAGTTGGGTAGAAAAACGCCGACCGGTTCGCCATCACTCGTGATATTTTTCAGCGCATTGCCAATCGCAAAAGTGCGGGTAATCAGGGTGTCGTAAGACAGCGGGATTCTTTCCAGATCTTCGGCCACGGTATGTTTGCCGCCATGAATCTTGCGGGCTTCCAGCAAGCCGGAGAAGATGGATTGTTGATAATGACTGGTCGCGAACATCATTTCCGTCATGATGTCGGCGAGGATGTGGCCGCTGTATTTGCGACGATTTTTACCGGTCAATTCTTTGCGTGCGGCAATATGGGTGGGCGGCAAAATTCGGATGGTGATTTTTGGTGCAAAACGGAGCCTGACGATATTACGCAATCTGGAAAAATGCGTATATTCCGCGCCGTCGATTCGTATCGGCAAAATGGTTGCACCGGACTTATCGGCCACCATGCCCGGCCCGTCGTATATCTTCATCATTGATCCGGTCACAGTAATGCGGCCTTCAGGAAAAATAACTGTGCGGGTGTTGCCCTGCATGTGATGAATCAGGTTTTTTAATGACAAGGGATGGGTTGGATCCATCGGAAAGACTTGGGATAAGCGTAAAAACGGCTTAAGCCACCAGCGCTGTGCGATATGGGTATTTATCGCAAAAGTAATGTTGTCAGGCAGAAATACGCCAAGCAATAGCGGATCCAAAAACGATGTGTGATTGGCAATAATTAATACCCTTTCACCGGCATTTTTGTAATTATCCAGGCCTTTAACTTCAACCTTATAGACTATTGTTAACAGCCAGCGTAACACTATTTTCAACATGCATTTGCTCCTCGTCATGGCATTAAAAAAGGGGCGGATTCAAAAGAAACCGCACAAACCTGATCATACTATTGCGATTTTGTTACAGCGATTCAATCAACCGGCAACAGATTATAACCATGCCAGCTGAACAAAGACGGAAATGAAGATGGGAAACTGATCAATGGCGGAATATCGGATAGATCAATATTCCGCAGGTGATAGGAAAGATACCTGGCTTGGCGTTATTGGGCTAACTTGGCTTTGATGCTCATGTTGGTCAGATCATAACTGTCGCCATTTTTATCTGACTTGATGCTTGGTTTAACAGTGCAGCTAATGTCAATCGGCCAGCTGATTGTTTTGTCACCGATAATAATCGATGCATCTTCGGTTGTTGAACCGGTGCCATTGGCTTCGCAGGCACTGGTGAAAACTTGCTGGCCATTGCCATCTGAGTCCCATTTTCCAGCAATGCTTATGGTTGCACCTTTTGCATTGGCAGTGATTTTTACTGTGCCGTCAGTCGTAAACTTAGGTTTGGTACATTCGTCATCAGCGTTATATTTCAAACAATCCTCGTGGCGTTCAGACCAGGTGCCTTGTAAGGATGTGGGGGTACGTTTGCCTTTATTTGGATCCGCGGTGCTTATCGAGCCGGAGAAAGCAAATAAGCCAATTTCAATTCCCAGTTCAGTGTTCTCATCAAGCGAATCAAGAGAGATCCCTTTGTCTTCAAAAGTTTCAGCAGACAGTTTTGCGGTGGCTGAATAACTGCCAGTGGGATTTTGATAACACTCGTAATAGGTTTCACGCGTGTCGGGGTCTTTTGATTTGATGCATTTAATTCCATCTTTTTGTGATTCAGTCAGAGTAAGGGTATCTGCCTGAGCATAATTAACAGTCAACAGGCTGGTAGCCAATAACAGCATATGCAATGCAGAGTGAGAAGGTGTGTTAATCAATAATTTGCGCATAGTTTATTCCGTGTCTGTAGTAATTTGATGGTTTGTCTTATGCCTATGCGGTCTCTTGAGACGAGGGCATGGCTCTATTTTTACATATTGAAAGTAGTTCAAAATGCCTATTTTTTGGCAAACTTTGCACCTGAACTGAAAAATTCAGACTCAATCACATCGACCTTAATGATTCACTGCCTTAAGGATGGTTGCAAAGTCGAGGTTCTCCTTCACCATATCCGCAAATCCCTGAATTAGCCCTTCGCGGTAAGGTGCGTAGGCATAACCCTGATATTGCGGATTGATAGCTTTGAAATAATCGGTGCGAAAGTTGTCGTCATCAAACACCCCGTGAACATGAGTGCCCGCAACGGA
>JABFRC010000101.1 GCA_013141375.1 Methylococcaceae bacterium | reverse complement strand
TAAGATCGGCCCGGCGGTTTTGCCGTCACCTTTGACATAGTTTTCGTAGGTGTTATTTTCATATAGATTGAATCTGAGTAATTCCATCCGTTGGTACTCTAAATCCATTAGCGCGCCATCTACGCCGCGTCCATTAGGCTTCAGGTGCTTGCCTAATTCGGTTATCGATGCAATGCCTTCTGCCAGACTGCTGGCATCTCCGGCTCCCCAGTAATTTGGCCAGTCAACCCAGACCGAGTCGCGATAGGCTAACGCTTTTTTTCCGCCCCTGCAGTTGGCCGTATCCTCTGTGACTTTGCCTAAAAAGCGTTCCGATTGTTGTTCAGCGATAGATCGTAAACCTTTCTCCGCTATTTTTACGCATGATTTATCTGCACTCAGTTTTTCTTTAATCGATCCAAGATTGCCAGCACCGGCAGAGCTAGAACAACACCACAAAGCCACAAAAAGAAACAGCAAATTGCGATAACTCTTCATTTTCTTCTCTCCTATGCCGATGGAATGAACGAAAGCTTTTTTTACTGAGCATACGCGACATGTTGTGATACCGTCATGACCCAAATGGGTCAATTTACAAGCGATTTATCATGCTGGTTTCTTGACTAAATCATGCAACTCATTTTATAAAGTTGGTGATTTTATGAGGCCATTAATAATAATGATGCGGGGGCTCAATGGATCAAACTACAGAGAAGGTGGACCTAAAGTCACTACTGGCGAATGCTCCAGGAAACCCTGTTATTTGGAACCGATTTTTGACAGAACTTGCCAACCAACTAGCTTGCGATTCCAGCGCATTGCTGGTCACTGATTTGATTGAGAAACAAAAAACACATTTTTTATTTAGTTTTCAGATTCCATTAGACTATCAGGAACAGTATCAGAACAAATTAAACAGGCTGGATATTTTTAATCATTTTATTAGCAAATTCCCGCATAAAATCTTTTATAACCAAGCCTTTACAGATATTTATAACGCAGAACTCAACAGCCAATTTAAACCGCCAAATAGTCAGAATCATCGTTTCGGCCTATCCATTCCGTGTAACCATAATCACTCCCTCAATCTGCTCGTTAATCGTAAACAAGCCTTTGATGACACAGAGCAGGAACACCTTACCCAGGCTTTACAATGTCTCATTCCAGCTCTGGATGAGGCCATCCATGCCGAACAACGGCATAAAATAAACAGCCAAGTAATTCATTTTATCGATGGGCATTTTGATGGCTACATTATTGTCGACCAGGAATTAAACATCTTATTTTCTGACCCCGTTTATATATCCATTATTAGCCAATTGGATTGTGTCACTATTTCAGACAAGCGCTTTGGCATGAAATCCCCGGCTATTGAACAACGACTGTTATCGCTCATTAAGAATAACGACCTCCCCTCCTCTATCCACAATCAATGCCACTCCTGCCAGATCACACTTATTCCCATTTCATCTTTAAAAAATCTTTACCAATGGGAGTGTTTTAAAGATGGCTTTATTATTACCTTTACTCATGACAAAGAAAAAAACCCCGCCATTGAACGCTTAACAGAGATTTATCATCTATCAAGATGCGAAGCCGTATGTGCCTTGCAATTTATGAAAACCCCCTCCATTCCGGATATTGCCTCAAGCACGTTTCGATCACAGGAAACCGTTAGAAATCACATTAAACATACAATGCAAAAAATGGAAGTACACAGCCAAGCAGAATTAATGAAAAAACTGATTACCTTGGCTGCCTTATGACGCCTGGAAAAACTAATAACTTCCCAACGCTAATTTGACTATCTTGGGTGTCTCAAAGAATCGCTAAATCCATCTACAGAGATTAAGAACATCGCCCCAACATATATTTGACTAAAAGCCAGCCTGATTGCTCAGCCTGGCTTTTAGTGCGTTTTGCTCTGCTCCTTTAAGCTTTCCTAAACCAATTTCGCCTTCAAAAAACTGACAATTTCTGTCATCGGCACATCTTGATTGTGCTCTTCTCCACCGGTTCTGGCTTTGTATTCCACCGTACCGGTATCCAGGCCACGGTCACCAAGGACAATCATGTGCGGAATGCCGATCAGTTCCATGTCGGAGAACATAAAGCCGGCGCGGACTTTGCGGTCATCAAATAGCACTTCGATACCGGCAGCTTGCAAGTCTTGATATAACTGCTCTGCTGCCGCTTTTAAGCGCTCTGATTTCTGCATGTTCATCGGGCACAGTGCAACCTGGAATGGCGCGAGATTGCTCGACCAGATGATGCCTTTTTCATCATGATTTTGTTCGATGGCCGCTGCAACGATTCGGGAAATACCGATGCCATAACACCCCATCAACATGATTTGATGCTTGCCACCTTCATTGATGATACCCGCGTTCATCGCTTCGCTGTATTTGGTACCCAGCTGGAAGATGTGGCCAACTTCAATGCCGCGTGCCAAGGTAATTTGGCCTTTACCGTCCGGGCTGGTGTCGCCTTCTACCACGGTGCGTAAATCTTCAATTTGAGCTGGCAGCGCCAAATCGCGTTCCCAATTGACACCGCTGTAATGCTTGCCATCGACATTGGCACCCACGACAAAATCGGCCAATAAGGACACACTGCGGTCAGCAATCACTTTGATGGTCAAGCCAATGGGGCCAATCGAGCCGGGCTTGCACTTACAGGCAGTGAAAACTTCTTCATCGCTGGCAAAGGTCAAAGGCGATAACACACCATCAATTTTTTCGGCCTTAATTTCATTCAACTCATGATTGCCTCTTAACAAGAGCGCCACCAAGCTGTCCTCTTCGCCCTTAACAATCAATGTTTTTAGACATTGACTGGCGGTCACGTCAAGAAATCGACTCACGTCTTCAATGCTGTGTTGGTCTGGTGTATCAACTAACTTCAATTCTGCTGAGGGTTGTGGGCGAACACCTGCAGGCGCAACAGCCTCGGCTTTTTCGACATTGGCGGCATAAGCGCTCTCGGTTGAAAACGCGATGGCGTCTTCCCCGGAATCCGCCAATACATGAAATTCATGCGAAACCGCACCGCCAATAGAGCCGGAATCCGCAATCACCGCGCGAAACTTCAAGCCCAGACGGGTAAAAATATTGGTGTAGGCCGTGTACATCACGTCATAGGTTTCTTGAAGCGAAGCCTGATCCAGATGGAAAGAGTAAGCATCTTTCATGACAAATTCGCGTGACCGCATAATGCCGAAACGCGGCCGAATTTCATCGCGAAACTTGGTTTGAATTTGGTAATAGGTGATCGGCAACTGCTTGTAGCTTTTCAGTTCGTTGCGCGCCAGGTCGGTGA
>JABFRC010000195.1 GCA_013141375.1 Methylococcaceae bacterium | reverse complement strand
CACCAACGCCAACGCCAACGCCAACGCCAACGCCAACGCCAACGCCAACGCCAACGCCTGGTCCGGAGCCGCTTGCTCAAACCCTAAGTTTTGGCGCAATTCCCAAGATTGCAGTGGGACAATCAGCAACAGTCAGCGCAACGGCTACCTCCGGTCTGGCGGTGAGTTTTAGCTCATTGACAGGCGATATTTGCAGCGTCGATGGTAGCGCTGTAAAAGGCATTAAGGTGGGTACTTGCCAAGTCGCAGCCAATCAAGCAGGCAATGCAAGTTACCAGCCTGCACCGCAAATAACTCAATTAATTGCTATTAAGGTACCCAATAAGCCCCCTATCGCGTCAGCTAGTGCATCCGACGCCAGACTTACCATGGCACCTATCCAACTGAGCGGCGCAGGGTCGATTGATCCGGATGGCGATCCAATCGGTTATCGGTGGACCCTTAATGGGCCAAATGGCAGCACAGCCGTGCTCAATTCGAGAACTATTGCCAATCCAAGCTTTACCCCGGATGTGCATGGCACCTACACAGCAAGCCTTGTTGTTCGGGATGGTAAAGATCAGAGCGAACCGGCTACTCTCAATCTCAATGTTGCTTCAAGCGGCAAAGTAACTGTCAGTATTAATGCATCCGACCCTAATGGACAGCCCTTGCATTATCGATGGAAGGTCAGCGAAGGCAGTATTGAAAATATCGACGCTTCGTCCACTATATGGACCTTGCCTCCTGGGCCAGGTATTCATTTTGCCAATGTGTTGGTTTACAACAACCAAGGCGGCTATACCGCACGGCGGATGACAGTCATATCAGATAATTTGGGTATTCAGCCTCCAGTGACGTCCCCGGTGGATTTTGAGTCGACTTCTACGTTTGGTAAGACTTTTGCCAATGATTCCGAGTTTTATATTGCGGAAGTGACTGATCATGCCCTTGTATTTGATTCCTCCGATACGAGGTTATTGCCACGGGCAATATATTTGCCTGGGTTGATTGAGAATCCCACGACGAGTCTGGGTCAGCTGGCAAGTGATTCACGTGGTAGGATTGTTTACCCACCGAATAACGTCAATTGCCAGTATTGCAACGAAAATGAAACGAGTCTATGGAATTGGACTACCCATCCTTATACCAGAACCATTTCAAATGATTTTATTGTTGGAGCGGTTAAACTCGGGGATGGCAGCCTTTGCGGCACCGATGATAAATTCCATGCGGTAAATTCTGCAGCGACAGCTACTGCGGTCGACTCTCTTGGTCACGAGCTCCCGATCGGAAATCCCAAAACGGTAAGTGCAAATGCCTTTGGTGATTATGCTTTGCCCTGGAATGCTGATGCCGTCCAGGTGAAAATTGGATGTGAATCAGCGCCTCCGATTTACGTCGACGCGCATGCAAGTTCCACCCGTGTTGCTGATCTGGCGGTGCTGCCACATTCCGGGAAACCCTTTGTTGATCCTTATGCGCCATCTATGACAGCTATATTGGAAAATCAAAGCGTCGGCTATTTTAAGGGGACTGAGCTTTATGATTACTCTGATGCGCATCCGTCCGGCGAAAAATTCCTGGGTTTTAAAGGAATGGAGACTCAATCCCAAGCCTGCCAATATTATAAAAGTATTGGAGCGGTCCAAAATTGCGATGCACAAGGGAATCCATCAGGAGCCATCACCTTTGATGACTGGAAACGTAAAATGCAGATGGAACCATACGTTCAGGGCGGCGCTCAGGAATTCAAAGCCACTTATATTAATCGCATCGATCTAAATCTTACCCGGCGGCATCATGCCGTCAGCTATACGGATCAGCCTGGGGTAGTCGGTGTAAGTGCCGGTATCGCTCATGCCTGTGCATTAAAAGAAGATCACACTATTGCTTGTTGGGGTAGTAATATCGACGGACAGGCCACACCGCCTGCGGGACAGTTCAGTCAGGTAAATGCCCTTGATGAATTCGCCTGTGCCATTAAAACTAGTGACGCTTCCTTGATATGTTGGGGAAGAATCAATCAATTGTCGGTTCCTGTTGGAGCGTTTAAGCAATGGGCAGGTGTTTGCGGGATAAAAACCAATGACACATTAGCATGTCTAGCGGGCTGGGAACCGCCGCAGACAATCCCGACAACTGATACCTTCAAGCAGATAAGTGCCGGTTACTGGCATAGCTGTGCGGTCAAAACTGATGACAGCGTGGTGTGCTGGGGTGAGAATGGATCCGGGCAAGCTCCGGCAAGTGTTCCAGGCTTATTTAGCCAAGTGAGTGCGGGGAATAATCATACCTGCGGCATCAAAACTGATGGCAGCGTTACATGTTGGGGAGCAGATTTTTCAGGACAAGCCCCGGCAAGTGTTACGGGTTCATTCAGTCAAATCAGCGCAGGGGACGCCCATACTTGCGGCCTTAAAACCGATGGTAACATGGCATGTTGGGGAGACAACAGTTATGGACAGGCTCCCGCTACCATTTCAGGGCCCTTTAGTCAGATTACAACAGGGATAAGAAGCTTTACTTGCGCACTAAAAGCTGATGGCAATGTTGATTGTTGGGGAGATGCTTTTGATGGCGAAGCCGCCCCGCCGGGTTTTAAAAACAGGGTCGCAGCCTATGTATGTAATCATTTGGGACCGCAAAGTGGACCTCAGTACGTCGGAAATGTGCCAAATAACAGCCCGGTAACTCAGGAGGATGTTAATACGGCTATCAGCAATGCATTGAATAATCTTAATGAAGTTGCTTGCGTTGCTATGGACTATATGTCCCCTGTAAGTGGCGGCAAACCTTATGTACGTTTTTATGTATTTGCGCCAAATGGTCAGTTAAGCCTGTCCATAAACCTGGATGGACGCCAGGAGAAATATGTGCCTGGCACCTGTGTAGCTTGTCATGGTGGTGATCAATACGATGGTCATTTCCCTGGAGATGGAACCGGTTCGCCGGATATTGGCGGGCATTTTCTTCCCTACGACGTGGGAAATTTTCTATTTGCCACTGATCAACCTGGCTTAAGTAAAGATGAACAGCAAGCGTCAATTCATCAATTGAATAATATTGTCTTACAAACTAATCCGACAAGCATTGAGCGTACTTTGATCAATGCTTGGTATTCTTCTGGGAATAATTTGGACGAAACATACTGGCCGGATGATTGGAAAATAGCTACGCAGAATAATTATTTACCTGGTGTGGACGTAGAACACCTTTATAAAGATGTAAATGCTAGGTACTGTCGAACTTGTCATATCGCCATCAATCGGGATGGTATGCCGCATCCTTTTGATAACTCAGAGGAGCTAGGCAGTTGGTATCGAGATGACAATATTGGTGCAATGGTATGCGGTGGAACACCTAACCTTATTAGTAACCACACCATGCCCAATTCGCTGGTGACGTTCAATTTGATGTGGAATGATGCGCATGCCGTTAGCTTATTGCGCCAAGTGCTGGGTAATAACTGCAGTTCGGATACTCCGGATCCGCAATTGCCAGTACAGGTTCAATAGCCATCTACGATAGGCCATGACTATAAATCAAGGCAGAGAAGATTTATAGTCGATAAGCCCATAGGCTTAATGCTTTTTTGAATTTATAACTAGATACACTATTCACAATCCTGGAGATGGATAATGCAAAAATCACGATTTACCTTACGGCCTGGCAGCTTATCTCGGCCATCTTTGTTGACCATCGGTTTGCTGATGGCGGCGGTTGGTTCACAACCCGCAAATGCCTTGAATAAAAATGAGACAGCGGTTTTTAACACATTAAGTGCTTGTAATAACAAAACTGATGGTACTTCATCTATATGTAGTGCAGGCAATTCTTTAGCCAATGTCAAAAGTCTTAATCCCGATCAAATTTTCGGCATGGGTTCATTGGCGGCGCGTGTTAATGGCGGGAAAACGACCCAGCCTGCAGATTATTTCAGATTGAAAAATCGTAAAAATATTGGCGCTGGCGCAGGTGATGAGGAGTTTTCTCGATTGGGTTTCTGGGGTAAGGTCGACAGCAATTTCGGATCGCGCTACACCACGCCTAAGCTTACCGGGTTTGATTTCGACAACCATGAATTTGTTGTTGGCGCGGATTACCGTCTGCAAGATAACTGGGTTGTTGGCAGCTTATTTTCTTATCGCCACAATAATGCTGCTTTTGATCAAAGCCGCGGTGAGACAGATAATGATAGTTATACCGGCGCCATCTATAGTACCTATAACATCACTGATGCGCTGCATGTAGAAGGCAGTGCCTCTTATGGTGGCTTTCATTACGACACACTGCGCAACATCAATTTGGTGGGATTGGGATCTTCTGTTGCCAAAGGCTCGCCCGATGGCGGTCAATATGCATTTAGCTGGGGCGGTGGATACGATTTTAATATTAAAGCGCTGACAATTGCTCCATATGCGCGCGGCGAATATTTCAATCTGAATGTCGACGGGTTTAAAGAAACCGGCAGTATCGGCGCAGTGCAATTTGGCAAGCAAACCATCGAGTCTGCAATATCTACGGTGGGCATCCAGACATCCTATGCCATCAGTTTTCCATGGGGCGTGCTGATTCCGCAATTACGCGGTGAATGGCATCACCAATATCTTGATGGCGTGCGTAAAGTGCAGACTCGTTTTGTTGAAGACCCAACAGGAAGAGTATTCAATATGACCAGTGGCCTGCCCATCAGGGATTATTATACGTTTGGTGCAGAGGTTTCCAGCGTGCTTTCAGGTGGCGTTTCAGCCTTCTTGGCATTTGAAACGCTTCAGGGATATGACGACATTAACAGCAACAAATTGGTGCTGGGAACTAGGCTAGAATTCTAACGGCGGCATAAGAACATTTTAAAAAGGTGGATTGCCTTGAGCATTCCACCTTTTTTAATTGATGAACTGCAATGGCATGCTGCAGTTTTTCCGCTGATTTAATTTTATTGCTCATCGAGATATTAATTTTATCTTGTAGAAAAAGTTGTTATCCATAATTATGATTGAACAAATCTAGGTGAAAAAATCAACAGCTATTGGGTTGTAATTAAAAATACTCAGCAAGTAGGGCGTAATAGCGACAGCGTATTACGCCGCATGATTGAATGCCAACATACGGCGCAATGCCCGTTGGTTATTGCGCCCTACTTGCTATGTTGGGTTTAAATACGGTTATGTCGTCGTTCATGCGTTCACTTTACAAAAAATCAACCACGCCAGAAATATAGAATGTAGCCTTCGATTTGGCGTAATACGCTATCGCTATTACGACTTATCGCGTTGAGTTGTTGGGCAAAACGCAAATACAAAAAGCTCAGAAGCACTGCACAAGCCATTGGACGAGTCAGTGCTTTCAAAGGGAGAAATCCCGGGTTGTTTGCCCATTGGTAAATTTGAGGTTGAATGATAAGAGCCGGATGAAGCGAGAGTTTCACGTCCGGTTCTGTGAGAGCCTCAAGGGGCAGTTCCTTGGGGCTACTCGACCTTGCTAATCCTATAATTCTTAATCCATTTGCTGCTCTAGTTTCCGGGCTTTTTTCAAATAAAATGCCGCCGACTTCTGATTTCCCGCTTGTTTCAAGCGCTGACTGTAGGATTTCGCCGCATTACTTGCGCTACGAAAAGCCTTAATTATCACATTACGCTCGACTTCCAGCACCAATTTACCGTGGGAAAATTGCCCGGCGATATAGCCTTCCGGGCCGTCAATCACACCTATATCCAACTCACCATGTTCGATATTGCCTAAGAACAGCAATGTGTCTGCACCTTTTTTATAGGCACGCAGCACCCCTTCCCCGTGCGCCTTACCCGTTTGACATGGTCCATCCCAAATAATCGTGCTATCAGTCCATTCGACAGGTGGAACGACTTGACAATCTTTGCGACCTACTGCCGAATTCGATTTAACCTCGACCGCTCCAGTAGTCGGAGGCGCTGCGGCGACATCGCTCGCAAACCAAACCAAACCAACCAAAATCATGTACAAAATTTGCATACAAACTCCAAGATATTAATGCAATCGGCAGCGGCTATTGTTACTAGCCTTTATTTTAAATCGGGCAACCATGTTTCCAATAAGGCTCGGCCCACTTCAAAATGCATCGCATCTTCCGTATGAAAAGCAGCCCCCCAATACCAGCCATGGCTATTAAAAATCGGGGCCATTAAGGTTAAGCCATATTGCACCATGCCATCACCGCGCTTATCCAGAACGCCCTTCAAAGTCAAATCTATCGCAGTTCCCCATGAATGATTAGAAATGGACGTTGTTGAGCCGCGAACATAGCGGCAACACAACATGCCTGCTGAGCCTAGGGCGGTATAAATATCAGGATGCTTTGTCGAAATTTCACTCATGATTACCCGCAAACTTTCCACTGCGGGTTTTAACCCAGTTGCTCTGAAAGGACCAACCGAAGCGGTATGTATATATTTTTTCAAACGATCATTGGTTACTGCTTGGCAATCTGCGCTAAACGATTCGCGTGGTTTACCAAGTTTGTCAATCATATAGGTATTGTTCACCGCACCCAGACCTGGATTTAACACACCCAAGCTGGAACGCCGAACCAAGCGTGTAATGGAACCGGAAACTTCGCTCGGTACCGCCTGATTTATCGCCTGCGGCGAAGTTACCTTAGGTGCCACACTGCTTGTTGTGCTGGGTTTAAACCCAACCATGTTTAAGCGCTGTAATGTCTTACCTCTTGGCTCCACTAGACCATCCGGATGGTTTAAAAAACCGGATTGAAATGTGGTAATACCTGCAATCGTCCTGGGCCCACATTGACCATCTGCTTGCCCAATTGCCAGTCCTTGCTGAAGTAACAACTGCTGAACGGTTACCACATCGTCCGCATTATTGTTGCCCAATCTACCTACTGACCCCTTAATTTCAACTGCCATTCTTTTGTCCTTAATAAGCTTATAAATAACACTACATTGTAAAACTCAATACTTGAAACGACGCATTTAGTTTTATTCTTGGAACCACTAGAATTTATTCAAACCCATACCCAAACTCGCCGTCCTGCACATTGACATGAACCCGGTCAATCGGTCTGCCTTCCACCATCCTGGTTAAAAATTCTTCACTGATTTTTGGTAACACAGTATTGGTCAGAATCGCATCAATCATTCGGCCGCCGCTTTCCAGTTCAGTGCATCGGCTGGCGATAAGCTTGATGACCTCGTCGTCGTAGGTAAAAGGAACTTTGTGGCTTTCGGCGATGCGCTTTTTGATGCGTCCCAGTTGTAGCCTGGCAATGGCGCCGATCATTTCGTCATTCAATGGGTAGTAAGGAATGACGACCAGACGGCCCAGTAAGGCGGGCGGAAATACCTTAAGCAACGGTTCACGCAGGGCTTTGGCGATACCTTCGGGTTCCGGCATCAGTTCCGGGTCACTGCACAGACCGGAAATCAGGTCGGTACCCGCATTAGTGGTCAGCAGTATCAAGGTGTTTTTGAAATCAATTACCCGGCCTTCGCCATCTTCCATCCAGCCCTTGTCGAACACTTGAAAGAAGATTTCATGCACGTCGGGATGGGCTTTCTCGACTTCGTCTAGCAGCACAACGCTGTAGGGTCTGCGGCGGACGGCTTCTGTGAGCACACCGCCTTCGCCATAACCGACATAACCGGGAGGTGCACCTTTCAAGGTTGAAACGGTATGGGCTTCCTGATATTCACTCATGTTGATGGTGATGATATTTTGCTCGCCGCCATACAGCGCTTCTGCCAAAGCCAGCGCCGTTTCGGTTTTGCCGACCCCGGAGGTACCGGCCAGCATAAACACACCGATCGGTTTGTTGGGGTTATCCAGTCCGGCGCGAGAGGTTTGGATCCGTTTTGCGATCATTTCCAGGGCATGACGTTGACCGATAATCCGTTGTTCAAGATTGTCAGCTAGTTTGAGGACGGTTTCGATTTCGTTTTTGACCATTCGTCCTACCGGTATGCCGGTCCAGTCCTGCACCACGGCAGCAACGGCCTGATGATCGACGGTGGGTAAGATCAGTGGAGATTCACCTTGTTGCTCGTGCAGTTTGGCTTGCAGGTCTTTGAGTTCATTTAATAAGGCTTCACGGTCTTGTTGCTCAGTATTTTGAACATCAGTTTCTGTTGAGGTGTCTTCAGCTTTATCCACTGGATGACCTCCCTTTCTCAGTTTGGCGCGTAATTTAAGAATTTTGGCAACCAGCTCTTTCTCTGCATTCCAGCGCATGTCCAATTCGGCAAGACGTTGTTTTTCGGCTTCAAGTTTTTCGCCGGCTTGCTGCTCTCTTGCCGTGACATCCACACCAACCGCTTTTTCCCTGCCAATAATTTGCAGCTCGGTTTCCAGTGCTTCAATACGTTTGCGGCTATCGTCCACTTCGGCAGGCACTGCATGCTGGCTGATACCGACGCGGGCACAGGCGGTATCCAGTAAGCTGACGGCCTTATCCGGCAATTGTCTGGCAGGAATATAGCGATGTGATAGCTTTACAGCAGCTTCCAGCGCTTCATCAAGAATGAGTACCTGATGATGTTTTTCTTGCACCGATACAACGCCGCGCAACATGCCGATGGCTTTTTCTTCGCTAGGCTCTAGTACCTGGACCACCTGAAAACGGCGGGTTAAGGCGGGATCTTTTTCGATATGTTTTTTGTATTCGGCCCAAGTGGTCGCGGCAACGGTTCTGAGGGTGCCGCGTGCCAAAGCGGGTTTCAGTAAATTAGCGGCATCCCCGGTTCCGGCTGCGCCACCCGCACCGACCAGAGTATGGGCTTCGTCGATAAACAGGATGATGGGCTTGGGTGAGGATTGGACTTCTTCAATGACTTGGCGCAGGCGGTTTTCAAATTCGCCTTTCATACTGGCACCGGCTTGCAGCAAGCCAACGTCCAAGGTGCGCAAGCTGACATCGCGTAAGGAAGGCGGCACGTCACCGGCGACGATTTTCAATGCAAAACCCTCCACCACGGCGGTTTTACCGACGCCGGCTTCGCCAGTGAGAATGGGGTTATTTTGGCGACGGCGCATCAGGATGTCGATGATTTGGCGAATTTCTTCATCGCGGCCGACGATAGGATCGATTTTGCCGTTGCGGGCTTGTTCGGTCAGATCAACGGTAAATTGTTTAAGCGCTTCTTGTTTGCCCATTGCGGCCGGGGCAATGGCGCCACTGGCTTCGCCTGGAGCTGCGCCGACGTGTAGGCCATCGGTTGAACCTAAATCGTCTTCCGGTGAGCCCGAGATTATCTGTGCTAATTCATCAGAGACTGTATCGGGCTTGAGCTTTTCAAATTCTTTGGAGATGCTAATCAGCTCGTTGCGCAGCTGTTTGGTTTTCAATAAACCGACCACTAAATATCCGCTGCGGACTTGGCTGTCGCCAAATAAAAGTGTGCCGAAAACCCAGCCGCGCTCAACGGAGTCTTCGATGTGAGTTGAGAAATCGGAAATGGATGTCGAACCACGCGGCAGGCGGTCCAGTGCATCGGTGACATCTTTGGCAATTCGGGAAGAGTCCAGATTGTAATGTTTGATGATGCGATGCAAGTCCGAATCCTGCAGTTGCAGCAATTGATTGAACCAATGCACCAGCTCTACATAGGGATTACCTCTGAGTTTACAGAAAACCGTTGCGCCTTCGATGGCTTTGTAGCAAACACGGTTTAATTTTCCAAACAGTTTAACGCGGCTAATTTCTGCCATGGTTTTTGCCTATGAATGAAGTGAAATTGAGTAAATTTAAGTAGCGTTGGATTTAAAAAAAGGGTTAAGGGTTAAGTCATCCGCATCGTGCCGGTCAGGTCGGGGCCCTAGCCACATACTCCAACCGAGTCGGGCGTTGCCATTTAGTGAGGATGCGCGAGGTAATAATGATGTTCCCAGCACCAATTCAGCAGGCACCTCTTCGCGCTTAAGAATCATTTTGGCATCCCACACCAATTCATCGCCAAGATAATTCCTGACAATAGAGACTAACTGCGCTAGTGCCACCGCGCCGGGTAATAAAGACAAATACTGCTCTAGTCTTAACGGCCCCAACACGAGTCTGAATTTATGCTGGCAACCCCAAACATACGCTCCCAATAAAACGGATTGGCCCAGTGTGGCGATGTCTGGTGTATAGCCTAATCGGCTGTAGTCTTTTTGCTGAATTTCCATCCATTCGCCAACGAACTCCTCGAGCTGCACCTTAATGGATAAAATATCGGCAATAATCGCCAGCAGGCCTTCCGGGTTCTTGGTTTGTGAGGCGTAATGGCCTGAATAAAAAAGCTTGGCGCGGTCTGAAAGTGTGTCTCGATTGTGATAAGCCTCGCCACTGATGCCCATTAAAGAGCCAACATAAAATTCAAAACGATCAGATTCGGGCCGATCATAAGTGACTGTTGGCCGAACATTGGCCCAGGCACGGTAAAATAGGCTGATCATCCTATGATGAAAAATGTCGGCAAACCGCGCGAAAGTGGGGTCGTGATGATGTCTTAAACGCTCTCTGGCGTATTCGGTCAGATGTAAGGGCAGCGCGCCGTTAGGGCCGAATAGGCCGAAGAAGTTAACAGCTAAGCGAGGCACACCTTTGTTACCAACGGAATACGAGGACAATGCGGACGGGGCAAATTGCATTTCCGGTTCCTGCGAAAGTCGCACGGCATCATCCCTGGCTTTTATGCCTGTACCCAGTCTGGGTTTGTCGGGATTTAACGACTCGATTAGGCGTAGCGCTTCGAAAAAATCGAAGCGGTAAGCTGCTTCTTCAAGCTCGGCTATTAAAGGGTGTGTCGACGTCCGATTCTCACTGGCCATCGAGCCACCTCGCCACGATCAGTTGTAAGGATTACGGTTTCAACAAATGAATTGATTGAAACATAGCGTGCAAAAAATTGTTCAAGTACGGTGCCCAGTAAAAAATATCCGCCTCCCTCGAAGGCTGATTCATCCAGCAGCAGTGAGATTTCCAGGCCTCTCCCGAACACCATCGGCCCTTTGGAATCTATGCGCCTGACGACATTTTTGGCAGAGACAGACACCACGCCTTCTATTTGCTTCTTGATTGAAATTTCCCGATTGTCTGCATATAGGCTTAACAGCTCACGCAGTGCCAAAGCGCCTTGTTTGGCATCGTTGTCGATCAGGGAGAGATAATTTAACGAGAGATGGTTAATCAAACGCCAGACGCTGTCGCCTTCAAATGCTGCCGGCACTGGGCGTGTCGGACCTGAAATACAGCGAATGGATTTTACCGGTGCGCTGATTTGCAGGGTAAAGTCCGTATCACCCAAACCGACCGGCATAACCAAAGGCAAGTCGCGATTGGTGCAAAGCGTATCCATGCCCAATTGCTTAATGTCTTTTGAGTACGGCACTTGTGCCGAATCGACGAGTGAAATAAACAACTCGCTGCCAATATAGCTGGACCGAACGCCCTCGCGTCGTTGTTTGGTAGACAGCACGCGCTTTTGGCGTCGGGCCATATAAAATGCGGTTTCAGACTGATTCTGAAAGGCGGTCTTGGAACCATAAAAAGGCAAAAATGCTTGTTCGCTTTGCAGATCGCCGCCATAACCGGCCACATCATTAATGCTAAATACTTCGTAATCCATTGGTCGAGTGCGGTCGACGACGACATGGTATTCAGATTGATGATGATCGACATGAATTCTATCAGAACGCTTTGGGAACAAGTTAACGGCAGGCACGCAAAACAATGCCAAATTGGATTTATCCAGGGCATTGTTTAGGTGGCTATCGCTTCTGTCCAGCAAAACGAAAAGTTCTAACTCGTCGCTGTCACAGTCGGCAATCAAAGATGACAAGCCGTTTAACTCAACAAACAGGTAGCGTTCCGGGAAAGCGAAGTATTCCTGCAGTATTCGATAGCCATCGAATGAGCGAGGTGTTTGTTTGAGCATGGCCTCTTCTTTCTCAAAGCCTAAACCGCGCACAATGCGGTCGCTAGCAAAAGTAACTTTGGAGAAAGAGCCGTCCTTGAATTTGCAGGCAAGCACTTTGGCATTGGCTAGAAATTGTTCATAGAGGCGATACGGTATGCCGCCAGTGCCGCGCAAAAATAAGGGCAGTTGATCGATTTTAATTTGATTGAAGTGGACGCCTGCAGTGCTGCGCAAAACGATACGAATGGCGGCTTTGGCGTTCGGCAAATACTTGGGCGGCGTGATGCCGTGACTGGAGATGGCGGCCAGAGACGGCAAATAATCTACTTGGCTTACTTCCAGTGGCCATAAATGTAGGGGATGTGCCGTTGTATATTCGCAGGCAGTTTGTTCGCCTTTGGCAATTTGGCTGCGCAGCGAGCTGTCTTGTGGTATCAGAAAGCCATCAGCAAGGCTTTCTTCAGTCAGGTTTGGCTTGAATTCAACCACCGTCATTGACGGTGTTGCCGATAGGTAATGCGGATAAATGATTTCCAGCAAATGCTGGGTAAAGGTAGGGAATTCGGCATCGACTTTAAGCTGAACCCGGGCGGCCATAAAAGCAAAACCTTCGAATAATCGCTCAACGTAAGGATCGGAGCATTCGAACGCGTCCAGGCCTAGCCTGGCGGCAATCTTGGGAAATTCAGCGGCAAATTCGGCACCGATTTCGCGCACATGTTGAAGTTCGCGGTTGTAATATTTGAGCAGGCGAGGATCCATTGTTATCCACCCAAATCCTTGACAGTGACTTCACCAGTTTCAAGATCCAGGTCACTGCGAATATAAAGATGAATCGGCAAGGGTTGTGCCCATAGATCACCTTCTATTTTGAAGCACATGGCCTGTTGGTTCATTTGTTGATCCGTCGTGATCAGGTCAAGTTTTAGAGAATTAGGCAAAATTCTGGGTTCGAAATCAATGATGGCCTGTTTTATTTTTTTCTCGATTCTCGATAGATCGACACTGGAGACATTGGTGCCTGAGAGCGCTGGTGTGCCGTAGTTAATGACGGAGCGTGCAGCAAAAGGAACTTCTGACAAATCAACCATGGATTCTAATGCCGAAGCATTGAGCAACCAGCTCAAGTCGCGCAGCACACTTTGTCGCAATTGGCGGAAAGACAGCACGCGTTGCTCCCTTGATTCGCTGGTGCTATCCGGAGCATCATCGGTAAGGCGGTCCAGCAGGGAGGGTTGCAGCCGCTCTGAGTGTAATAGCTCGGCCATTAAGCGTCCGAAGGCTCTGTATTCAGCAAGATTTCACGCGTATCCAGCAGGGCGTAATCATCGATATTGGTTGCCAATAAGCGCTGTCCGGCGCCGAGAAAGGTGCCGCCGGCAGATTCTTTCCAGTCAGTTTTGCGGGCAAGTTGAATCATGGGGTCTGCTGATAATTCGGAACCAGGGTAACGACTGGGGATCAAGCCGCTGGCATCGCCGCCGTTAATCCAGATGAATTGCACCGGCAGCCAGGCGACATCACGTAAATCGGTTGGTTTTTCGATGACGATTTTTTGGATTTGTTGGAAAGGAATCCAATAATAACGGCCATTGACAAAGGCTTCCAGAGTGGGGCCCAAACGGGTATCGGCATCGGCAATCCATTCGAAGGCAGTGCCGTCAATCGAACCTGATGTGGCTGGTGCTAACTCCAAGGACTGATCGCGCAGGGATTTGGCTTCATTGAAATGCCCCTCGGAATCCAGGCGTAATGCTTCGATAAGAAGCGCTTGCCATTGTTGTGGCTCGCCAAATATCAAGGGTGAGCGCTTGCCGGCAAAGACATCAGTACGCAAGGCTTCACACAAGATGGCCGCTTGGTAGGTTTGCACCATCAGCAGGTTGGATGCATCGAGTTCGCCCAATACTTTGAGCTGGGTTAACGCGCGATCCCATTGTCCTAACACTACCAATATTTGGAAAAGAAAGATCCTGAGCTTGGGATTAGCGGGTTCTTTTCTAATTTGATCCTGCAAATTCTTCAAGGCGTCGATCAAATTGCCTTGATGTAAACTTGATTCTGCTTGCAAAAGCATCGCAAAACTCCTTGAAAAGAGGATGTAAACATCGTTAATAGATACGCCCGCAGCAAGGCGGGCGCATCAATAACACAATCAGGAGTTGTATTAACCCTTGACGTTTTTTGCGATGTCCCAAATGATCTCCTGCGTTGCTTCGGCAGAACCATCGGCTTTTTGCGGGGTATATTCCACTTTGACCTTGGCAAAATTTAACGAGATGTTTTCAGTTAATCTATCTTCGCCGCCTGAACCACCTGTGCTCAATGAAGTCACCAATACTTCAGTCAATGTGATTTTTAAGTATTCAACCGGAGTTGTGCCCGCTTTTCTAACTGTTAAAGTCACAGTTTCGTGATGTTGTCCGTTGGCGGTTGATAAAAACAAATCGGTGGTCGCTTTATCGACGTATTTGGTAATCGATAAGTCTTGTACATTGACCTTGCCGGCACCGGCACCGCCACCTGTTTGAGCGTTACCTGAGTTTGACAGGCCCCAGCTCCAGGCGAGTACATCAATTTCTTCTTTGTGTTTATCGTCAAGTGATTCACCTTTAATTGGTGGACCTTCAACCTTTAAAAAAATATCTACAGCCATGATTTATCTCCTATAGCGATTAAATTGGGTCTTGCGAGTTTTGTCCGGTTGAATAACAGACTTCACTCTTGAATCCGGACTCTTCAAGAGTGACCAAAAATTACAAGCCTTTGGCAGACGGCAATTTGGATACCAAACGCAACGACACCGTTAAGCCTTCAAGTTGATAATGGGGGCGCAAAAAGAACTGCGAGCGGTAATAGCCTGGATTGCCTTCCACTTCTTCTACTCTAACTTCAGCCGCCGCCAAGGGTTTCATCGCTTTGGTGGTTTCACTGGAAGTGGCCGGGTTGCCATCGACATATTGCATAATCCAGCTGTTGAGCCAGCGCTGCATGTCTTCTTTTTCTTTGAACGAGCCGACTTTGTCTCTGACGATGCACTTGAGGTAATGCGCAAAACGGCAAGTGGCGAATAAATACGGCAATCTTGCAGCAAGATTGGCATTTGCCGTCGCATCAGGATCTTGATATTCCGCCGGTTTTTGCAGAGATTGCGCGCCGATAAATGCCGCAAAGTCGGTGTTTTTCTTGTGAATCAACGGCATAAATCCGCTTTTAGCCAGTTCGGCTTCGCGTCTGTCGGTAATGGCAATTTCAGTAGGACATTTCATGTCTACACCGCCATCATCAGTGGGGAATGAATGTACCGGCAAACCTTCAACCGAGCCGCCAGATTCGATGCCTCGAATGCGCGAACACCAGCCATAGAGTTTGAACGAACGATTGATATTTACAGCCATTGCATAAGCAGCATTGGACCAAGTGTATTTTTTGCTGTCAGCCCCTGAGGTATCTTCCTCGAAATCAAATTCTTCGACGGGGTCGGTTTTCGCGCCATAAGGCAAGCGGCTAAGAAAACGCGGCATCGCCAAGCCAATGTAGCGAGAATCATCAGACTCACGCAATGAACGCCAGGCGGCATATTCCGGGGTTTGGAATATTTTGGTTAAATCGCGCGGATTGGCAAGTTCAGACCAGCTATCCATTTGCAGCACTGAAGGCGCAACCCCTGAGATAAATGGGGTATGCGATGCGGCGCTGATTTTGGAGATTTCGCCGAGTAATTCGACATCTGGCGGACTATGGTCAAAATGATAATCGCCTACTAAGCAGCCGAAAGGTTCACCGCCAAATGTGCCGTATTCCTCTTCGTATAGCTTCTTGAATAACGGACTTTGATCCCAGGCGGTGCCCTTGAATTTTTTAAGCGTTTTGCCTAATTCGTTTTTAGAAATGTTCAAAACGCGAATTTTGAGCATTTCGTCGGTTTCAGTATTGTTGACCAAATAATGTAAACCGCGCCATGCACCTTCCAGTTTTTGAAAGTCCGGACTATGCAGCACCAAATTTAATTGTTCTGATATTTTTTGATCAAGACTGCCAATGATTGATTGTATGGTTTTGATGGCATCATCAGAGATTTTGGAAACATCTTTTAACGCAAATTCCGCCAAGGTGGTAACCGCGGTTGAAACTTGGTTTGCGGCCTCAGTACCCGGTTTGAATTCCTTGGATAATAAGGCGGAAAAGTCATCCAGTTCTAACGTCTGAGTGCTGCCTTGTGCTTGTTGACTTTCTAGTTCTGCCATAATCAGCCCTCGCTAGTTTCTGAAGTTTCGGAGCCTGGCGCGCTATCAGCCGGTTTGGCTTTAGCTGCAAGCGACTGTAACAAGGCAGGGTCGTTGATTAGTTTGGCAATCAATTCTTCTGCGCCGGTTTTGCCATCCATGTATGTAATCAGGTTGGATAATTGGGTTCTGGCTTCCAGGATTTTGTCCAAGCCGGCCACTTTTTTGGCTACAGCGGCTGGGGAGAAATCGTCAATGCTTTCAAAAGTGATGTCGACATTGAGATTGCCTTCGCCGGTCAGTGTATTGGCAACTTGAAAAGCGACTCGAGGTTTCATTGCTTTGAGGCGGTCGTCGAAGTTATCAACATCAATTTCCAATAATTTGCGGTCGGCGATGGCGGGTAGTGGTTCCGAAGGTTTGCCGGAAAGATCTGAAAGCACACCCATCACAAAGGGCAGTTGGACTTTCTTTTCAGAACCATAAAGCTCTACGTCATACTCAATTTGGACACGGGGGGCGCGGTTTCGCTGTATAAATTTT